>CAYTPJ010000001.1:0-59395 GCA_964439755.1 uncultured Oscillospiraceae bacterium
ATTTGTTTGTTCAATTTGAATGGTGTCGCTGGGTGCAAAGTAGGGCATGGAAAAAGTGCGCCCAAATGTGATGGGGTATTGGAAAAAGCTTGAATGTTCCTGATGCTCTTGGATGTACTCAGGATCTAAGTTCGTTTTTTGCGCAATTTTTTGAATAATTTCTTTGTCGTAAAATGGGATGTTCAGTATATCGGACAACCTTTTGCCCACTTCACGCCCACCAGATCCGAATTGCCTACTTAAAGTAATTACCTTGTTCATGATAAAACCTCCTTAATAATGATATGTATTTTTATATTTTTTGAGTAAGTATATGCTGACGATAGTACCTAATATTTCAGCGATAGGAATGGAAAGCCACACGCCAGTTTCCCCTAAAAGGTTGGGCAAAATGAGCAACATGCCTACAATGAAAACGAAGGTGCGCAGGAAAGAAATGAGTGCTGATATTTTGCCATTCGATAAGGATGTAAAGAATACAGAGGCAAAAATATTTGTGCCTGCAAAAAGATAACCAAGAGAAAAAATCACAAATCCATTTTTGGCAAGAGAAAAAGCAGAACTGCTTGGATGTAAAAATATACTGATGATTTGTGTGCTAAAAAGCAGGCACAAGAGCACCAACACACAGGAACTGATGCTTACAAAAATCATAGACATTTTGAATACGTTTTTAACTTGTGTATGATTTTTTTCACCATTTGCGTAGGCGAAAATGGGGGCAACCCCACCACCAAATCCAATGTAGAGCGAGTTAAGAACAAATTGAAATTGCGTAATGATGCTCACAGCAGCGATGCCGTCATTTCCTTTTAAACGCATCATGAGGAGGTTTAACATGGCAGTTACAGCAGCAATGGCAAGGTTTGTGACCATTTCAGAAGATCCGTTTGTACATGTTTTTGTGAGAAAAAGCTTGTGCTTTTTAGGTTTCACAAAATACAAAAGCCCCTTTTTGTGTGTTAAAAAATACACAAAAAATATGAAACCAGGGATAAAATAAGAGATGCCAACCCCCAATGCAGCCCCTAAAATGCCGATTTTAAGCACAGCGATCGTCACATAAGACACGAGTATGTTCAGCAACCCACCTATGATGACAATGACCATACCAAATGTTGGTTTGCCCACGGTGACAAAAAAGTATTGTGCATATACTTGCCAAAACAGAAAGGGAAATGCAAGTGCGTAACCGATTAAATATGTTTCACACAAAGGAACAAGGTCTGCACTTGCGCCTAAAAAAAGGATGATGGGGTGGCGAAATAGAATGGAGAGTATAGAAAATAGTACACCTAAAAAAGTACCGAACAAGAAAATGCGTGTAAAATTTTCACGAGCCTTTTGCTTATTGCCTTCCCCTAAATTAGAAGCAATGATTGCATTGGCACCTGTTGCGAGCATGATGGCAACTGCAAGCACGGAGGAAAATAGAGGGAAAACAATATTGATGGCAGAAAGCGCATTTTCACCAATATATTGAGAAGCCATGATACTTCCAAACATAGAATAAATGGCGACAAATACCATCATAATCATGCTGGGTAATGTAAATTTGAGCAGTCCACCCATCGTAAAGTTTTTGGAAATTGAGTTATTCACCAAATAGCCTCCTAAAAAAAATTCCGCAAACAGGATTTTCTCCTGTTTGCGGTATCACCTTGGGCAACAAAATAGTCACCTTACGCAACAAGAGTATCTCATAAAAAATGAAAATTGTCAAGTTTTTTAGGAGTACAAAAATTTGCTCAGCGTATCATTTACTTTTTAAAAGGCTCAAGAAGGGCGTAATCAAGGTTTCCAGTATTTTTGGATGTATTTACGCAAAAGGTTTACATACTGCTTGCCTCTTTCAATGTCAGAAAAGATGGTGCCCACTTCTCTTTGCGCCACTTCAAACAAGCATCCAGAGGCACTTTCGCACACCATTTTAAAGTTTTCTTCCAGCGCATCTTCATCAATGGGGCCTCTGTTGGTCACAAACTCGGCACGGGGTTTGCTGTAATAAATAATGTCTGTACCACGGAGTTTTTCGCCTACATTGCGTTCATTGTTAAAGGGAGATACAGAGAGTTTGCGCAAGTTTTTCCACTTGTCAAAATACTCAAAAGAGTGTTCCACCGTTTCGCAACATCCGTAGGATAAAAGCCCAAAACGCTTGACCAAACGGTCTTGATAGGGGAATACAAATTCGCCAAAGGTATCACGAGATACAGCTGTTGTTTCTTGTGACTCTAAAAAGCCCCAGCAATCAGTCGTTTTAACAGCCTTGTCCTTGGGTAAATCGTTGTTAAAGGCAAAGCTTTCTTGCCCAATGGGGCTGACATCGTGGGTGGGGCAGAGCAAGCCTTTTTCTTCTAAATAGTCATAATATCTTTCGTATACGCTTGTTGCCATGTCCATCACGTGGTGCAATTCGTCTGGTTCATCGAGCATAGCAATGTAATAATTTTCCATACCCATTAAATGTACAAGAGGGTTGGTGATGGAACCACCCAAAGAAGGGGTGACAAAGCGGCAGGGCAAGATATCGCCAAACACATCTTCTAACACTTCTTTTTTCTTGTTCAAATATGCTTCGTCAAAGGAGAAATCGCCCCCTTCTAACAGATGCATACCTTCTTCTAATGTTTCAAAAAGAGGGTCGATGTGAAAGCCTTTTTCATGTTTGCCTGTGGCACGTGTGATTTGTGCATTTGCACCAAAGGGACTGACGTGCCCACAAAACGCAATATCAAAGGTTTTGCTTAAAGGGGTATCATCGTCAAACAATTCTCTGCCCACCAAAGTGCTGAGCATTTGTGCTTCGATTTGGCGTGCTTTTTCTCCTTCGCAAGTTAAGCGAGGGGTGATCACTTCGTCTACAAAGTTGGAAAACAAGAGGCGCACGGTGGGTGTGTCCCTCTTTTTGTTTTGGAGATTTTCCCACATTTTAAGGATTTTTGCATTCTTTTCGTCAGAAGCAAATTCAAGGTGGATTTTGGCTCGGTTGCGCAATATCTCTCTGTCAGAAGCTGAAATGATGTCCATAAAGATCTCCTTTAAAATAAGAAAAAATGATGTATATAGAAGCTTGAAAAGCTGTCTATGCGTGTCAATGTTTAGAAACTGTCTACATTTTGAATACAGAAAGTTCTATACTGTTTGGGGGTCATGCCTGTCTTTTTCTTAAAGAGCTTGGTGAAATTCAAATAATTGTCATATCCTGCTTGTTCGCTCACTTGCACAACAAGTGTACTCGTGTTTTCAAGCAACTCCTTGGCATAGTCAATGCGCAAATCATTTAGGTAATTGGTAAAGGTGGTTTGCATTTCTTTTTTAAAAAGCTGGGATAAATAACTGGGGCTAATGGCGTGTGCCTCACACACTTCTTGGAAAGAAATGTTTTGCGTAAAAGTGTGTCCAATGTCTAAGAGTATGTTTTTGAGCGTTTCATTTTGCACAGTTTGTATGTCGCCCACTTTTTGATACACATGCCCCAAACGGCGAATGAAGAACTGGAGCATTTCATCAAAGTTTGAAAACAAGTGCCTAAGTTCATAGCCATAGCGCAAAGAACGTTGAGGGGGTGTGTTGAGCAAGCGTGTCATGAGGGCAGATAACAAATTGTACATGGTGAGCGCTTCTTGCATGGTAAAGATCACGGTTTTTTCTTCCAAAAATGTGGTTAAAAGCTTGTGCACTTCTTTGGGTCTGTTGGCGTTTAAAAGAGGGGTGACTTCATCTTTTAAAAAGGCAGTGTTTAGCTTTTCTTCCGTTCTTTTTCCAATCGCTACACGATCTTCTGAAAAGAAAGAAACATACAAACTGTTAGAGAGTAAATGCCAGCTGGTGAGCAAATAGGTGCAGATATCTTCTGTAATGTCATATGTAAAAGCTTTGATTTTGCCTGAGGTAACTGCACCTAAAAGGGCAGATTTAAAGGCATAATCTTCTAAATTTTGAGGGTCTTTTGGGAAGAAATACAAGTATGTGTTTTCAGAAATGTGAAAAGAAAGCGCTTGAATGTGCCCTTTGAAAATATCCTGCATATCGCCAATGGACAGCGCAACCCCCACAGCACCTGATATGTGCATGTGCGATAGCACACGAGAAACTGTGTCCTTGTTTGGTGTATCTAAAAAAGCTTTTAGGTGCATGGCTTTTAAATCTTGATTTTCAATAATGGCTTTTTGAACAGTGTCCAAGGCGTCTAATATTTCTTCTTCTTCCAAAGGCTTTAAGCAGTAAGCAACAGCACCCAACTTGAGCGCTCCTTTTGCATACTCAAAGTCTGCATGACCACTAATGACCACGAATTTGGGTGGAGAAACTTGGTTTTGACACGCTTTCATCAAGTCTAAGCCC
Organism: uncultured Oscillospiraceae bacterium; assembly: GCA_964439755.1. Taxonomy (GTDB): domain Bacteria; phylum Bacillota; class Clostridia; order Christensenellales; family Aristaeellaceae; genus CAYTPJ01. The sequence goes on from CAYTPJ010000001.1 coordinate 4,348, forward strand.
GTCATGCCTGGCATTTTAATGTCCGTTAAAATGACATCTGGGTTGAGCTTTTCACAGAGCAAGAGCGCTTCTTTGGCGCTTGTCGCTGTGGCGACCACCACAAAGCCTGCTTTTTGCCAGTCAAAACCAAACACAAGGCTGTTGATGACCATTTTTTCATCATCTACAATCATGAGTCGATACATTTTATGTTTCTCCTTCCTGTTTGTTCAAAAGAGTTTCTTCTATCTTTTTGCTTTCCAAAGGCAACGTGATTTCAACCTTTGTGCCTTTTCCTTTTTGGCTTTCAATGTGTATGCCATAATCGTTTGAATATTGAAGCTTAATTCTGCTGTCTACATTTAAAATGCCAATATGCTTTGTTTGCATGTGTGACTTGGTGAGGCGATCATTATCCTGCAAGCTGTTTTGGATATCACGGAGCGTGTGTTCGTCCATGCCTTCGCCATCGTCAGTTACATAAAGGTGCAATACGTTGTTCACAGCTTTTGCACACACAGTCAATGTGCAGTGCGATTCACTCTGTTCAATGCCATGGATGATGGCATTTTCGATCACAGGCTGTAAAACGAGTTTGGGTACCATGAGCATTTCCAAATCCTTATCGAGCGTCATTTGAACATCAAAGCGCTTTTCAAACCTGTAATGCTGAATGCGCACATAGTTTTGAGCAATTTTCCATTCTGTTTTAAGGGGTACACTGCTGTCACCCTTGATGCTGAATTTAAAGATTAAGCTTAAAGAGCGTGCAATTTCAGCCAATTCTTTTTGGTTGTTGGTGTACGCAATGCCCACCATCGTTTCAAGCGTGTTGTAGAGAAAATGTGGGTTGACTTGGCTTCTTAAATGCGCAAGCTCGGACTGTTTTAAGAGCAAACTGCTTTCATATGCCCTTGTTTGCGCCTCCAAAAGTGCCTTTGTGAGTGCAGTGGATTTGTCTAATAAGCTGTTGAACTCATTGGCGATCACTTCGGCTTCTTTATATCCAGATAAGGTCAAACGTTTTTTGGGCAAATCTTTTGCAATATTGTCCATATTCACAATATATTTGCGCAATTTGTTTAAGGGCTTTGTTAAATTTTTAAGGTAGATAAACCAAAGAAAAACGAGCACGATGATGGTGTTAAACGCCCAAATCTGTATCCAGTTATTCTCTTTCACAAGGAGTTTGTTTGTGTCAAACAGAGAAAAAGAGTAAATGGGAAAGGAAAATAGAGCATCTGTTTTTTTATGCAAGCGTGCATCTTTTTCCTCAATAAAGCGTTGAAGCGTAGGTGCCGTCACTTTATCTGTGTTGGAAAAAAGTAGTTGATTGTTCTTATCCGTTAGAACTACGCCCACAGAAGGGTGCATTTCTTTTTTTTGATTTTCAATCAGGGCAGAGGGCGTGAGCACAAGGTATACTTTGCCAATTGTTTGGTTGGTCTGGTCATAGCTGTCGATGGAGGCAATGTTTTTGCCCATTACCAAGTATGCAATGCTTGAGTTAGAGAGCTTCCTGTGCATTAAGTTGCTTACGGAGGGGACGTTGTTGAGCAGGGATAACTTAGGGATTTCAACCTGAAAATCTGCAAGGCCGTATGTGTTGCCCTCTCTGTCTTCAATCACGATATCATATATGCCGTCACTCAGCGTTGCCACTTCAATGAGTGTGCGCTTTAACGTAGAGTATGCATCAATGCGTTCTGTTTCTTTTTTGGCGAGCAAAAAAGATTGTACATCTTTGTCGTAAGAAATGAGGCGCATGATTTTGGAGTAAAGGTTGTGATTGAGCGCAAGCGTTTCTTCTACCTGCGATACCAAGTTGTTTTCATACTCCATATACGCATTTTTTGCCGTTTCTTCTGCCTTTTTAAAGGAAAAGCCCATGTAAGAAAGCATCAAAACAAGCGTAATACAACAAATAATAGAAAATTGCGTGTAAATGTGCATACTTTTGAACCATTTAACCATAGCATTCTCCCGTCCTTTGATGTATAATAGTATTGTACACGTTTTTTATGAAAAAAGCAAGTATAAACAATGTACAATTTTTTTATAGATGAAAGGGTTTAAAAGGCATGAAAAAGTACCAAAAATATGGCGTCCTTTGTCTGTTTTTACTATGCAGTGTGTGGCTGTTTGCGGGATGCAAAAGCACACCCCCAAAAGTGGAAGAAAAAGCCAAAGAAAAGATGCCCATCAGCCTTGCTATGTGGCATGGCGCAGAGCAGATGATGGGAGATCCTTTTTTGACTTTTGTAGAGGATAAATTTGGCATTGAGTTTGTGCCTGCCGTGATTTCTTACGACAATTACAAGCAGTGGTTTAGCCAAATGGCGGCGGAAGACAATTTGCCCGACATCATTGCAAACGACATTTTGGGTACTTCGCAGTATGAAAGCTGGATTGCAACAGAGAAAATACGCCCCTTGCCTAAGGATTTGACGCAGTATAAAAATCTGCAAGCATACCTTGATTTGCCTTATAATACACGCTTTAAAAGGGATAATGGCACCTTCTATGCTGTGCCTCGCTTGACTTATTCAAAAGAAGAAATGTGGGCGCTGGATCGGTGCATTATGGTGCGCAAAGACTACCTTGAAAAGCTTGGTATCAAAGCGCCAGACACTTTTGAAGCCTTTAAAGCGTATTTGCATCAAGTGACCACAAGCGATTTGGACGGCAATGGAAAAATAGACACAGAAGGGCTGACAGCCTCTCATTTAAACACCTTTGAAGCGGTTTATCTCTCCTTGTTTCCCGAACTTTCCAACACGGAAAGAGGGTGGATATATGAAGATAATGAGTGGATGCCTGCATATTGCTCTAAGAAAACGGCTGGGGCGCTTGAAGAAGTGCGCCTCATGTATCAACAAGGGTTGATAGACAAAAACTTTGCCTATACATCCACCCAAAGTGCCGTGAAGGACTTTATTGAGGGCAAAACAGGGGCACTTTGTGCACAATACTACATGGTGCTCGATATGCTTGCAGAAGAAAATATGTTGGATAAAGCACAAGATATGGTGCTTGTTTTGCCTTCTTTTCAAGCTGAGGATGGCAACCGATATCGCTTTACAACGAGTTTGCACTGGTCAGAAAGTTATTTTTCAAGCAATGTGACAGATGAAAAAATGCATGTCATTTTATCTCTTTATGATTGGCTTGCTTCAAAAGAATTTGAAACGCTTTGCCATAATGGGCTTGAAAATATAGACTTTGTATATGAAAAGGGTGAAATTAAACGCTTGACAACAGCCTCTCCTTTGCGTTTATATCCTTCTTTAGACATCTTTAATTCTCTCCTTGAATGGCACAATGATGAACAATATACACTTACTGAATTTAATAAAATCACTTATGGAGAACAGAATGTCTTGTATGTAAATCAAATGCTCCAATGGTTTAAGGAAAATACAAACCGTGTGAATTATAATTATGACATCATTTTCATGTCCACCCCACAAAAGAACGCTCTTTTGTCCAACGGAGATGTGCAAAAAAGAATGCTCAAAGTGATCGTTTCGGACGAAAGTGCGCTTGTTACATGGCCTCAAGAAATTGAAAAAATGAAACGAGAATCATCTCTATCTTATGCCATTAAGGAAGTGACAAGAGAGGCATTTTTGCTAAAAATTCACCCTTAAAAGGCTGTGTTTACGCATAGTGAGGGCGTGTAGAAAGCAGGTTTTATCCTTCTTAATACAATCTTTCATTCTACTTGCATATAAAAACTGCAACGCATATGCACGTTGCAGTTTTTGTTATAGAAAATATTAAAATGTGTTTTATTTAAGAAAGTATGTCATCATATAGCCCACTTGGTTTTGGTAGCGCACTTGCGTCCATTCATCTCCTGGGGTGAGCACAGTGACTGTTTTGTTAGAGGGCACACGCACAAGCACAGAGCTGTTCTGTTGGCTGGGCTTTGTACGCAAGTTGACGTAAGAATTGTTGTTTTTGACCGTCTTATAGGCAATTCCTGGGAGACCGTAGAACTTTAAATACTTGGTCATCATATAGCCCACTCTGCCACTTGCAGAGCCGTAGAGTTTGCACCATGTTTCCCCTTGTGCAATCACTTCAAAGCGTGTACCATTTTTGTATTGCGCAAGGATTTTGGAAGAAGTGGTGGGCTGTTCACGCAAGTTTAAATAGTTGCCATGGTTGGGATTGTTCACAATAACATAGCCTTTGGTGGTGGGCTTGTGCGTGCCTGAAGAACTAGAAGAAGATCCAGACTCTGAAAGGTAACTCTTTGCCATGTACCCTTCTTTGCCATCTACCGACACTTTGTAGTAGCTGTTGCCCTTTAAAAGCACGCTCACCACACGGCCACCGTAATATTTGCCCAACACGTCATACGAGGTGGAAGGGCCGCTTCGTAAGTTCAAGGAGGTGCTGCCAGGCGTTACAATGGTGGCAGTGCTCACATTGCCTGCTGAGCCACTCACCCGCACAAATTCACGGCGAAAATACCCTGTCATGCCGTCAATCTGCACTTCATACCAGCCGTTGTACTCAGAGAGAATGACGCACTGTGCGCCATTGTAGTAAATGCCAAGCACTTTGGCGCTGTAACTGGGCATTTCACGTAGGTTTAAAAAAGAGGTGGATTTGGGGTTGTTCACAGTGCCCATGTTAGAGCCTGTGCTTTGAGAAGCAGTGGTGAGGTAATTTCTGTCCATATACCCTGTTTTGCCTGTTTTAATCACAGTGACAGCGTAAAAACCGTATGCTTCTCCTTCTATTTGCACCCAATCGCCTTTGGAGGCAGAGCCGATTTTGTTATAATCATACCCAGGGCCTTCACGCAAGTTTAATGAACTTGTGTTGTCTACAACGGCAAATTCAGCCAATGCACTGACTGCACACAGGGCACAGAGTAAAGTGAGCAAAAACAGTAGCTTTTTAGTCTTGGTCATGGTGATCTTCTCCTTCTCATCTGTCTTCTCCTATTAAACGGAGAGGCACTGTATTTTGTTCCCAAATAGATAAAAAGTTTGTGGTATACAAAAAAGTTTTTTAGTCCATCAGCTCTACAAGCACGGCATTTTGCATGTCCATGCCCTTTTGGGTCAGTGTTAAGTACCCATTTTGGAGCGTGACCAACTGCTCTTTTAAAGGCTTTTTGAGTCTTTCTAAATACACACTTTCTAAAGATACGTGGTGCATTTGTTCAAACTGCGCTAAGCTGACACCTTGTGTGAGGCGAAGCCCAAGCATGATGCTTTCAAACATGGCATCTTTTTGGCTGATATACGTGAGCGTAGGCTGTGTATTTTCCAAATACTGTTTTATTGTGCAAGCGTTTTGGTAACGCACGTTTTGGGTAAACCCACAGGCAGACAGCCCAATGCCGATATACTCTTTTCTCTGCCAACAGTCCACATTGTGCTGACACATGTACCCTTTTTTGCTAAAATTGCTGATTTCGTATTGCAAGTATCCTGCATTTTGGAGCATTTCTCGTGCTGTGTAGTACATGGCACGCTCCTCCTGTTCATCGGGCAAACAAAGCACCCCTTTTTCAATGTCTTGGTGCATCCTTGTGTTTTCTTCCACGATCAGCCCGTAGCAGGAAATGTGGGTGGGGTCAAGGTCAACAAAAGCTTTTACAGTGTCTTTTACGTCTTGCAGTGTTTGCGTTGGGATGCCGAGCATCATGTCCACATTAAAGTTATGAAAGCCATGCGCCTTGATTTTATGGACGGTGTGCACAGCATCATCAAAGGTATGAATGCGAGAGAGTACGTGCAATATGTTTTCTTTGGAGGATTGTATGCCCATGCTCAAACGGTTGATTTTGTTATGTTTTAAAACGTCCAAAAATTCGTCCGTTACGCTGGAAGGGTTCATTTCGCAAGAAAGCTCTGCATTTTCCTTCAATGTAAAACAGCTGTGCACTGTGCTCAATAAACTGTCCATCCATTTTGGAGGCACAATGGAAGGGGTGCCACCTCCTATGTACAGGGTGGAAAGGACACTGTCTTTATATGTGTCTGCTGCTCTTTTTATGTCCTCTTGCATTTTTAAAAGCACAGGGTGTATCTTGTCCTCCTGATGCGAAAAAGAAGCGAAATCGCAGTAAGCACATTTTCTTTCGCAAAAAGGAATGTGCAGGTAAAGCCCTTGTTCGTGCGTCACGGTACTGTCACCGCATATACGTCATTTTCACAAGCAAGCAGAGCAACTCCGTTGGACAAAAGCCCAATATAAGAGGTTACAGGGCCCATGTTGGCAGGGAGCGAGGCAACGGAAAAGCGTTGGCCAGAAATGTCTGCTCTATAAATACCATCATCTGAAAAAGCGTAAATTTTGTTGCCCATAAAGGAAGCGCCCACGCACGCATCAGGCAAAGTAAAGCGCTTGTCTGTTTTACCATAGAGGTAGCGCAACTGTGTTATTTGGTATAAGTCGTTCGTTTGTCTTGTAGGCGCAAAGAGCAACTCTGCTTGATTGTTTTTTTCAGCATGGTCAATGAGTTGCCAGCCGTAAACGAGCTGGGTGCTGTCAATATCTTGTTTGCCACGATAGTCATAGGTGCGCATTTGACGTGTGCTGATGGCGTGCAAATTGGTGTCTGCATACACGATTTTATACGTAATGGTGTCGCCAAGGTCCACGTCTCCAATCGTCATAACGCCCACTTGATAGGTGTTGAGTGTGGTGGAAGGCACAGTGCCATACAAGTTCATAGACGTTGTCCACAAGTATTCGCCGTCTGCAAAAAAGCCCAAATCAAGTATCAACTTGTCCTCATAGGCGGCATTTTCTTCATCTCTTTTGTTGCCATAAAGGTCTAATATCACAAGGCGTGAAGCTTGATTGATGGAATTATCATCCCCCAATACCACGCCTACATATTTGCTTGAAATACGAGCAAACTGAATGCTTTCACCCATATTATCATCATACGTAGAGTGCCCATTTCTATCCAAAATGGAAAGCTGAGAGCCTGACCATATGGCAACAGCGCTGTCACAAGCATCAAAAGAGGCATCTTCCCCCACAGCATACGACCATTTTTCGGAGCCGTTTGAGTTTAAACACACGAGCGAAGTGCCATCGTAAAAGAGCACAGTGTTCCCAAAAGGCATAATCTCTTGCGTGGCAACACAACGCAATTTATCTGCTCTGATGTTTTTGCCTCCCCCGATAAATAGGCGAAGCATAAATATAACTGCTACAATAATAAGCACAAACACAGCAATTGTAATTGCTTTATTTGCCTTGCTTTTCTTTTCGTCCTCCTGGTAAAACTGCATGTACTGCCTCCAAATTATATCAAATCACTTGGGAAAATGAATTTCCTCTACTATTATATAATATTTTGTGCGTTCTGTAAACGTTTAAATAGTATTCGTTTTGGATTTTGTTGTTTTTCTTACGGGATGTTTTTTGATCGTGTAAAACACAGTGGCAAGAGGGGGCAAACGCAAGGTTACACAATAGGGCATTTGCATGATGTTTTCTTTTTTTGTCTTGATGTTCTCTGTGTTTTTTACATCACTGCCACAATACATTTCGTCATCCGAGTTGAGCACTTCTGTGAGCGTTGCAGCAAAGGGGAAAGGGCACTTATAGTTTTCATAAGCAGAAGGCGTAAAGTTGGTGATTACAGCGATGGCTCTGCCCTTATGATCCCACCTTAAAAAGGAACACACAGAACGCTCTTTGTCGTCTGCATTGAGCCACGTAAAGCCTCCCCATGAGTTGTCCATTTCATACAGCGCAGGGGTGCTCTTGTATAAGAAATTTAAGTGTTCTATATATTTTTTAAACTCGGGGTGCTTTTGGTATACGAGCAAAAACCAATCCAAACAGTCATCGTCTTTCCATTCGATAAACTGTGCAAATTCACTGCCCATAAAGGTGAGCTTTTTGCCTGGGTGTGCGTATTGATACCCTATGAGCGCACGAAGCCCGGCGAACTTTTGCCATATATCGCCTGGCTGTTTGTTGAGCATGGAGCATTTGCCGTGCACCACTTCATCGTGCGAAAAAGGCAAAATGTAGTTTTCGTTAAAGGCATACATAAAGGAAAAAGTGAGCTTGTCGTGATGATACTGCCTGTACACAGGGTCAAATTTTATGTAGGACAACATGTCGTTCATCCACCCCATGTTCCACTTGAAGTAAAAGCCTAAGCCCCCTTGATCTGTGGGGGTCGTAACGCCTTTAAAAGCACTCGATTCTTCTGCAATCATGAGCACATTTTTATGTTCATTGTACACGTGTTCATTGAGCGTTTTTAAAAAGGCAATGCCTTCTTCGTTTAAGTTGGTGCCATGTTTGTTGAGCACATACTCTCCTTCTTCCTTGCAAAAGTCAAGGTAGAGTATGGCAGACACAGCGTCACAGCGCAAGCCGTCTACGTGAAATTCTCTAAAGTAATACAGTGCATTAGAGAGCAGGAAAGAACACGCTTCGCCCCGTCCAAAATCAAACAAATGTGTGCCCCATTGTTTCATTTCGCCTCGCAGGGGGTTTTCGTTTTCATACAGGCAAGAGCCGTCAAATTGCCGTAACCCTATTTCATCTTTGGGGAAGTGCGCAGGCACCCAGTCTAATATCACAGAAATGTTTGCCATGTGCAGTTGGTCAATTAAATATTTTAAACCGTTCATGTCGCCATAGCGTGTGGTGGGGGCATAATACCCTGTCACCTGATACCCCCATGACATATCCAATGGGTGCTCCATAATTGGCAAAAACTCCACATGCGTGTAGTGCATTTCTGTTAAGTAAGGCACAAGCTCTTTGGCAGTTTCTTCATAGGTATAATACGTATGGTCCTCATGCTGTTTCCATGTGCCAAGGTGCATTTCGTATATGTTGATGGGCATTTGATACGGCTTGTTGCGCTTTCTTTTTTGCATAAAAAGCTTGTCATGCCACATGTATTCAGCGCACGTGTCAATACGGCTGCTGTTGTTTGGGCGCAGTTCAAAAGAGAAGGCATAGGGGTCTGACTTTAAGTGCCATGCGCCATCCTGCCCCAAAATTGCAAATTTATATGTTTTTAACTTTTGTTCAGCATTTTTATAGTTGTACTTTTCTTTATCTTGTTCTGCTGAAAAGAGTATTTGGGGCAAATAAAGCTCCCAAATGCCGTCAAACTGCTTTTGCATGGGGTATTTTTCGTATGCCCATTCGCAAAATTCACCTGTTAAACACACTTTAATGGCATTGGGCGCCCAAACGGCAAAGCAGTAGTACTCTGTTTCGTTCATGTACAGCGTGTGCACGCCCAAAAAAGTGTATGCGTTGTCACACGTTCCTTGGTGAAAGGCATGCCTTGTTTCCTCTGATGGTGGCGAATAAATCACAAAAAGCACCTCCAAATGCTAAAATAAAGCAAATTTGCTTTTTTCTACCTCTATCATACCATAAAAAAGAGCATTTTTCCAGTTTTATATTTAAAAATTTTGAGCACACTGTAAAATGGGAAAAAGAAAAGGTGTGTTGCATCAAGGGAGGGGAAAAACATGCGTACAGTGAGGGAAAAAATTGTTTATAAAAAGCTTGAATTGCCCAAGCACTATATTTTTTTATTAAAGAATGCGATTAAAATGCTGACAAGAGCGCAAAAAGATATGAGCGCACATATGAGTGAACAGGTGTACAGCGAAGGGGCAAAGTGGTTGATTGAAAATCAGAAAATATTGTTAAAGAGGGCAGAAGAAACAAAGAGTCAGCTAAAAGGAGTTAAAAAACTGCCCGTGTGTGCGCAAAACAAGCAAAAAGTGCGTGTGCTTTTGTGTGCAGAAAATATATTGAAAGGTCAAACGGTGGTAAAAAAAGAGGATATTGTGTACTATATAGAGCACAATGAAATTGCCCTTGGGTATGATGAAATACAAGCTTTTTATTTATCAATGAGTGTTGTGCTTTTAAAAAAGGTGCTGTGCGCCGCACTTCTTTTAAAAGAGGAGGCAAGGAATTATACATGCGCCCAAAAAGCACTCAAAAAAGCACCAAAGGGAGCGCTTAAAGCACTTAAAAATAATAAAAAAGCCTATCAAATGCTTCAAAATATATTGCTCTTAAAAGGGGATGAAAAAACGCTGCAATTGGTTCAAATGAAGGGCAATAAAATGGTGTTTAAAGAAGACAAACAAAGTGAGCCTCCACCATTGTTTTTGTTGCGCCATGCTGTGCTCTGCTTGCGTGCGCTCAAAAAAATGCCTTTTGAACAAGTGAAAGAACAGATAAGCCCTGTGTATACTGCTTTTAAAAAGGATGAAACGTATTGCAAAATGGACAGGCAAAGCAGGCACTTGTATCTTTTTAAAGTGCACCAAATGACAAAGAAATTTAAGGTGCCAGAAAAGGAAATTGTACAGAGTATTTTAGCGCTTACAAAAGGGCAAACAGGGGCGCAAAAAGAAGTGGGCACATACTTATTTGAAAATCAAAAAAAGGTGCTGGAGCACCTTGGTAAAAAAAACATATTCTTTTCTTTAAAAACAAGGGAAACGCTCTTTGTTTGTGCACACTGCATACTTTTTATTGCTTTGTTTTTAGGTGTTTTTTGGATAAATAAAGAAGTGCTCTTAGCGCTTTTATTGTCCCTTTTACTCTATGATTTTATTTCCCTTTTAGCGTGTAAAACTGTGCTCAAATATCATAAAAATGGCTTGCTTCCCAAACTGCTCATCAGGCAATTAGACGAACAATTGCGCACGCTCGTCGTTGTGCCCACATTGATTACAAACAGGCAACATGCGCTTTTTATGGTGCGCCACTTGAGGGAATTGCGTGCACTCACCCCTGAACAAAATGTGGAGTTTATGCTCCTTTGTGATTTAAAAGATGCACATACGAGGGTAGACCAAGAAGATCAAGGGATTGTAGATATGCTCAAAGAAAGCGTATTTTTGCTCAATCAAAATGATGAAAACGTGTTTCATTTGATGGTGCGAGAAAGGCAAATGTCTAAAACGCAAAACAAGTATATTGGGCGAGAGAGAAAAAGAGGCTCTCTCCAATCTTTGCTCAACATCATCGCAGATGAAACAGTAGAAGATTTTTATGTACATCAATCTGTACCACATAATTTTTTAAAAAATCGGTATCGCTACGTCGTCACCTTGGATCAAGACACCTTGCTTTTAAAGGGGGATTTAAGGCGCATGGTGGGGGCAATGGAGCACCCTTTGCAAAAAGACAAAGTGGGGGTGATGCAACCTAAGATGCTTTCTCATCCCATGTCAGTTCAAACAAATGTGCAAAGAAAACTGTTTACAGAGTGCTCTGTGCCCTCTTATTTGGGCGCCATTAAAGATGTATATCAAGATGTGTTTTCCAAAGGCTCTTTTGTAGGCAAGGGCATTATAAACCCGGTCGTGTTTTGCCAGAGAATAAAAGGAAAAATAAAAAATGAAAAGGTGCTCAGTCATGATTTGATTGAAGGGGAAATCGTCTGTTCCAAAGTATTGGAAGATGTGTTTATGCTCGATCAAAACCCAAAAAAGGTGAGTGGATTTTACAAAAGGTACAACAGGTGGGTGAGAGGGGATGTACAGCTTTTGCCTTTTTTGGGCAAAAGATATTTGTCCCTTTTATCCAAGTTTAAAATTTTAGACAATATGAAAAATGCGCTTGTGCCTCTTGCAAAAACAGGGGTGATTTTGTATGGTGCATATAATAATATGCCGTGGTTGTTTGTGTTTGCTCTGTCTTTTCCTTTAAAAAAAGCGTTTATCCATCTGATTTTTTTGCCTTACAAAGCGTATGCAGCTTTGGACGGTATAGTGCGTGCTTTGTTTCGTATGCTCTTTAGCAAAAAAAATCTATTGTCATGGGTTACGGCAGATCAAACGGATGTGCAAATAAACAATATGGTTGCACCCTATTTTTTTACAGTATTTGTAGGGGGTGTCACGCTGTATTTATCCCTTGTGCACGCTTTGCCCATTTACTTTGCTATCGGATTTTTACACGTGCTCTTTCCACTTTTTGTGCCTTATTTTGATCAAAATGAGAAAGAAAAGGATGCGCTTAAAGAACCACAGAGGCAAACTTTGCTTTTGCTTGCACAAAAAACGTTTGCATTTTTTGATGAACATGTGACAGAAAAAACAAATGATTTGCCTCCTGATAACCTTCAAGTATCGCCGGATAAAGGGCGTCAAATGCGTACTTCTCCGACCAACATGGGGTTTTATTTACTCAGCTTATATTGCGCAAAAGAGTTGGGCTTTATATCGCAAGATACGCTGTTTGAACGTGTAAAAAAGAGTGTGCACACACTCAAAAAATTGCCCAAATACAAAGGGCATTTTTATAATTGGTATGATATTGAACATTTGGAAGTGCTTGCGCCCCCTTTCGTGTCCTCCGTGGATGAAGGCAATTTGATGGCTTGTTTGCTCACCCTTTTACAAGCTTTAAGGGGAGAAAAAACGCTTGTACCCTCTTATCAAGAGGTGCTCTACGACATTCAAAAGTTGGTGATGGACATGGACTTGTCCATGCTTCAAAACAAAAAAGAAGGGCTTTTTGCCATTGGGTTGCACACGGAAAGTGGTATGCTTACAGAAGGCTGTTATGATTTATTTGCATCAGAAGCGTTGATACTCACGTATGTTGCAGTGATGTTAAACATCGTGCCCGTGTCAAACTTTAAGCATTTACAAAGGGAAATTACCAAAACAAAAGGAGGCAACACATTGCTTTCTTGGTCGGGCACAGCGTTTGAATACCTGCTCCCCATGATATTTTTCCCTACTAAAAAGGGCACTTTGCTCTATGACAGCAACAAGAGCTTTATTAAAGCACAGATAAAAAAGAATGTGCTCATGCCTTTTGGCATCAGCGAAAGTGGGTATTATGCGTTTGATTGTGATTTAAACTATCAATACAAAGCGTTTGGGCTGTATGAAGCGGCTTTGTCTAAGGAAACGGAAGGCAATGTGATTGCCCCTTATGCGAGCATATTGTTTTTGAAATACGTGCGTAAAAAGGTACTTAAAAACATTGAGATATTGAAAAATTGGGGCGCAGAAGGAGCGTTTGGCCTGTATGAGGCGCTGGATTTTGAAAAAGCGAGGAGCACTTCTCCACCTGCTGTTGTAAAAAGCTATATGGCGCACCATCAGGGCATGATTTTGTGCGCCATCACCAATGCGCTGTGCAACAACAAAATAGAGCGTACATTTTCTCAACTGCCCATGGCGAGTGCACACCATTATTTGCTCATGGAAAAGGGCATTCGGCATGAAAAAGCGAGCAAAATCACACAATACGATGTTCAAAAAGGAGTGCATCAAGCAGATGAAGGGTATCATGTGCTGACGCAAAATGCTGCCCAAGTGCTCCACGCAAAGCATACTTCTTGCCTCATGGACTCTAAGGGCACAGGGTATATTAGGTATAAGGATTTGTATTTGACACGCTATGTATCCCCCCACACTTCAGGCGTATTGTATTACGTGAAAAATCACAATAATAACAAAACAATGCCTCTGTTTCAAGAGCCTCATGCAACGATCTATCAACACGCCGTTGTATACACTTCGCATTTTGAAGGGTTATACATAAGGGAAACACGCTTTTTAAGCGCCATGGAAGGCGCATTTGTGTCCTCCTTTGAGGTGCAAAATAAGAGCGAACAAGACGTTGCATTTTCCTTAACGAGCTATTTAGAGCCTGCAATGAGCACGCTCAAAGAGGACGAAGCGCATCCAAACTTTAGAGATTTATTCATTGTGACGGAAAAGGTGGGCAAGCGTGCGCTGATTGCAAGGCGCAAAAAGAGAAGCGAACAAGAGCAAGAGGGCATGTTGGTACACTTTTTTGTGGGCAGTGTGAAAATGCTTGATTTTTGTGTAAACAAAGCGCAGTTTATAGGTAGAAACAGAGATGTGTATGCCCCTAAATTGCTTTTTCAAAATGCAGAAGAAAAGGAAAAAGAAGTGCCCTCCGTGTTCCCTTGCTTATCCATTCAAGCACATCTTGAAGTGCAGAAAAAGAGCGCAGTCACCTTTTCTTTTGTCACTTCTTATGTGCACACAAAAGAGCAGGCAGATGCGATGCTTAGAACATTTTCTCAAAAAGAGGATGTGAAAAACGCCCTCGAACTGTCAAAAACACATGGCATGTTGTTGCTCAAAATGTTTGATTATCCAATCATGCGAAGTGTATTTTTGTATCACTTTTTGTATCGCATTTTGTTTGACCAAACAAAGCGTGCATACAAGTACAAAAAGGAGGATGTTTGGCAGTTTGCCATCAGTTTAGACCACCCGATTTTGCTCCTTTGTTTAAAGGAAAATAGCCCGAGAGAGGAAATAAAAAACATACTCAAAGACATTGCTTTTTTAAGCTACAAAGGGATCACAATAGACCTTGTGTTTTTAAAGAAAAAAGGGGCAGAATACAGCGACATGTTGCATACTTTTTTGAGGGCTGAAATCAGTGTGTCAAAAATCAAGCACAACCATGTGTTCATAATAGAAGATACAAAGGAAAATGAAAATATACTCTCTTGTTTTTGTACGCTTAAAATTGTGCTCCATCAGAAAATGACATTGCAAGATGTGACCATGCAAGCACAAACCGTCATACCACCTACTTTGATGCCTTCTATGTGTCATGAAATTGCGGTGGATAAAAAGCTCAATAAATATGGCAGTTTAAAGGGAGAGAGAGCGTTTGTGGTGCACAATATTCCTCCTTTGCCTTGGTGCTATTTTTTGGCAACAGAACATTTTAGTACGCTCGTGTGTGAAAGTGGCATTTTATTTTCTTGCTTAAGAAACAGCCGTATGGAAAAATTGACCAGACGGCACAAAGATGTGTTAAACCCTCAAAACGCAGAAGAAATATACGTGCTCAATGAGCAAAAAGAAATGCTTCCTCTGTGTTCTGGCACTGTGGTGTACGAACTGGGTACAGCCACTTACTTTGTAGAAACAAGCTGTTTTACAGCGCAAACCACGTGCTTTACAGATGCGGACATGCGCATGGGTGTTCGAGATGTGGTAATCAAAAACAAGGGGCAAGAAGGGCTCCATATAGAGCTTTGCTATCAAGTGCATTTTTCAATGGGCGAAAGTGGAAAGTGGACGCATTGCGAAGCGCAAAAACACGCAGTGCACGCTTTTCACCCTGATTTTAATGGGTTTACATGTGCATATATGGAGAATGCTGTGGTGCACAATGATGTGCTGTATATGCCCTTGCACATCCCAAAAAACGAGAAAAAAAGGTGTACAATGTGCTTGCTTTATGCTGAAAATGAACAAGAAAAAACAGACATGCTGGAGGTACTGTATCAACAAGGGGTGCTCAAGCGAATGCGCAAAGTAAAAGAATATTGGGAGAATAGTCTGTCACGCCTTTCAGTGTCTTTGAACGATGCGCACATGGAAAGGTGCATCAACACGTTTTTCCCTTATCAAACGCTATCTTCTCGCATTTTTATGCGTTCTTCCTTGTATCAAGAAGGGGGCGCATACGGATTTAGAGATCAATTGCAAGATATGCTTGCGTTGTTGTACACAGATCAAGATCGTGTAAAAGCACATATTTTGCGCTCTGCAAGCCATCAATTTATAGAAGGGGATGTGCAACATTGGTGGCATGAAGAAAGAAAGGGTGTGCGCACGAAGATATCAGATGATAAGCTTTTTTTGCCTTTTTTAACAGCGTGCTACATAGAGGCAACAGGGGATCAGAGCATTTTAAAGGAGCAAGTGCCTTATGTAAAAAGTGCGCCTTTGGGGGAACATGAGGAAGAAAGGTATGAAACCCCTCAGGTGACCGAATATATGGAAAGCCTTCAAATGCATTGCAATCGTGCGATAGAGAGCGTTAAACTGGGAGAAAAAAGCTTGCCTTTGATGGGGAGTGGGGATTGGAATGACGGCATGAACAAAATTGCAGGCAAAAGAGGAGAAAGCGTGTGGCTTTGCTTCTTTTATATATTTGTGTTGGATCAATATAAAAAATACAGTGGCAAAGAACAAGTGTATGACAAAATGCAAAAGCAGATGAAAAAGGATGCGAATGTTACATGGGATGAAAGCTGGTTTATACGTTGTTATGATCAAAATGCTTTTTCTGTGGGGGGTAAAAACAGTGCTGTGCCCCGAATAGACCTAATCAGTCAAGCATTTTCTGTGTTTGCACAGATGAAGGAGGACAGGACGACGCAAGCAATAAAAAGTGCGTTGGAAAAGCTATTTGATAGAGAAAATGGTGTTGTCAAGCTTTTAGACCCTCCTTTTTCAGAGCAGGAAAAAGCAGGATATATTTCTTCTTACGTGCCTTATGTTCGAGAAAATGGAGGGCAATACACACATGCTGTTGCGTTTATGATTTTGGCATTGTGCCAAAAAGGAATGATAGAAGAAGCGTGGGATATGTTGATCAAAATTTTGCCTTTAAATCACGCAGACAGTGATGAAAAAATAGATGTGTACAAGGTGGAGCCGTATGCGTTGAGCGCAGATGTATATGCAGGGGCGCTCATGGGGCAAGGGGGATGGACGTGGTACACAGGGAGTGCCTCGTGGATGCAATACGCATTTTATCAAGGGCTTATGGGGCTTAAAATAGAGGGCGACACACTGAAATTTTCTCCTAAATTAAAAAAGGACATGCACACGTGCACGGTGTACTATACCTATCAAGATACAAGGTATATTTTAACAGGGGATAAAAATGTGTTTGTGCCCAAACTGGATGGAAAAATCATTACAAACGGTGTGATTACATTGCAAAATGATGGGAAAACACACGTGTACCATGTGCCTGTGGTGTACCAAAATATAGAAATATAATTGTAATTAACTCGTTTTTATGTTGAACCTTTTGATGCGCTTTGTCATATTGTAAAGTAGGCTGAATGTGTATTTGGCTTAAAATGTCAATCAAAAAGGAGCAAATAATTATGAGTATGCCAGTCATTACCCCAGGTACGGGCACAAGATGCCAAGCTATCACAGACATCATCACTTCTGTTGCGTTGGAACAGACTGCCCTTTCCCATATTTTGAATGCAGAAGGTGAAAAAATCCAAGCGATTGTTGCGAGGGCAACAACGGCAGAAGAAATGCTTGCTGTGAATAAATCGGTTGAAAGCATGGTCAAGTCCATTGCGCGCCTTGAAATGATGTTACACTCTAAATTAGAGTTGTTTGAAGAGTGCTTGTGCGATGAATGCCCCGTAGCTGTGGCAAACTAAAGTGCTGAAATTGCCTCTTGTGCTTTATATACAAGGGGCAATTTTGCATTTCTATTATAATAAGCCATTTGGAAAGGTTGTGATACCATGGCTTTTGGTGATTTGATCACCACATTTCAGCTTCCAGAAAACATTCCCATGGGGTTGGGATATGGGTTGACCGTGTATAATGCGCAACTTGTAAACGGAAGCTTTACAAATAACAATAGCGATATTGGTTTTTTTGATATCAACAATAATTTGAATTATTTAAGCCATGTAGAAACAGAAGAAACATATCAGAGTATACAATACGATGAAGATGAGCATGTTTTTTGGGGGTTGGCAAACATTATCCCCACCCCTTTTCCACAACCACACTTGCAGAAAATTTATAAATTCAATGTAGATGGCACATCGATTTTTAATTTTGATGTGCACGACAGCATTCCGCCTGCTGACCGTTTTAATGAGAACGATTGGGAAAGTCAGCTGGCAAATGCCCTTTCAATGACGCCCGATAAGACGGAATTTTGGGTATCTTATTACCGTGCATTTCGTATTTATCGTTTTAGTGTCGCAGGGAATTATCTTGGATTTTTTGATATTCCTCCAGAAAATGAAACGATCACTGGCATGAGCACAGACGGTACCAACATGTGGTTTGTGACGTATGATTTTAATCCAGACCCACAAAGGGTATTGACCATCAGTAAAAGAGATACAATGGCAAATGTGCTTCAAACAATTACAGTGCCTGTGCCCGAATCCCCCCAAGGTGGAGGATATAATATCAACGATATTGAGTTTGATCAAGTCAATTTTTTGCCAAAGTGCGCTTTGTGGGTGCGTGCATCTACGGGCGATGTAGGCAACGCTCAGCAGTATGCGCATGTATATGATATTGGCGATTGTAGTGGTAGCTGTACAGAACCTCCTATAATTATCGCAGAAAATTTGTGTTTGAAAGTAGGCGCAAATTTTGATCCACTCTTCAACGTGCAGGCGGTCGACTGTGACGGTAGCGACATCCCTTTGACAGAAGCAAACGTAATCTTTAACGATGTAGACACGGCAACACCGGGTATGTATACGGTAACATACCAAGTACAGAGCGTGTCAAACGATTTAATAACAGTCAAAAGCATTTATGTAGGCGTGGTGGAAGAAACACCCCGTATGCAGGCGATGACGGACTTGCTTGCATCCATTGCGCTTGAAGAAACAGCCCTGTCACACATTTTAAACGCAGAAGGTGAAAAAATACAAAAAGCACTCGCATTGGGGCTATCGAGTGCAGAGCTTATAAAAATCAACCAATCGGTGGAAGATATGACAGAGGAAATTACAAACTTGGAATGGGTGTTGGAGCAAAAAGCAATGCTTTGTTCTTGTGAAAATGGTCAACCAAAATGTGACTTTCCACAATAAAATACAATGGAAGCGCTTCTGTGTTTTCTTTCACAGGAGCGCTGTTTTGTGCATACAATGATACAGGGAAAGTATAAAAAGACAGGAGGTTTTCCCGTGCTAAACGGTGTTTGTGTAAAAGAAATACCCTTTGTATTGGACTGTCAAAGTGCGTATGATTGTGTTGCTTTTGACGGTTACTATTATTATTTTTTATTTTGCCATCAGCAGTATGTTTTAAAAACGGATGTTTGTTTTCAATGTGTCCATTCTTATCCTTTGCATAGAAAATACACGAGCTTGTGCTTTGACAAAGCTGAAAAATGCTTTTGGGCATCTTATACCAACAGCCCGTATACCCTGTATAAACTGAGCATAGATTTGTGCGAACTTGGTACATGGAGTGTTCCCAAAAGTGCAAACGGATGTGGCGTATTGTCTAGCCTTTCTTATGATGATGTAAACAATGCGCTGATGTTCGTGTTGGACAATCAGTTTGTTCAATATAAAATAAGCACCAACAACTCTTGTGTACAGTATGATGATGTAAATGCCTATATTTTTTCTGCATCTTGCGTGTTTCCTTTTTTTGCCTTAACGCTTGTTCAAAACAATTTGACAAAGTTTGTATTGTTAGACTGTGCAGGGCACGTGCAACACGCATGTGATATGCCTTGTGATTTTATTGTTAAAAACGTCTATATGTCATGCGAACAAAATGTTCAAAACCAACTTTTGCTCGATGTGTTTATTGTGTATAAATGTGGGCAAAGATGTTGTAAAAAAGTGCTTGCTTTTCCACTTGATTGCGCTTGCACTTCTTGCCCACAGCCCTGCTCTCCTCCTTTGTGTTTCCCTGTTCAGCCGTGTGATGGAGGCATAGAAATACTCCACTCTATTGCTTTACAGGAAACGGCACTTGCGCACATTTTAAACGCAGAAGGAGAAAAAATACAAAAGGCAGTGGCGTGTGCTTGCTCTGTGGAGGAATTGTTGTGCGTCAACAAAAGTGTGCAAGATACCATACACAAAGTTACAGCTTTAGAACAAACCTTGGCTTTAAAGCTGACCAGTGTGTTAGATATGCCCTCTTGTTGCCCGACAGATTGTTGCGCACAGGGAAAAATGTTGTAAAACAAAACCTTGTTTTTAAAAAAGCCAGACATTTTGAAGAAAATCTTCTCAGTGCCTGGCCTTTTACTATGCGATTGTATAGAAAACATTCAAATTACTGTTTGGATATGTTTTCTTTTTCTAAATTTTCTTTCTCCATTTTTCCTTTTTCATCTTTTTTGGTTTTATCACCATGGTTGTGCAGTTGCGCCAAAATCGTTTTAAGCTTATCTGGGATGGGCAAGCCCAACCTGCTGATATTTTCTATGAGGGATAAACCTTCGTTGGTTAGGTAAAAGAAAATAATGGCAGACCGTAGTGCATTGCCATTTTGCACCACGTGCACGTCTATGATGTGCCCAATGCCTACGAGAGAAAATATCAATATTTTTTTAAATATGCCTTTAAATCCCACTTCGCTGGACATGCTTTTTTCCACAATTGCACACATCATGCCCGAAATATAATCTAAAACACAAAATACAATTAAAGCAATCAACATGCCGTCCATTTCTCCTAAAAATACGCCGAGCCACCCCCCAAGGAGGGTACATGACATTTGAATTTTTGTCCAAATCATGTCTATGGTGTTATTATCCATTGATTGTAGCCTCCAGTTTCTTTAATTTTGAAAGCAATAAAGATAATTCAGAACGGATGCTTTCTATTTCCTTTTTAAAAGCTTGGTATTGCAAAGTATCGCTTTCTTCTATGCCTTCTTCTTCCTCCTTTTTTTCCTCCTTTTGGGTAACAAAAAAGAGCAACTTTTCCCACGTTTTGTCGCCTACAATACCATCTATTTTCAAATTGTTCTTTTGCTGAAACAAGAGCACGCTTGCTCGGGTTTTCTTTCCAAAAATCCCGTCCACCACCAAGCTTTCTCCAAGCAAGTTCAAATGTCTTTGAAGTACTTTGACATTTTCTCCTCTTGAACTAAAGCGCAGTGTTTCTAACCCCTGTTTTTCTGTTATATCGCTGTATAGCCCTGTTGGAATCATATGGTGTGTCCACGCAGAAGGCACAAACTTTTCTCTCACCACGCCATAAGCGTGTGCTTTTGCATGCACCACTGTGTTGTCGCCCAAATACAAACCTACATGTGTCATAATGCCCTTTCTTTCTCTAAACACAAGGCACATTTTGTCTGTCTGCATGCTTTGAATGGTGCCTCTTGTGTCGTACGCTGTTTTTCTCCATTGGCTGGTTGCACCCGACACGAGGCGAATGCCCCCTTCTTTTAAGGCGTAGCGTGTGAGCTGTGCGCAATCATACGCCGTTTTCCCCACATTGTTTTCTCTATCAAAATATTTGCAGTTTTGGCAGCTGCTTGCCCTGCCTGATAATATATCGCAATGGTGGAACATCTTGCTTTTATAGTCGGGGTATTGCTGTGCACGTGCCTTTCGATAGGCAGTCGTACATATTTGCCCTGTGCCACCATATATATAAGGATGCCCCACTTTGGAAAGCGCCCATTGCTTGATCTTTTCAATCATATATTTTTTCTCCTCATCTAAATGTGGGCAAAATGCACCCACAGATAATGCCTGCTTTAAAAACAGACTGCTTTTAGGATATCTATCCTATTTACATCATACGTAGTTTTTATAGGAGTGTTCTTTTATATGAAAAGACAAATATAAATAAAATATACGAATTGAAAGGTTCATTGTCCCAAAATGAAAAATACAAGCACATTTTAAAAAATGAAAATTATGGCAGATGAACGAAACATTTTTTATCTTTGCGTATTTTAGGGAAAAACGCTTTACAATTTTAAAAAATATGATATACTTGAGGAGGCAAAAAAACACACGAAAGGATGACAGAATATGGCATTTGATAGAGAACAACCTTTTGTAGGCTTTCACACGAGGATTAAAACGCACGAAGGCGCAGACGCTCTTTGTAAGCTTATAGAAGAAGGGCTTGCACCCATGGGCATCAACCAAATTGTGCTTGAAATTACGTATAACTATATGTATCAGTGTTTTCCAGAGTACGTGACAGGCACAATTACGCATGAAGATGCGAGGAAAATCACGGACACGGCAAAAAAGTATGGCATTAAAATGATTCCCTTATTTCAGTCATTGTCCCACCAATCTCCAGGCAATGGCGATCCTTTTCCCTTGCTTAAATTAAACCCACAGTTTATTGAAAATAAGGACATAAAGTATGATGCAACATGGCCAGATGTGTATTGCCACAGCTGGTGTGCGTCTAATGACGACATTTATAATTATGTGTTCCCTATGATGGATGAGCTGATTGAAGCATTTGATGCCGAAGTCATTCACATTGGCATTGATGAAGTGTTTGATATTGGGGAAGATTCTTGCCCTCTTTGTAATCACAAGGACAAGGCGTATTTGCTCGCTCGAACAGTCAAAAAAATGCACGATTATTTAAAAAACAAAGGCATTGAAACGATGATTTGGGGCGACAGATTGTTGGATGCCAAAAAGCTTGGGTATCAAATGTGGGAAGCAGATGTTTTTGGTATGCACAAGGCATTTGATATGGAGGAAATTACAAGGGATATATTGGTATGCGATTGGCACTATGATATGCACGACCACGGCTATCCTTCTCTTGAACAGTTTGTAAAAGGTGGTTTTTACACCATTCCTTCTTTTGGAGGAAAAGTGGAGCAGGCAAGCCATTTTTGGCACTATGCCTTAGAAGAAGTGTATAAGCAAAACAAATTCCACTACAAGGGCAAAATTGCAGGGGGGCTTTTCACCAACTGGGGTGATTTAGACCCTGAAAGCGTGGATAAAATGTTGTCTGCTATGCATGGAAAAACGCCTGAATGGACTGAGTCTTGGCACGGCGCACCAGTGGGTGAAGTAATCAAAGCGCTTGCTAAAGCACTGCCCAAGTTCAAAAAACCATAATTTATTTAAAAAGAAAGAGCTTTTGTACAAAACAATGTGCAAAAGCTCTTTTTTGGTTTACATAGGGGATTGTGGGAAACGCAACAAAACAGTTGTACCTTTTAAAGGTTCGCTGGTTAATTGTACTGTGCCACTTAGTGTTTGCACTGCGTGCTTTACAATGGATAAGCCCAACCCTGTGCCTCCTGATGCTTTGGAACGGCTTTTATCCACTCTGTAAAATCGCTCAAATATTCTGTCTATGTGTTCGTTTGGAATGCCAACCCCTGTATCTTTTATGGACAGACTTGCAAAATTGCCTTCCGTTTTTCCGTCTATAAAAATACTGCCATTTTGTACGTTGTATTTTATAGCGTTGTCACACACATTGTACAAAATTTCATACAGAAGATGTTTCACACCGTATATCTGAAGGGGGGGCATATGCACTGTGACAGACAGGTTTTTGTGCTTTATTTCTTGACAAAGTGACTCAAGCACTTCATTTAAAACGTCCTTTACACACACTGTTTCAAAGGGAAATTGTGTGTTTTCATCCAATTGAGAAAGCCGAATGATGTCTTCAATGAGTGACACCATGCGTTGCGCTTCCTTTCGTATGCGTTCAGAAAAAACAGGAATATCTTGGTTTTTTACTAAATTGTTTTGTAGCAACTCTGAACTTCCAATGATGGATTGTAAAGGTGTTTTAAGCTCGTGAGATACATTGGCAGTAAATTCTTTTCTGTTTCTTTCTAAAAACACATGGTCTGTGACGTCAAATATCAGCATCACCATGCCCATGTTTTCCCCTGAAAATTGAATTTTGCTGATATCAAACTGATACACTCTGTCGTTTAATTCGATTTGAATTTCGCTGTGATTGTTTGCTTGTGCATTGTCAATTGCAGTAGATAAACGTGCATTTCGGTTGATGGTGATGAAGTCTTTCCCAATGCAGTATTTATCTGTTTTAAACAGGTGTAGGGCAGAAGGGTTGATGCTTACAATTTGAGTTTTTTCATCGAGCAACACAAGCCCTTCATTCAAGTGTGCTGTGATTTGGTTGAATTTCTTGTTTTGATTTTCAAGAGCATATAGTTGTGCATTGATTTCCTCTTGCTGTTTAAAAATGCGTGTAAGCAAGGGGGATAACTCGTCATATGCTTGTTCATTTTCAAGAGGTTCATCCAGCTTTAAATTGTTTAATGGGGCAATGATGCGCTTTGCCAACTTATTTGAAAAGAAAATAGAGAGCAAAACTGCAAGAAGGGTCAAGAAAAATACAGGGGTTGCCATGTCTAAAAGAAGCAAGGGAAAGGAGGACTGAATGGATGAAATGCGAAGCACGGAGCCGTCTGACAGCAACACAGCTTGATACATTGTTTTATGCATGAGCGTGTTAGAATAACGGGCGCTTTTGGAAGAGCCGTTTAGAAAGGCTTCTTTCACTTCTGTTCTATCTTTGTGATTGTCCATTTGAAGTGCATCTTTTTGTGTGTCAAATAACACTGTGCCGTCTGAACGTATGTGCGTAAAACGGAAAGTGTTAGAAGATAGAGTGGACAAAGCGTCCACATTATTTTGCTCTGTACAAAGGAGCGCAAGAGATAATTCATCCTCCAGCTGTTTTTCTTGCAAAACAGAAAAATGCTTGTACAGTACACCCACTACAATGGTATAGCTGACCATAATCATGAGCAAAGAGATGAGCAAAAGAGAGCGAAATATTTTTTTCGTCATACGCTTTTCTCCATTCGATAGCCCACGCCACGCACTGTTTTGATACACTTGCCTGCGTCTTGTAGTTTTTGGCGCAATGTGCTCACATGCATGTCCACTGTTCTTTCTTCCCCCAAGTAGTCAGCGCTCCAAACGCTTGTAAAAAGCTGTGTTCTTGTAAACACCATGTTGGGGTGCGATAAGAAAACGTGTAACAGATTAAACTCTTTGTATGTTAAATCAATACGTTCTGCGTTGACATACACAATGTGCTCATCTAAATTCATAACAATTTGCTCAAAACACAGTGTGTGGCTTTGGTCTTTGGGGGTTGCTCTGCGCAATACAGCTTTAATGCGTGACACCATTTCCATCATGCCAAATGGTTTCACCAAATAGTCATCAGCGCCCATGTCCAAACTCTTGATTTTGTCATACTCTGTACCTTTAGCAGTTGCCATAATCACTGGGATAGAAGCAGTTTCTGCATCTTCTTTGAGCATACGCAATATGTCCACACCGTCTGTATTGGGGAGCATGATGTCCAGCAATATGAGCGCAGGTTTTTGCTTTTTTAACGCTTTAAAAAAAGAAATGCTTTCTTCAAAACCTTCTGCTTCAAAGCCTGTTGATTTTAAAGTGTATAGAATGATTTCACGAATATTTTGTTCGTCTTCCACACAGTAAATCATATTTTTCCTCCCTTGTGCGTGCCTGTGATTGAAAAAATGACCCATTCTGCAATGTTGACAGCGTGGTCACCAATGCGTTCAAAATATTTAGCGATCATGAGCAAATCCAAAGCGTATTCGCCCTCCGTATGGTCTTTTACAATCATGTCAATGAGCTGTGTTTTGATGTTTGAAAAATGGTCGTCTACAATATCATCGTGCTCAATGACACTGTTTGCAAGTGCTATATCTCGTGCAACGTAAGCATCCACACTTTTTGTGACCATGAAAATCGTTTCTTCTGCCATCTTTTGAATGGGTTCAAACGTTTGAATTGGGCGACCTTTTAAAAATGCAACAATTTCAGCAATGTCGGAAGCTTGGTCACCTATTCTTTCCATGTCTGTAATGATTTTAAGGGCAGAAGATATTTGCCTTAAGTCACGGGCAACAGGTTGTTGCTGTAAAAGGAGTTTTAAGCACATGGACTCTATGTTGCGCTCCGTTTGATTGACTTGATCTTCAAGAGGAGATACCTTTTCAGCAAGTGTGGGGTTGAGCGTAGTCACTGCTTGCGCAGACAATCGGATGGCATTTTCACACAGTACACCCATTTCAATGATCTCTTTGTTTAAAAGGAGCAATTGTTCATCAAATCCATTTCGCATTAGCCAAACCTCCCTGTAATATAGTCTTCCGTTCGTTTATCCCTTGGATTGGAGAAAAAATCTTGCGTATTGCCATATTCCACCAAGTCACCTAAGAGAAAAAATGCAGTGTAGTCAGACACTCTGACAGCTTGTTGCATATTGTGCGTGACCATGATGATGGTGTATTGCGATTTTAAATCGCTGATTAAGTCCTCGATTTTGGATGTGGAAATGGGGTCTAAAGCGCTTGTGGGCTCGTCCATAAGCAACACATTGGGGGTGACAGCGAGCGCACGAGCAATACAAAGCCTCTGTTGTTGCCCCCCTGACAAGCCCAAAGCGTTTTTCTTGAGCCTGTCTTTTACTTCTTCCCAAATGGCTGCTTTTTTAAGGGACGTTTCAACAATTTCGTCCAGTTTGGCTTTGTTCTTCATGCCATGTGTCTTAGGGCCGTAAGCGATGTTTTCATAGATGCTCATGGGGAAGGGATTGGGCTTTTGAAACACCATGCCAACATCCCTGCGCAATTCGTTTACATCCATGTTGGGCGCAAAAATGTCTTTGCCTTGATACTCTATTTTGCCTTTTATTGTGACCCCTTGGACAAGGTCGTTCATTCGGTTGAGGGTGCGCAAAAAGGTAGATTTACCACATCCTGAAGGCCCGATGAGCGCTGTGATGCTCTTTTCGTTTATGTTCATGTGGATGTTGTTGAGCGCTTGAGAGGCAGTGTAAAAAAGGGATAGGTTTTGAACAGAGAAAATGGGTGTCATAAGTGTTTCCTCCTTGAAAAATTTCTTTGCAGGACCGTGATGAGGGCATTGATAAAGATGGTCAAAATCATCAGTAAGCTTGCAATGGCAAAAGCAACTTCAAATTCGCCTTGCTCTTTTGCGTACACGTACAGGGCAACGGTGAGCGTTGCGCCTGCGCTGTTCATGCCTGTAAAAAAATCATTGAGGGCGTGTGCAAAACCTGCTGTAAACAAGAGCGCAGCGGATTCTCCAATAATGCGCCCTATAGATAGTATACACCCTGTTACGATTCCGTCAATACAATGTGGCAAAACAACTGTATAAATAACTCGAAATTTGCCCGCCCCAAGCCCAAAAGCGCCTTCTCGATAGCTTTGGGGCACTGTTTTTAAACTTTCTTGCGTAGTGCGCATGATGGTGGGCAAGTTCATCATGACAAGCGTCATCGCCCCTGCAAGCAGTGAGGTTTTCATATTCAAGAATTGGCAAAAGAAAAGCATACCCACAAGCCCGTATATGATAGAAGGAATGCCAGAAAGTGTTTCTGCAGCGTACTCTATCAGTTTCACGAGCTTTTTGTTTGTCGCATATTCAGTTAGATAAATGGCGGCACACACCCCCAACGGCAGGACGATGAGAAGCGTTGAAAGGATGATGTACAACGTGTTTAAAATGTTTGGGAGAATGCCAATGGTGCCAGATAAATAGCTGGGCTTTGTGGTTAAAAAAGAATAAGAGATTTGAGGAATGCCCTTGATTAGAACGTAAAAAATCAAGAAAACAGAAAGCAAGGCAGTGATAAAAAGTGCAAATAGACAGAGACCTTTCATGCAGTGGTTATACAAACTTCTTTTTCTATCTTTCATATTTTACATACCTGCTTTTTCTTTTTTTAATAGGAAATTGAGCGTGCAGTTGATGAGCATAATAAATAAGAACAATACGAGTGCAATGGAAAAGAGTGCCTGCCGTTGTAAACCACTGGAGTAGGACATTTCACTTGCAACAGCTGTGGTTAAAAAACGTACACTTTGAAAGAGAGAGGGCATGTTGACGGCATTTCCTGAAACCATCATAACAGCCATTGCTTCTCCAATGGCACGCCCTACGCCCAATACAATGGAAGAGGCGATACCACTTTTGGCAGCAGGTACGCAGACCCTAAAATACGTTTCTATCTTTGTAGCACCCAGCGCATAGGAGGCATCTTCGTATTCTTTGGGCACTGCTTCTAAGGCAGTTATGGATATTTTGATGATGGAGGGCAATATCATGATGGTGAGCACGATGATGGCAGACAATAGCCCGGAGCCATCGGGCACATCAAACAATGTGCGTATATTGGGCACAAGCACAAGCATGCCCACAAGCCCATACACCACAGATGGAATGGAGGACAACATGTTGACAGCAAACTCCATGCTGTGCTTGATAAAATCAGGCGCCATTTTGGCTAAGTACACAGCTGTAAAAAAGCCGATGGGCACGCCAAGGAGGATGGCAAACGTGGTGCCGTAGATACTTGTTAAGATGAAAGGCAATATGCCAAACTCGGGTGTTTGAGCAGTGGACGCCCATGTGGGGCCAAACAAAAAGTGGATGAGCCCAATCTCTTTAATGGCAGGAAGCCCTGCTATGATGAGGTAAATGGAGATGAGCAACACAAAGCCTATTGTGATGAACCCACATAGAAGGAAAAGAATGTGCACCGTGTTTTCCAAGCGATTTTTAAGTTTCCTTTTTCTATTCATATCTTTTCTGAGTGTAATGTCCATTTTGTATCCTTTCTGTTTTTAGTTTAAAAGAAATGCTTTCCTCTTTCTAATATATAGACAGAATGTAAAATGGAAAAGATACTAATTGTAAAATCTATGTAAAATATGATGAAAAATAAAATTGACATACTTTTTACACAAGGTATGTTTTGGATTTTACATTTGTATTCTATCATGAATATTGTCAGTGCGAAAAACTGATGAACAAAAAAAGGAGAAAAACAATATGAAAAAAATGTTGGGAATTTTGGTGGCAATGGTTTTGGTCGTCCTCACACTTACGGCAGGTGCTTCTTCCTTAAAGGGCAATGTTTCAACAGATGGTTCCACTTCAATGGAAAAAACAATTGGTGCATTGGGTGAATACTTTATGGAACAAAACAAAGATGTGAACTTCACTTACAATCCAACAGGCTCCAGCTCAGGCATTACAGCAGTGCTCGAAAACCGTACAGACATCGGGCTTTCAAGCCGTGCACTAAAAGACAAGGAAATAGAACAAGGGCTTGTAGGCACTGTGCTTGCTTTTGACGGCATTGCACTCATTGTGCACAAAGATAACCCTGTAAACAACTTAACACTTGCCCAAATTGCAGATTTGTACACAGGCAAAGTGACCAACTGGAAAGATGTGGGTGGCTTAGACACAGAAGTGGTGCTCATTGGTAGAGAAGCAGGCAGTGGCACAAGAGATGGCTTTGAATCTGTTACAAAGACAAAAGAAAAGTGTGCATATCGCCAAGAATTGACTTCCACAGGGGACGTGATTGCAACCGTGCTTCAAAATCCAAACGCAGTGGGCTATGCTTCTCTTGCTTCTGTAAAAGACACTGTAAAAGCGCTCCAAGTAGAAGGGGTTGTACCCAGCGAAGACAGCGTAAAAGATGCAAGCTATGTACTTCAAAGACCTTTTGTGCTCGTGACCAAAGAAGGCACAGCGTTATCTCAAACAAGCCAAGCATTCTTTGACTTTATCACTTCAAAAGATGCAAGCGAAATCATCTCTATGACAGGCGTGGTTGCAGCAGCTAAATAAAAAGAAAATCATAGAAAAGCAAAATCCTGTGGCAATGCGCCATGGGAATTTTTTTGACTAAAAATAGAATGTGAAAAGGCTAAAACAAGGAAAACAATGAAAAAATCAAAACTTTTTACAATAAACATACTTTTCTACTTGCGTAGAAGCGTTTTTTCATGCTATAATAAACAGTGGTTCACTGTATTTATTTGAAGGAGATTTTTCATGATTGATTTTTTAAAGAAATTGCTGGGCTTTGGTAATGAAGCACAAGTAAAGCCTTTGCTCAAAAAAGCAGAGGAGATAGAAGCACTTGAAGAACAGTTTAAAGGGCTGACGGATGAACAGCTGAAAAATAAAACAAATGAGTTTAAAGAAAGATATAAAAAAGGGGAAACGCTCAATCAGCTTTTGCCAGAAGCTTTTGCTACTGTGCGTGAAGCGAGTGTGCGTTGCTTAAACATGCGCCCCTTTAAAGTACAGTTGGTGGGGGGCATTGTGCTCCATCAAGGGCGTATTGCTGAAATGAAAACAGGGGAAGGTAAAACACTCACGGCAACGCTCCCTGCGTATTTGAATGCGCTCACTGGAGAAGGCGTGCACATCGTTACAGTCAATGATTATTTGGCGAAATACCAAGGGGAAGAAATGGGCAAGCTCTATCGCTTTTTAGGGATGAGCGTGGGCATTGTTGAACACGACTTGGTGGGGCAAGAGAGAAAGAATGCTTACTTAGCAGACATCACATATGGCACCAACAATGAAATGGGCTTTGACTATTTGCGTGATAACATGGTGTTGTATGAAAAAGATATGGTGCAAAGAGGGCATGCTTTTGCAATCGTAGACGAAGTTGACTCTATTTTGATTGATGAAGCGAGAACACCTCTGATCATCTCTGGTCAAGGGGATAAGAGCACAGATATGTATGAAAAGGCAGACCGTTTTGTGTCACGCCTTAAAAAAGAAGAAGATTATACAGTAGAAGAAAAGGACAAGGCAGTTACTTTTACAGAAAGTGGCGCTAAAAAAGCAGAAACAGCCTTTTCTGTTGAGAATTTATCTGACCCTGAAAACAACGATTTAAATCACTACTTAATCCAAGCTTTAAAAGCAAATGCGCTCATGAAAAGCGATGTGGACTATGTGGTGCAAAATGGTCAAGTGGTGATTGTAGATGAATTTACAGGCCGATTGATGGTGGGCAGACGTTTTTCAGACGGCTTACACCAAGCCATTGAAGCCAAAGAACATGTAAAAGTGGAAAGAGAAAGCAAAACGCTTGCCACCATTACTTTCCAAAATTATTTTAGAATGTATAAAAAACTGTCTGGTATGACAGGTACAGCAAAAACTGAAGAAGAAGAATTTAAAGGCATTTACAATTTAGACGTTGTGCAAATCCCCACCAACATGCCCATGATTAGAAAAGATTTAAATGACGTGGTGTATAAGAGCAAAAAGGGTAAGTTCACAGCCGTTGCAGATGAAATTGTAAAACGTCACCAAACAGGGCAACCTGTGCTTGTGGGTACTGTGTCTGTTGAAGTGAGTGAATTGTTGTCCAACATGCTGAAAATGCGTGGGGTGGAGCACAATGTGCTCAACGCAAAGCACCATCAAAGAGAAGCAGAGATTGTAGCACAGGCAGGGCATTATGGCGCTGTCACCATTGCTACTAACATGGCAGGCCGTGGTACAGATATTTTGCTGGGTGGTAACCCCGACTTTTTGGCTCGTCGCACACTGCGCCAAGAAGAAGTGTCGGATGAAATGATTGAGAGCGCAACAGGCTTTAATGAAGATGTGGATGATGATGTGCTCCAAGTGAGAAAGCATTATAGAGAGCTGAAAGCAGACTATAAAAAAACAGCAGATGCTGAAAGAGAGCGTGTGGTAAGCGCTGGAGGCTTACACATCATTGGTACAGAGCGCCATGAAAGCCGCCGTATTGACAATCAGTTAAGAGGGCGTGCAGGCCGTCAAGGGGATATAGGGTCTACACAGTTCTTCATCGCTCTTGAAGATGATTTGATGCGCTTATTTGGTGGGGAAAGAATACAGCCCATCATTGCACGCTTGGGCATGGATGAAAATACACCCTTAGAAGCAGGGCTTTTAACACATCAGATTGAAAATGCGCAAAAACGTGTGGAAAGTAGAAACTACGAAATCAGAAAACACGTGCTCCAGTATGACGATGTCATGAATCAGCAACGTGAAATCATTTATGGTCAAAGAAAGCAAGTGCTCAACGGCGAAGACATGCGCAATGTGATTTTGTCTATGGAAGAAAAATTGCTGGAAGATGCTGTGGCACGCTTTTGTTCTGGCGATGAAAATGATGGCTGGGATATCAACGGTTTGGAAGATTATCTTGAAAGATTGTGCTTGCAAACAGGGACGATTGAACACAATAAAGACTATGTTTTAAGTAGTTTAAAAGAAGATGTGCTGTCTTTCCTCAAAAAGGAAGGCAAACGCTTCTATGAACAAAGAGAAGAAGAAATTGCATCCATTGGCATTGACATGCGTGAGCTTGAAAGAGCAGTGCTCCTTCGCAGTGTAGACAGCAGATGGATGGATCACATTGATGCGATGGATC
Source organism: uncultured Oscillospiraceae bacterium (assembly GCA_964439755.1). GTDB lineage: Bacteria > Bacillota > Clostridia > Christensenellales > Aristaeellaceae > CAYTPJ01. The sequence continues at coordinate 36,104 of CAYTPJ010000001.1, forward strand.
AACTGCGTGATGGTATTGGTTTAAGAGCGTATGGGCAAAGAGACCCAGTCAATGAATACAAGCTCGAATCTTACGACATGTTTGAAGATATGGTGCAGTTGATCAGAGAAGATACTGTGCGTAAATTGTGCAAAATTCGCATTGAAAGAGCGCCTGAAAGAAAAGCTGTGGCGAGCCAAACGACTGTATCGCATGGCGAACAGGCAAAGCAAGCGTCAAAGCCTGTAAAAGTAGGCGAAAAAATCGGTCGCAACAGCCCTTGCCCTTGTGGCAGTGGTAAAAAATACAAAAACTGCTGTGGTAGATAATCATTAAAAAATAAGAAGTCGGGGGATAAACACTTGATCGTTGAATTGCAACAATACACTCAAAAAATCGCAGAATTGCGTGACGAATTAAAGGAGATTGCAGGGGGCTTGCACCTTGAAGATATGGAAAAAGAGCTTCAAGAATTGCATGAAGAAATGGGCGCAGATGGGTTTTGGGATAACATTGAACGCTCTACCCATGTAAACCGTAAAATATCCACCTTGGAAGGCAAAATCAAGCATTATAACAATTTGCTTAGCCAAGTGGATGATGTAGAAGTGATGATGGAATTAGCAGAAGAAGAAGATGACAACAGCATGGTGGAAGAAGCAGGCAACATGCTCTCTACCATTGAAACAGAAGTAGAAGCCTTATCTCTTGAAACACTCATGCGTGGTGAATATGACAGCAACAACGCCATTTTGTCTTTACACGCAGGGGCAGGTGGTACAGAAGCGCAAGACTGGACACAGATGCTTTACCGTATGTACACAAGATATTGCGAACGCTTGGGCTTTAAAGTGACTTTGCTTGACTTTTTAGAAGGAGACGATGCAGGCATTAAGTCCGTCACTTTTGAAGTGGATGGGGCAAACGCATATGGCTATTTGCGCAGTGAAAAAGGGGTGCACCGTTTGGTGCGTATCAGCCCTTTTGACTCGAATGCACGCCGTCACACCTCCTTTTCTTCTTTGGACGTGTCTCCTGTATTGGAAGATGATGACAATGAAATTGAAGTGAACATGAAGGATGTTCGTGTTGACACTTATCACGCCAGTGGTGCAGGTGGGCAGAACGTTAACAAAACAAGCTCAGCTGTGCGTATGACACACTTCCCAACAGGCATTGTGGTGGCATGCCAAACAGAGCGTGACCAAGTGCAAAATAGAGCAACCTGTTTAAAAATGCTGAAATCTAAATTGCTTGAAATCCGTGAACGTGAAAAGGAAGAACAGATGGAAGGCATTAAGGGCGAAATGAAAAAGATTGAGTGGGGTAGCCAAATTCGCTCCTACGTGTTCCAACCCTACACCATGGTGAAAGACCATCGTACTGGCTTTGAATCGGGCAATATTGAAGATGTAATGGACGGCAATTTAGACGCATTTACAACAGCTTATTTAAAGATGATATGAGTTGTAAAAAGCGTATAGGTGCATGGTTTTTGATGTTTGTAGCACTTGTTGCTTTGACGCTTTCTTGTGTTGCCTTGCGTGTAAACCACATCAGCAAGGAAGAACATACGTATTTAGACCTGTTTAACAAGTATGCCAACACGCAAAATAATGGCGTAGAAAAAAGCATGTACGCATCTTTAGCCACTGCACTCACAAGCTATTTTAAGGGAGAAATATCCTCCCCACAGTGCTTGGTGATCGCAAACAACATAGAAACGCAAGCATTTAAAGCACATGAATTGGTGCATTTAGAGGATGTTCAAAAGCTTTTTTTGCTTATTCAAAAAATTGGGTACATCAGTCTGGCAGTGTTTTTCAGTGTGTTGTTTATATTTTTATTCTCATTTTTTTATAAAAAAAGTGCGTTTTTGCGCACAAACCTTGCAAAAATTTATAGACAAGCATTTTTGTGTTTTCTATGTTTGATTGCTTGCTTACTCCTATGGGCAATCTGCAATTTTGACGGTTTTTTTATCACCCTCCACAAAGTGTTTTTTACAAATGATTTGTGGTTGCTAAACCCTAACACAGATCTGCTCATTCAGCTCATGCCCACTGTGTTTTTTATACAGATGGCACAAAAAATAGTGCTTACATCCTTTGTGCCCCTTATGATGCTGTACATTTTGATGTTTGTATTTTGTTTAAATCAAAGAAAAAGAGGAAACGAAACATGACGGTTTTTGAAGAAAAAATGATAGAAAAAGCTTCAGAACTTAAAAATAAAAAGGTCGTGCGCATTATGGCGATGGAAACATCCTGTGATGAAACGGCTGTTGCTATCGTTGAAAATGGTAGAAAAATATGTGCGTCTTGCGTTTACTCTCAAATTGATGTGCATGCCTTATATGGGGGTGTTGTACCTGAAATTGCGTCCAGAGCGCATGTTGAAAAGGTGGATGTGCTCGTTCAAGAGGCATTAAAAGAAGCAAACATGACCTTTGATGACGTGGATGCGTTCGCTGTCACATATGGCCCAGGGCTTGTGGGCGCACTTTTAACAGGTGTGAACTATATGAAAGGGCTTGCGTATGCGCTTCAAAAGCCCTTGATTCCTGTGCACCATATAGAAGGGCATATTTGCGCAAACTTCTTAACGTATGAGCAATTAGAGCCTCCTTTTTTATGTTTGGTGGTGAGTGGGGGGCATTCACACATCTTTAGCGTGGATGCTTATGGCACATATTCGCTCGTGGGGCAAACGCAAGATGATGCAGCAGGAGAAGCCTTTGATAAGGCAGCTCGTGTGCTCTCTTTGCCTTATCCTGGAGGCCCTCGTTTGGACAAACTGGCAGAGCTTGGGGATGACAGCTTTTTGCCCCTCCCCACCCCCAAAACAGAAGGGGTGTATGACTTTAGCTTTTCGGGGCTTAAAACGGCTTTTATAAATGCAGTGCACACAATGGATCAAAAAGGTGTAACATATAAAAAAGAAGATCTTGCCGCCTCTTTCCGTAAAAAAGTGGTGGATATACTTGTACAAAAAACAATGCATGCAGCGCAGGATAGGCAGGATACAAAGCTTGCGTTGGCAGGGGGTGTGTCAGCAAACTCTTTGCTTCGTGCACGTATGCAAGAAACGTGCGCACAACAAGATATTGCTTTTTTCACGCCCAAGCTGTCCTTGTGTGGAGATAACGGCGCTATGATTGCATCTGCTGCATACTATCGTTTGTTAAAGGGTGAAATTGCCCCCTTGTCCTTAAATGCAGTGCCTTCGTGCCCGCTTTTTAAGTGATGATTTACTTTGTTTAGAAAGATGTAACAAGCACCAAAGCATTTTGATTTACATGTTTTAAAGACTTTTTTAATCCTGAAAGAGTCTTTTTTTAAGCGAAAAAAAACAATAGAAATAATTAAAAACAACTACATATGTGGTGTGTATTAGGAAAACATATCTACGTATATGATCAAATGTTGAAAAATAAATTCTAAAAAACACTTGACAAATACAATATATAGTGTAATAATATATAAGGTTCTCGACATATTGTAGAAAAGAGGAAAAGAGAAAAATGACGATTTCAGAATGGCTTGGGCAAGAAAACGTACTGGGCATGGACATTTTTAATAAGAAATATGTGTTTGAAAATGAAGATTTTGAAGCATGGTTAGATAGAATGGCGCAAGGAAATGAGGAAATCAAAGCGCTTATTAAGCAAAAAAAGTTCCTTTTTGGGGGGCGCATTTTGGCGAACCGTGGGCTTGAAAAAGTGGGTCGCAAAATCACACTTTCTAACTGCTATGTGGTAGCCCCTCCTGAAGATAATATCGAGGATATTTTTGAATGTGCTAAAAAGTTAGCCAAAACATATAGCTATGGTGGGGGCTGTGGCGTGGATATTTCACGTTTAAGCCCTCGTGGTGCACGTGTAAACAACGCTGCAAAGGAAACATCTGGCGCAGTGTCCTTTATGGATTTATATGCAACAGTGACAAGCCTAATTGGGCAAAATGGCCGTAGAGGCGCACTCATGATTTCTTTAAAGTGTGATCACCCAGATATTGAGGAGTTCATCAATTTAAAGACAGACTTGAATAAGGCAACAAAGGCAAATATTTCTGTGCGCATTGATGATGCTTTTATGGAAGCAGTGAAAAATGACGAAGATTATCGTTTGCATTATACAAGAGAAGCAACAGGCGAAACAGTTGAAAAAATTGTAAAAGCAAGAAAGATTTTTAGACGTCTTGCAGAAACAAACTGGGATTACGCAGAGCCAGGCGCCCTCTTTTGGGATAGAATTGAAAACTGGAATTTGCTCAGCAATACAGACGAATTTCACTATGAAGGGGTAAACCCTTGTGCAGAAGAACCCTTACCAGCAGGGGGGAGTTGCTTGCTTGGGAGCATCAACCTTTCAGAGTTTGTGGACAATGCTTTTTTGGAAAACGCTTCTTTTAACGAAGAAAGCTTTAAAGCATGTGTAATTTCTTCTGTGCGTGCAATGAATGAAGTGCTGGACGAAGGTTTGCCTTTACATCCTCTTTTAGAACAGCAAGAGAGCGTGAGAAACTGGCGCCAAATTGGTTTGGGCATTATGGGGCTGGCAGATATGTTGCTCAAATTGGGCATCACTTATGGCAGTGAAGAAGGCGCAAAATTCTGCGACAAGGTGGGCTTTATCATGGCAGATACAGCAATTAAAGCCTCTGCTTTGCTTGCAAAAGAATATGGTGCATATCCCAAATGCAACATTGAAGAAGTGATGACAACACCCTTTTTCATTCATAATACATCTGAAGAAACAAGAAAAACAGTGGCTCAATACGGGCTTAGAAATAGCCAAATTTTGACCATTGCGCCCACAGGCACATTGTCTACCATGTTGGGTATTTCAGGGGGCATTGAACCTGTGTATGCAAACTATTATATGCGCAAAACAGAGTCTTTGCACGATAAAGATGTGTACTACAAGGTATATACCAAGATTGTAGAAGACTATATGAAACAGCATGATATTTTGGACGATAGCGATTTGCCTGCGCACTTTGTTACAGCGATGACATTGGGGTATAAAGACAGGATTTTGATGCAGTCAGCATGGCAAAAGCACATTGATGCGTCCATCAGCTCTACGGTCAATGTACCCAATGATTTTACCATTGAAGATACAGAAGATTTATACACATATGCGCATGAAATGGGCTTAAAGGGTGTAACGTTGTATCGTGATGGTTGCAGACGTTCGGGCGTTTTAATTCAAGAACCCAAGAAAAAAGAAAAAGAAGATGAGGCGAAAGACACCACAGAATTAAAGCGTGGCGAAATCATCTCTATTCATGACCAAGTGATAGGGAAAAAGAGAAAGCTGATGACAGGGTGTGGAAGCTTGCACTGCATTGCGATGTTTGCACCTAAAACGGGCGCATTGCAAGAGTTGTATTTGAGCAAAGGGTCAACAGGGGGTTGCAACAACTTCATGATTGGCTTGAGCCGTATGATTTCAATTAGTGCACGTGGTGGATTAGACATTCAAACAATAGTCGATCAGCTCAGCTCCACAGGCACATGTCCTTCATACAGCGTGCGCCGTGCTACCAAAAAGGATACTTCCAAGGGGAGTTGTTGCCCCATGGCTGTGGGCAATGCACTGCTGGATATGTACAACGAAGTGCAAAGAGAGTTGGGGCAAGGTTTCCATCAAGGGGAAGTGCAAGAAGTGGCAGAAGATGATTTGCTTTATTCTCAGCGCAAACATTGCCCTGAATGTGGCGAAACATTGATATTTGAAGGGGGCTGCAACATCTGCAAAAATTGTGGATGGAGTAAGTGCACCTAATGAAAAAAAGAAAGGGGCTGTTTCTGTACAGTCCCTTTTTAAAAGGAGAAAAACGATATGACAACGTATGTGCAGGATAATTATGACTTGTTTGAATGCCAAAAGGATGATTGTAAACACAATTGCTGTATTGGTTGGGAAATAGATGTGGACGAAAAAACGCTCCAAAAATACAGCGCTCTAAAGGGAAACTTTAAAGAAAGATTGGATCAGAACATTTCTTTAGAGGGCACACCACATTTTCAGTTGCAAAAAGGAGATAGATGCCCTTTTTTAAACGAACAAGGTTTGTGCGACATCATCACAGAGCTTGGAGAAGATTATTTGTGTGAAATATGTGATTTGCACCCTCGTTTTGTGCACACATACAGTTCGAGAAAAGAAATAGGGTTGGGGCTTTGCTGCGAAGAAGTGGCGCATCTTTTGCTTGCAAAAGAAACACCCTTTTCCCTTGTGAAAATCAAAGAAGATGCACAACACAAAAAAATCAAGGACAAAGAAAAACTATTCTTTGCCCTTAGAAAACATATTTTTTCAATTGTACAAGATAGGAGTATGCCTTTTGCTCATCGTGTAGAAAAATTACAAGCATACTGCAATCGCCCTGAAATGCTCTCTGTGTTTGATTATGCAGTTTTTTATCAAACGCTTGAAATGTTAGACCCTGCTTGGAAAACAATGCTCCAAAATTTAGAAAAGTGTGAACAGGATGCGCATTGTACATCAAGCTTTACCTTTCATGGAGAAAGCTATGATATTGTGCTTGAACAATTGCTTTGCGCTTTTTTATTCAGGCACTTAACCAATTGCATGGAGGGTATGTATTTAACACCTGCTGTTTTGTTTTCCATTTTAAGCGTTCAAATGATCGATGCATTGATACGTTGCCATGTATTAGAACATAAAAATATAACGATTGAAGATACAGCACAAATCATTCGTGCGTATTCATCAGAGATTGAGTATTCCACTCAAAATGTGGATGAAATTATGCAAAAACTCTGTGAATAAAATTATTTGGAAGTAGCGCCCATAGAATGCGCATAGGGCTTCATACCTTCTGTCATGTGCACCGTTCTGTCGTTAAACACCCACAGGGCTTCTACACCTTTTAATGATTTCACAAGCTCTAATCCTTCTTCATAGGGGAGCAAGAACAATTCAGTAGATAAAAAGTCTGCATACATAGAGTTTTCTGCAACAACAGTTACAGAACGGAAAAAATTAGCAGGCATGAGTGTTTGAGGGGAAATCAAATGGTGATAGCGAACGCCGTCCACTTCGTAATATCTTTGATAATCGCCACTTGTTACAACGGATAAATCAGTTAAAAAAAGTGTATCCATAAGCGCAGAGGTGTTGAGCACGTCACTATCGGGGTCTTGTATGCCAACACCCCATTTTTTTCGACCATCTAAAGGCATGTTGCCAGCACGTACATTGCCCCCTGCACTGATGATGAAGCTTTTCATATCAGATTTTAAGAGGTATTGCGCAGCTCTTTCAGCTGTGTATCCCTTTGCAACAGCGCCTAAATCAAGCTGTAAAAGAGGGTCTGTAAAGAACACAGTTTTGTCTTTTTCATTTAAAACCACTTTTTCTATATCAGAGGAAAGGTGCGCAATTTGCAGTTCATCCAGTGTGGGCAAATGTGCGTTTTGAGGATTTTCTATCCCTTGATCTCTGTAATCATGCCACACGTTAAACACAGCGCCCATGGCGATGTTTACACTGCTAAAAAGCCCTTCTGTTTGCCTTGTTTTGCACCATGTGAGCAAGTCAAACAGCTCATCATGCACTTTAACAGGTGCTTCGCCTGCTTTTAAATTGAGCGCATATAAATTTTCAACACCATCATAAGCGTTGTACTTGTCAAACACTTTGTGGTCAAACTCAAATATTTTTTGCACTTCATTAAAATGCTTTTTAAAGGCTTCTTCAGTAGGTGCAAACCCAATCACAGTGACCACTGTGTCAAAGGTACCAAAAAAAGAAGAATTATATTTGTTGTAGACCACATTTTCTTTTTGTGCGCATCCCCCCATAGAAAAAAGGAAGGTAAGGAGCACAAGCACGCTCAGCAATTTTTTCTTGAACATTTTTTTCTCCTCATTAAAGCAATCCATTCATCATATCATCCATTTGATAAAGCCCATTTTCCTTGTTTAAAAGGAAGGAAGCAGCACGAAGGGCACCCAATGCAAAGATTGTTCTGCTCTGTGCATCGTGGGATAGTGTGATGACTTCTTGTTCACCTAAAAATTGCAGTTCATGTTTGCCTGGTACACTGCCACCACGGATGGCGTGCACGCCAATCTCTTTGTCTTTTCTTGGGCATTTGCCTAAAGGACGGCCAAACACTTCTGTGTTGTCATCTTCTTTGATGGCATCAAGGAGCATGAGCGCTGTGCCACTTGGAGCGTCTGCCTTATGCTTGTGGTGTGTTTCTACAATTTCAATGTCAAATTCAGGGAGCAACTGCTTTGCTTTTTTGGCGAGCATTTTGAGCACAAAAATGCCTGTGGACATGTTTGCACTTTTAAAAATAGGGATGTAATTTGCATATTCCTGAATCAATATTTCGTCTGCCTCTTGGTATCCAGTGGATGCAAGTACACATGGCAGAGCGTGCGCTTTTGCGTAAGATAAAATATCTTTTAAAAGTTCGGGGCGAGAAAAATCAATCAGCACATCTGCTTTTTCCTTTAATTGAGAAAAATCATTGCACACATGCACATTTTGAAAATCTTGGTTTTTTATATCAATGCCTTCACGGACTATAAAGTCAAACTGTGCTGCTTCACGGATGATTTCTTGACCCATTCGCCCAAGTGCACCACAGAGCAATATATTTTTCATCATATAATTTCCAACCTCTTTAATTCGTTTTTGAGTTGATTTTCTAAAGAAACAGAAAGGGGAATGAGGGGCAAACGCAAATTGTTTTTGATGATGCCCATCAAAGACAAGGCGCATTTTACAGGAATGGGGTTGACGGCAGAAAAGAGTAAGCGAGTTAAGGGCATATATTGTAATTGCAAAGACACGGCTTGTTGAATATCTCCTTTTTGCACGCACTCTGCCATAGAAGCAACTTCTTTTGGGAGCACGTTAGAAAGCACGCTGATAAAGCCTTGTGCCCCCATTGTCATCATGGGTACGTTGATTTCGTCAGATCCTGAATATAGAGGCAATGTGCTTGCGCCGTGCAATATGTCGCATACAAAACCCATGTCAGAAGAAGCTTCTTTTAAGCCTACAATCGAATGGATTTGACTTAAATTCTTAACCGTATCTAAGGAAAAAGTAAGCCCTGTTCGAGCAGGAACATGGTATACAATCATGGGCAAAGACGTATGGTTTGCGATGTACTCATAGTGTTTTACAACGCCTTCTTGCGTGGTTTTGTTATAATAGGGAGATACACAAAGTTGTGCATCAGCGCCCAAATCAGCAGCAAGATGCGCAGTTTCTACAACGTTTAATGTATTGTTGCCTCCTGTACCTGCAATAACAGGTATTCTTTTATTTACTTTTTTTACAATGAAAGAGAGCACAGCTTTGTATTCATCTTGAGTCAACGTGCTGGGTTCGCCTGTTGTGCCCAAGGCAACGAGGGCTTGAATACCGTTTTGAAGCTGGTAATCTAAAAGTGCGTCCAGTGCAGAATAATCTACTTTTCCATCATCATCCATGGGGGTGACGAGCGCAGTGGAAGCGCCTTTGAATAAAAGATTGTTCATGTGTTACACTCCTTTTTTTACAATATACCCTTGCTTTGCAAGCAATTCAGCAGACAACACACCACCGCCCGCTGCACCACGCAGTGTGTTGTGCGAAAGACAAACGAATTTATAGTCGAAAATGCTATCTTTACGCAAGCGACCCACTGTGATGCCCATGCCTTTTTCAAAATCTCTATCGAGCTTTGCTTGGGGGCGATTGTCCTCCTTAAAATACTTGATAAAGGGGGTGGGGGCACTGGGAAGGTCAAGCATTTGAGGCAGTGTGTTGTAATTTTCCCATGCTTCTAAAATAGAAGGAATGGAAGGTGTGTTTGTAAATTTAACGCTCACTGCTGCCGTGTGGCCATCCAACACAGGTACACGGAGGCATTGCGCACTGATCACAGGGCTTGTAGCTTTTATGATGGCAGACTTTTCTTTATTTAAAGTACCCCAAATTTTAAGGGGTTCTTGTTCGCTTTTATCTTCTTCTCCACCAATATATGGAATGACATTGTCAATGATTTCAGGCATTGTGTTGAAATTTTTCCCTGCGCCACTGATTGCCTGATAGGTGCAAACGGAAATTTGCTCAATGCCGTAGTGCAATAAGGGGGTGAGGGCAGGCACGTAGCTTTGAATAGAGCAATTGGGCTTTACAGCAATAAAGCCCACCTTTGTGTGCAGACGTTTTCTTTGTGCTAAAATCACTTCTGCATGGTCGTGGTTGATTTCAGGGATGAGCATGGGCACATCTTCAACCATGCGACATGCGCTGTTGTTGCTGATGACGGGTATTTCATTTTTTGCATATGTTTCTTCTAAATTTCTTGTTTCTTCTTTGCTTGCATTGATGGCACAGAACACAAAGTCCACCATTTCAGAAGCCTTTTGTACATCGTTTGCATCCATCACAATCATGTTTTTGATGCTGTCATCCACTTGGCTTTCAAAAGCCCATCTGCCATTGAGCGCTTCTTCGTATGTTTTGCCAGCGCTGTTTTTGCTTGCCATAAGGGCAGTAATTTTAAACATAGGGTGGTTTTGTAATAACTGAACAAAGCGCTGACCTACCATGCCTGTTGCGCCAATAATGCCTACACGATATTTTTCCATAATGATTAGTACTCCTTTTTATAAGAAAATTAGGTTAAAATTAAAAGTGCATTCTTCTTTTCAGCTCATCTTTAAAGGGTGCATATGCACTGATAAAAAAGAGCATGGCTGAAATAAAGAGAGAAGGGGCAGAAACAAAGAGCGACCATGAAAATTTAAAGGGTGTTTTTACATAAGCACAAATGAGATATTGAAGGAACACAGAGAGCAAAGCTATGCCTAAAAATATCATGCCCAATAAGGATAAAATGGATAATCTGTTTTTAGAAAAAAGTGTTGTAACGAGGAGCACCATGCCTGTTGCAAGCGTAAGCGCAGGGAATACAATGCTTAAAAACCATCCCGTAGAGCCTGAAATCTGTTCACACATAAATATATACAAAGAAAGAAGAATGTAGGACGAAAAGATGGTCATTCTATTCTTGTATTTTTTTACAAAAAAGGGCACACAAGAGCTGATAAAAAGCAATGTGAGTGCAGCAGAGGGATAAGCGCTCCATGTGATTTTGTTGTTTAAAATCAGATTGATTACAAGGCACAAAAGGGCAGGAAAGAGCATGGTGCATAAAAACAAAATGAGGAAAAACCGTCTGTTGTTTTTAATTGTTTGCTCTTTTGTGTGGGGTTGAAACGCTTTGTCTGTTATTTTTCTGTTGGGTTCAAGAGGGTCAATAACGGGGCATTGACAAAGAGGACAATGCTTTTCACCAGAATCGAGTTTGACACCACAGTGTACACAATACGCCATTTTAAACCTCCTGATTGCTTTCTACTGTTATTTCTATGCCTTGCTTTACTAAAAATTGAAGCACAAGACGGGGCAATGTTTTTTCCACGATATTATCCGAAAAAATCAACATCAGTTCGTTTTTACAAGATGCCATGGCTGAAACACATAAAGGAGATAAGGGAGGCCCCAGCAATACTTCAAAACGCTGTATATAGTTTTCAGAGCCTGTGGGGAGCTTTACAGCGCCCAAGTTGGTAATGGTTGTAGAAGTGAGCCTGTCGCCAGCAGATAAAAAAATGCGATTGATGATAAAATTTTTAACAGGCAGAGGCACAAGGCGAATGAACATATTTTGTTCATCTTGCACATTGGCAGAAATGCCTGCACTGAGCAATTTCACATTGTTATGATATTGAAGATATGCTTTTGTAGTTTTTAATATTTCTTCAAATGTGTATGTGCCAAGACGAGGGTCAATGGGCACATTGATGTAAGAAGAAAAATTACGCAAAGTGCGTGTGTTAAAATATTTTCTCATGTTGACAGGGATAGAAATGCGAATGGGTGCCTTTTTCTTTTTGCTTTTTTCACACTCTTTGTACACGGCATAGAGCATAACACTTGCTATATACTCTGTAATGGTGGCATTGTATTTTTTTGCAAGCTTCATGATTTGGTCAACAGGCATAGAAGCTGCAACGATGTTTAAGGTGTGTGGGAGCATTTTAGTGCCTTTGATGTGATAGGCAGAAGACTCTTTTCTGGAAGCTCTGATTTTGGGCAAAGGCATGCGTTTAAAAGCATCTTCTGTTTCTATGTGCTTGGGAGAATCTTTTAAATCAAGTGCGCCTTGATTAAAGCTCACTTTGACGGACAGCAAGGTTAAATACTGACACACGAGTGTTTTTAGGAAAATAAGAGCGCCTGTACCATCTGTTAAAGCGTGGAACACTTCCACATTGATTTTATGTTTTCCATAAAGCACACGCACTAGGTATGCGTTGTTTTGATTATAGTGGACGGGCATACATGGATGCCCAATGTCTTCTTGCACAATCAATCTGTTTTCATTTTCTTCAAAATAATACCAAAAGAAGCCCCTTTTGATTTTTACTTTAAAAGAGGGAAAACGAGGGAGCACATCATCCACTGCTTTTTGGAGCACTTTAGGGTCTATTGCATCATATAAAAGCGCACTGACTCTAAATGTACTCGACCAACGTGCGTTGGAAATGGCAGGGTATAATTTGGCAGCATTGTCAAGCTTAAACCAGCGTTTTTTCCTTTGTTCCATGGAGCGCCTCCCTTCTATTTTGTATAAAAACTTGCAAACAAATCAAAAGCGTTACTGCATTGTTTTTTTAAAAAACAACTTACACATTATACCATTTTAGCAGAAAAAAGGCAAATTATTTTTTGCTATTCTTCTTTGAAAGGTCGTTCGTGTTGATGGTTTTTTTGTACACAACAAAGCGTTGATACAAAAATTCAGTAACGAAATTTAAAACCATGGTCACACCCAACACAATATACTCGTTGACACTTAAAGTTTTGGTGAAGTAATCGCCTAATATTGTGGTAATGGGCGTAAAAACAAGGTAATAAAGAAATACGAGCGACATGGCTTTTGGAATGTTTTCAACGGATTTAAAGGTGTATCGTCTATTGAAGGTAAAATTCCAAACAACGCTCAAAACCAGCGAAATCAAATAGCAAGGCCAATAGCTAAAGGCAGTGAAATTTTCAAGCAGGGCAAAAGAACCTATTTGAATAAGCCCTGCTGAAATGGAAAAGAAAGTAAACTTGAGCATTTGCCCAATATCAAATTTTTTTATTTGATTGTTTTGTTCACTCATTGTCTTTCCCCCAATAAATGGCGGCACGCACTGCTCTGCGCCATCCTTTAATCAGCTTGGATCTTTGGTGTTCAGGCATTTTTTGAGAGAATGTGTTGCGTACATGCCACCCTTCTGCTGTTTCTTCAAGCGATTTAAAAATGCCGACAGAAAGCCCGGACATGAGTGCAACGCCCAAAGCAGTGGTTTCCAGCACGGCAGGGCAGAGCACGTCTGTGTTCATAATGTCTGCCTGAAATTGCATTAAGAATTTGTTTGCGCTCGCACCACCGTCTACACGCATTTGGGTGGGGTGTGCATTGATATCATTGCTCATTGCGTTGAGCAAGTCTGCCGATTGATAGGCGATGGATTCGAGCGTTGCACGGATGAGCTGTTTGCGCCCTGTGCCTCGTGTAAGCCCTACGAGCATACCTCTTGCGTGCATATCCCAGTAGGGTGCGCCTAAGCCTGTAAAGGCAGGTACAAGGTATACATCGCTGTTGGAAGAAAGGGAAGAAGCAATGTTTTCTGTGTCCTTTGCTTGCTCCACCAATTTCATTTCATCTCTCAACCACTGTACAGCAGCGCCTCCAATAAACACACTGCCTTCCAAAGCATAGGTGGGCTTTCCGTTGATGCGCCATGCCATGGTGGTGATTAAGTTGCTCTTTGAAAGGGTAAATGTGTCTCCTATGTTCATGAGCATAAAGCACCCTGTGCCATACGTGTTTTTCACCATGCCTTTTTTAAAGCACGCTTGCCCAAATAAAGCAGCGTGTTGGTCGCCTAAAATAGCAGATACAGGGATAGAAACACCCAAAATATCTTCGTTGAGCATACCGACAATGGAAGAAGAATCAACCACTTTGGGCAAACACGCTTTGGGCACGTTAAAAATACGCAACAGTGCATCATCCCAATTCTGCGTATGCAGGTTAAAAAGCATGGTACGAGCGGCATTTGTGGCATCTGTGACGTGGGGAGCGCCGTTGACCATGTGGTAGCACAAAAAGGAGTCTACTGTACCGAAACAGAGGTCGCCTTTGTTTGCTTTTTCCTGCAAATTTTGGTTTTCCAATATCCACTGAATTTTGCTTGCAGAAAAATAGGCATCGGGCACAAGACCCGTTTTTTCTCTGATTTGTTCTTTTTGCTCTTTTGTGAGGTGGTCGATATAGTCAGAGGTGCGCCTGCATTGCCAAACGATGGCATTATACACACACTTGCCTGTTTTTCTATCCCAAATGAGTGTGGTTTCACGTTGATTGGTGATGCCAATGGAGGCAATTTCTTCGGGAGAAATATCTGCTTTTCTAATCACACTGCGCAATGCTTCAATTTGAGTGGACAAAATATCCTGTGGGTCATGCTCCACCCAACCGGGCTTTGGATAGTATTGCTTAAATTCAAACTGCGAGGAGGCAATCATTTGCCCTTCAAATGTGAAAATAACTGCACGTGAGCTTGTTGTGCCCTGATCTAAAGCAACGAGATATCGCTTGTTCATAGAGTACCCTCCTTTTTTTACAAAAATGCCTGCCCGCAAAAATACGAGCAGGCATGAGCCAAACTATGGATTATTGGAGTTTGATGCCGTACATGTAAGAGCCAGAACTGCTGGAAGTACCTACACACAAGATGTCTTTATAGACAGCAGGAGAACCTTGAATGGGTCCTTCTAAATCAAGTGTGGAAAGGTGCGCACCAGAGCGACCGTCCAACATGTGCAAAGTGCCGTCCATGTCCCCTTGAATGATCCAGGCATCGCCTGCATCGTTGTATACAGCAACGGGGGAGGAAATTGCTTCAGCGTCAAATTCATATTGCCATTCAACAGAGCCATCTGCTTTATTCAAAGCGAGCATAACACTCTTATCATCCTCTGTTCTATTGACGGTAAAGATAACGAGGTTGTCAATGGCATTTTCACCAATGACTGGGCTTGCTTTACAGCCAGACAGTTCATATCTGGAATCCTGTTTGCAGTAGATTTCATAAGTCCAGTCTTTTTCGCCTGTGATCGCATTGATACGTCTGATGGACACATCTTTCTTTTTCAAGCGATCATTGTTGGTGTTGCCTGTGTAGAGCCAAAGTGTGCCATCATCGTCAAAGTCAAGCGCAATGGTAGCGTCTGTGTTGTCACCCATATCATGCGCCCAAACTGTTTGCATGGTGTCTGTGTCCACACAACGAAGTGCACCGTAGCTGTCCACGATGTATGCATATTTATCATACATGGCAACGCTGGATTCAATGCTTGTTTGTGTGTTGGAAGCCTCGTTTGCTTTGCTCTTTAAGTAAGTGATTTTAGGGCTTACAGTAAGAGATTTACCTTCCAAACTAAAGTTTGTGTTGAATTCTACCGTGTAGAGTAAGCCGTTTTCACCACCCAATACCATGGAATCAGAGTTCCAGAGCATGAGGGAAGTGCCGTCAAAAGCACCGTTGGAGCCGTATTGCTTTTGCTTGTCGTTGGCACGGCCGTTGATGAACATGAGCTTAGAAGAATCAATCAAGTTATACACATGATAGCCGATAGCTCCTGTTTTATTGGAAAGTTTAGAGATGCCTTGACCAAACCCGATCACAGGGCGCCCCATTGTGTCAACAGACACACTGCCCTTTAATGGGTAGCCAATTTCAAGGGGTTTGCGTGTTTCTTCGCCTGTGGTTAAGTCGAGGAAATGCACTTTGCCATCTTGTGCAGCAAAGATCACTTCACGCAAGGCGGGCACGCTCTTTTTGTCGTCATTTATGTCCATCATTTCACGGACTTCTTTACTCCATTTGACGATGGCAGGTTGCCCTGTCCAGCCGAGGCCGTGTACAGAGCCACTCGAGGTTTTTAAAGAGCCTACTTCGCTTTGCCAAAGTACAGACATGTTGTCTTCTGCAATTTCAACTGTTCCAAAAGAAGCGTTTCTTCTAAAAGAGTCAGAACGGAAGGTCAACACGCCACCTTGCCAGTACATGTAATTGTCTGGGTTTACAGCAGCAATGGATTCTTCTCTTTGATAATCGGACAATACCTTTGCACCAGTATATGTTGTGTCCGTTGTTTTTAATGAAGAATGTTCGCTCACAGCTTCTAATTTAGGCATGGGAGAAGGTGTGGGGTCAGGGACGGGTGTGGGCACAATGGTGGGTGGTGGTGTATTGGTAGGTGCAACAGTTGGTTTTTCTGTAGGTTCAGGTGTGTTTGTAGGTGCAACAGTGGGCTTTTTTGTAGGTTCAGGTGTGTTTGTAGGGGGCGCAGTGGGTTTTTCTGTCACCACGGGCGCATCTGTCGCAGGTTTTTCTGTCACCACAGGCGCCACCAAAAGTGCAGGGTCTTCCGTTGGCTTTGGTGTGTTGGTCGGTGGTACAGTGGTGGGTGCAGGCGTGTTCGTAATTTCAGGCGTTACAGTGGGGGTGGGCGTGGGGGCTACAACATTCATGGAAAGGAATTTTCCAGATGTAATCCACGCATCTCCTTGTTTGAGTTCAGGGTAAACATTGCCAGTGTAAGGCTTGTCAAACAATACTGTGATTTCCCACAGTCTGTTTGTTTCTTCTGCACTATTTGTTTTCACAGTGCCTACAATTTCTTCTCCGTTTTCGTCAATCAGACGCACAGCAAGTGCATTTCTCGTGCTGGTTAATTGGAAAACGTACTGGGAACCTGTTGTGCCTGATGTTTTCGTTGTTTCAAAAGACAACACTTGCGCAGGTTCGGGTGTAGGGTTTATAAACCCAGAAATGCTTGATTTGATGTTGTTTAAGGAGCCGATGAACCCTGTGTCGCCTGGAGGCAATAAGAAGTATACACCAACAAGCAAAATAACGAGTACAAGAAGTGTTAATAAGATGATCTTTAAGAGGTTGGGACGTTCTTCTTCATAATACTCATCATCATCATATTGCACATCATCATCTAATTTTTGGATGTTTTTCTTGTACATAGGCATGTCTTTTTTATTGATGGGGGGATTTACAGCAGGGGGACGGCGGTTTGCGTAGGGACGTTCGTCCTTTTCGGCATTGACTGGGAGAGAAACACGAGGTTGTTCCAAAGGCGCAGGCTCTCTTTTTTGAGGGGGCACATTGCCTTGGTAGGTGGGGCGAGCCTGTTGACGTACTGTCTGTTGATAGCCCGTCTGAGTCATTTTTGTAAATACATCTGTGCTCTGTGGGGGGCGCTGCAAAGAACGGCGACGCTGTTCCTCCACATTCACATGATTATAAACAGGCGCAGAGGGATTGCTCTTTGCTTCGTCAAATGTAGGCATGGGCGCATCCATCACAGGCGCATTTTTAAATACGTCTTCTTCAATGATGGGGTTTTGTTCGTTTTCAATAGGGTTTTCCCTGTGCCTATCCATACGGCGATGACGTGTTTTGGGTAAAGCACTGTCTTTTTGATTGTTGTTAAAATCACTCAAAGTTTGTACCTCCTTGTGTCTGGACAAAAATATCCACTTACATTATACCAAAACATTGATATTTTTTCAAGTGGAAAAGAAGGCGAATGTTCGCCTTCTTTAAATTTTTACAACTTTTTTAGTAAATTATTCAAAATTCCATCTTTTTTTCAATAAATTCTCTTAAACGAGAAATTTCAACACGTTCTTGTTCCATCGTGTCACGGTCACGCACTGTGACAGTGCCTGTTTCTTCTGTTTCAAAGTCCACCGTGATGCAAAGAGGGGTACCAATTTCATCTTGACGGCGATATCTCTTACCAATGGACCCTGTTTCGTCATAGTCAATCATGAAATGCTTGGATAATTCTTGATAAATTTCAGTGGAAAGCGCACCCAACTTGTTCTTTTGAAGGGGGAGCACAGCTGCTTTAAAAGGAGCGAGCGCAGGGTGTAAATGCATCACAATGCGTGTGTCTTTTTCCAACTCTTGTTCTTCATATGCGTTGCAGAGGAAAGCAAGGGCTACACGGTCTGCACCCAGTGAAGGTTCTACAACATAGGGCACAAACCTTTCATTTGTGATGGGGTCTAAATATTCCATATTTTCCCCAGATACTTCTTGGTGACGTGACAAGTCGTAGTCCGTTCTATCTGCAACGCCCCAAAGTTCGCCCCAACCAAAGGGGAAAAGGTATTCAAAGTCTGTGGTGGCTTTAGAATAGAAGGAAAGTTCATCTTCGCCATGGTCACGCAAGCGCAATTTTTCTTCATTTAAGCCAAGATGGAGCAACCAATCACGGCAGAAAGAACGCCAGTAGTTAAACCATTCAAGGTCCTCACCTGGTTTACAGAAAAATTCAAGCTCCATTTGTTCAAATTCACGAATTCTAAAAATAAAGTTACCAGGGGTAATTTCATTTCTAAAGGACTTACCAATTTGAGCGACACCCATGGGCAACTTTCTGCGTGTGGTGCGCACAATGTTTTTGAAGTTCACAAAAATACCTTGAGCAGTTTCAGGGCGCAAGTAAATTTCGTTGGAAGAATCTTCTGTAACCCCTTGATGTGTTTTAAACATGAGGTTGAATTTTCTAATGCCTGTAAAATCCTTCTTTTTGCAAGTGGGGCAGATGATGTCATGTTCGTCAATGAACTTTTCATATTCTTCATTGGACCAGCCGTCTGCTTGGATTTCCATGTTGTTTTCTTGCGCATAATCTTCAATGAGCTTGTCTGCTCTAAAGCGTGATTTACATGCTTTGCAGTCCATCAAAGGGTCATTAAAAGTGCCCACGTGGCCAGATGCTACCCACACAGTGGGGTTCATCAAAATAGCACTGTCCAACCCTACGTTGTACTTGCTTTCTTGTACGAATTTTTTCCACCACGCTTTTTTTACGTTGTTTTTAAATTCAACGCCTAAAGGGCCATAGTCCCACGAGTTGGCAAGCCCACCATATATTTCACTTCCGGGATAAATAAATCCACGACTCTTTGCTAATGCTACGATTTTGTCCATTGTTAGATCTGCCATTTGTTTTGCCTCCTTGTTTTTTATAACAAATCCCTTGTATCATACTCTATTTTAGAGCATTTTGTCAAGGATACAAGGGAAAAATATCAAACTTTTTTGTATATTTTTAAGATAGAGTAGTTATTCGCCGTAAATGCCCAAGAGTGCAATGCCAACAACAGTGATGAAGATGGCAATGTAGTGCTTGTACGTGAGTTTTTCCTTGAGGAAAAGCCTGCTCCACACAACGGACAATACACAGTAGGAAGAAATGATGGGTGCAGCCACTACAGCGTTGGAGGCAATGGCATAAATATAGGCAAATTGCCCTGCTGTTTCGCATATACCAGCCAAAAGCTTGGGCCCTTCACGCTTTACTGTGAGCTTTTCTTTTTTGATGAGCACAACGTAAATGAAAGAGAGAACGCCCATTACAAGGAATGTAAGCTCATAGGCAACGTTGGCAGAGTCTTCATTCAAAGAATCTAAAATCAGATAGTCAGCCACTGTGCCTGCTGCATCAATCAAGCAATAGCACACAGGCAGTAAAATAGCAACCAAACTACGCACATATTTTCTGTTGCTGTCCTTTTGCCTTTCGATGCGAGATTCGTCACTTTCTGTGTATTCCACAATGCCAAGCAACAACACACCTGCACATACAACAATTACAGAAACTGCTTGCATACCCTGCATTTTTTCTCCAAAAAACAAAAGCAAGAAGATAGAAGCAACTGCGCCAGAGCCGTTGCAAATAGGAGAAGATACGGACAATTCGATGTAGCGAAGCCCAATATATCCAAGCACCATAGCGAGAATATACAATATAGAAGCAGGTAAATATGTCCATATAACGCTCCATGAAATGTCCACACCATTTACAAAAATTTCATACATGGCATGTAAACCCATGACAAGGCCAATCGCCATAACCATTTTAAAATGACTGTTTTTGTCGTCAGCTTTGGAGCCGACCTTGCTAAATACGTCAGAACCACTCCAGCAGAAAAGGGCAATCAATGAAAACCAAAACCACATGTACATCTTCCTCTTTTTCTAAAGTCTTGAAAAAACAAACGATAACAATTATATAGGATATTTGCATATCTGTAAAGAGCAAAAAGGAAAAATTCTTTATTTGAGGCATTTTTATGACCAAATTGATGTAAAACGCATAAGATTTTCTTTTTTTGGAGATACAAATTATGTCTAAAACATATGGAAAAGAGGGAAATGTATGTCCGTTGGATTGATATTGCTGATTGTATTGTCTGCACTTGTGCTCTTGGGAGTGTTGCAACGAGTGCTGGACAAAATGGGTTTGAGCGATCGAAGTGCGCTCTTATTTGCTTTTTTGATATTTGCAGGGAGTTTTCTTCCAAACATACAGATTTTTAATGTGAAAATCAATGTGGGTGGCGCTATTATTCCTTTTATATTGTGCATCTATCTATTTATACATGCAGACACAAAAGGAGAGTTTTGGCGCAGTATATTAGGGAGTGTTGTGACAGCAGGGGTCATATTGCTCTTTTCGAGCTTTTTGCCCAGTGAGCCTACTGCGATTACATTAGACCCCAATTACATTTGGGGCATTATAGGGGGTATTGTGGCATACACCATTGGCAGGTCAAGGCGAAATGCCTTCATTTGTGGTACATTGGGTGTGCTCTTGTCGGATATATTTGTAGGTGTGTTAAACGCTGTGAATGGTGTTCAGCAAAGTGTGGTATTAGGGGGTGCAGGGGCACTGGATGCAACAGTTATCAGTGGCATCATCGCTGTGCTATTGGCTGAACTGATAGGGGAAGTAATAGAACGCATGGCACGAAAAGAAACCCCAAAAGAAAGCTATGTGCATACGCCTGTGCACCACCATACAGTAGAAAAAAAGGAAAAGGAGGGCAGGAAATGAAAAAAATAATATGTTGGAGCTTTTTGTTTGTCTGTGTTTTGTGTACGGTAAATATAGGGTATGGCGAAGCGTTTGAACAGGTGTATACTTTGCTCAATGAACAAAATGCATATGTGTCTTCTTATTTTGGCTTACCTCAAATTGAGGATGAATATATTGATCATAACAATGTGCATTATTTGATTGAACACGTAAACGAAGAAAGGAAAACAGCGCATTTAAAAGAAATTGGTAAAATAACATTACCCGATGTTTCCTTTTTATTTGAGAAAAAAGAAGTGCTCCCTGCTTCTAACACACAAAAATCCATTGCTGTATACTGTACACACAGCGATGAAAGCTACAAGCCGTCAGACGGTACAAGCAGTGTAAAAGGCAAAGGGGGCATTGTAGATGTCGCCAAAAGTTTAAAAAACACGTTGGAGGACAAGGGCGTGGAAGTGTTTTTCAGTGAAGAAACGCATTATCCACACGATGCAGGTGCATATAGAAGAAGTAGAATGACGGCGGCAGAACTGCTCAAAAATAATGTGGATGCCATCATTGACGTGCACAGAGATGGTATTCCAGACCCAAAATCTTATCGAACGAACATTCATGGGGACGACACTGTAAAAGTGCGTTTAGAAGTGGGTAAAGCCAATCAAAATTCTGCTGTCAATAAAGAGTTTGCCCTGAAAATAAAAGCAGTGGCAGATCAAAAATACAAAGGGTTGATTAAGGATATTTACATGGGCAAAGGCACGTATAATCAAGACCTTGCGCCCAACGCTATACTGTTTGAAATAGGTACGTATACAAACACAAAAGAGGATGCTAAAAAAGCTTCTGCTTACATGGGGGATGTACTTTTTCAAACACTCTATGGAGATGTAAAAGGGCCTGCGCCTGTCAATAATGTAGAGGAATATGCACCAAAGGAAAACAAAGAAAGCAAAGGAGCATGGACGGGGATATTATGGGTGATTGTGGTGCTCGTTGTAGGCGTGGTCGTGTTTGCCCTTGTGTCCAGTGGCAGTTTAAGAGGGGGCGCAGATAAAACAGGCAGATCCTTTAAAGAGATGTTTGGTGGGCTTTTTGGGAAACACAAAGATGAGTAAAAATTTGTAAAAAAAGTGTTTTTAGGGGTAAAAAGCATTGACAAATAGACAAAAATATGGTAATGTATCGAAGGTAAGTCTTTAAGACGGTACAGAGAGACCGACAAGAGGCTCAAGCATGCTTTTTGCATGGCTTTGTTATGCTGTTGAACTTGTCGCTCTTAGGGCGGCAATTTTTTTTGAAAAGACTTACGAACGCATTTTAAAGTGGAGGGTACACATATGAAACTCATTTACGACGTCAACCAAAAACCACCCCTCAAACAGAACTTAGTGTTTGCACTTCAACAATTGCTTGCCATCATTGCAGCAACCATTCTCGTGCCTTTGCTCGTCAACATGAACGGCAATGCTGAAACCCCCATCATGAGTCAGTCCGCAGCGCTCGTGGGCGCAGGTATGGGTACACTCACATACATGTTTTTTACAAAAGGCAAAAGCCCTGTGTTCATTGGCAGCTCTTTCGCTTTCATCACACCCTTGTGCAGTGCTGTCGCTTTTGGCTATTTTGGTGTATTTTTGGGCGCAATATTTGCAGGCCTTGTGTACGTGTTCATTGCTCTGATCATCAAAAAAACAGGCTCTGGTTGGGTCAACAAACTGCTTCCTTCTGTTGTAGTAGGCCCTACGGTTGCCATCATCGGTTTATCCCTTTCAGGCAGTGCCATCAACAACCTCAACAACACTGCTGCTGGTACATATAATTTAATCCACATTCTCTGTGGTTTAATCACATTTGGTGTAACGGTATTTGCTTCCATCAAAGGCAAAAAGATGTTCAAGATGATTCCTTTCATCATTGGTATCTTGGCAGGCTATGCAGTGGGCAGTGTGTTCACATTCTTCGGCAATACATTCGGTGTGGATTACCTCAAAGTAGTGAACTTTACAGCCCTTCAAAATAACTTTGCACCCCTCACTTTTGAGAGCTTCTTCTCTGTACCTAAGTTGACCATGCTCGGCATGTTTAATGAAGGTATAGAAAAAATGACATGGTCAGGCGTGCTTGAAATTGCCATTGCCTTTGCTCCTGTTGCATTCGTTGTGCTCGCAGAGCATATTGCAGACCATAAGAACTTGTCTTCCATCATTAACCGTGACTTAATCACGGATCCCGGCCTTGACAAAACTTTGTTGGGGGATGGTGTAGGCTCTATCGTAGGCTCTTTCTTCGGTGGT
>CAYTPJ010000002.1:0-25241 GCA_964439755.1 uncultured Oscillospiraceae bacterium
AAGAAGGATTTTACAAAATATGAAGTAGAGGAAAAACGCATCTATCTGACACAAATATACGATATAATTCCGTCAGAATTGAACAAACCCAATAAGAGATTTATTTTTTCCGACATGAAAAAAGGATTGCGTTATGAAAAAAATGCAGAAGATTTTTTGTGGTTATCAAGCGCTGGGGTGGCATTACCTGTGTATAATGTTACAGAGCCAGTCGTTCCACTACGGATAAGCGAAAGTAGCAGTCTGTTCAAACTTTTTTCATTGGATGTTGGTATGCTGACAACTGCGTATGGAAAAGCCACTAAAATGCATCTTTTGTCTGATCATTTAGATGTAAACTTTGGCGCTATTTATGAAAATGTTGTTGCACAAGAGTTGAAAGCACATGGCTTTTCACTCTATTACTATAACAGCAAACGCTATGGCGAAATTGATTTTGTAGTTGAGTACAAGGGAAAAGTATTGCCCATCGAGATAAAAAGTGGCAAGGATTATAAAAGACATAGTGCTCTCAATAACATGATGCAAATATCAAATTATTCCATAGATGAGGCATACGTATTTACAAATTATAATGTTGAGGTGAATGGAAACTACATTTATTATCCTATTTATATGCTGATGTTTTTACAGGATGAGGATGTTCAGTTTCCCCTTGTGGAGGTTTTGGACTTGCCAGAAAATATGTAATAAAAGCACTTCCATGTCTTGTATTGTATATGAAAATTACATCATTACAAATAAAATGAATTTTGTGTTTGTATGTCACATTAGAAAAACGCCCTCCCCACACTGCGAGGAAGGCGTTTTTTTAAATTTTGATAAAATCTTTCAAATGCAGGGAATACAGATACACATCCTTCACTTTTCTTTTTGTCAGTGTTTGGAGTGCTTTTTTATACCAGAGCATTTGGGCTTCATAGCGAGAAACAAGGTCAGACAAAGAAGGGACATTGTCCGTTTTATAGTCCACAAGCACCCATTCATCCTCTTCCAAAAAGCATAAATCCAGCACCCCTTGGATAACCGTGCCACTTTCACTATCCATCACGAATGCCCACTCACGCTTTATGAGATTGGAAGAAAGGGCACGTTGACCAATTTCAGTTTGATAAAAATGTGCGATCTGTGCAGAGGGCAAAAGCGCTCTTTCTTCTTCTGAAAATACGTTTTGTTTAGTGAGCGTTTCAAGGGCGCTATATACAAAGGAAGAGGAGGTGAGCTGCGCTGAATAGGGCAAATATCCAAAAGCCTTGTGGATGAGCGTACCTCTATCTGCCCCTGTTACTTTCTTTTCTTGTAGGAACTGGGGCAAAGCCTCATTTGTTTCACGTGAAACATTTTGTTTGGTGACAGGTGTTTCATATTCGTCCTTTTCTTCTTTTTCTTGCTTTAATATAGCAGATACAGAAGTCTTTTGAGGCACGTAGGAAAGAGGCTCCCTTTGTAGCATGGACAAGATATAATTGTCCTGTTCTGCTGTGTCTAAAAGCACAGCTTGTTTTGTTTTTTCTAAAGCGCTCTGTTCAGGCATGTCTTTGACGTCCATAAAGCGAATATCAAACACTGCGTTTCTTCTTGTTATATATGTGTCTGACTTGAGCGTTTCGATGTATTTATACAGCGATTGGGCGACAAAGTCAAACATACAGCCTGCACTGCCTGCGCCCAATTCCCCTTGCAATGACCATTTATCCAAGGATGAAAGAAAATGTTCAGGCGATGCGAGCACAAAGAGTTTTTCCTTTGCTCTTGTCATTGCAACGTACAAGAGGCGTGCTTCTTCTGCACGCTGTTCCCTTGCTTTTTGCAGGGTGATGGCATTGGTAAGCAATGTGTGGCGCTTTGTGTTTTCCTCTGTGTTGATGAGCATCATGCCAAAGCCCACATCTTTATCAGCATATAACGCAGAATCTTTGCGCTTGCTAAAAGCTTTTTCTGTGCGCAAAATGAACACAATGGGGAATTCCAAGCCTTTGGATTTGTGCATGGTCATAATGCGCACCACGTCTTCTTGTTCAGACAATGTTTTTGCAGACTTTGCATCGTCTGCCATGCGCATACTTTCAATCGTTTCTAAGAACTCATGCAATGTACTTTCTTGGGCATTGCGTGCTCTGTCTGTGAGCAAACGCAAGTTGGCTTGTCGGATTTCTCCTTCGTCATACGCACCTGCCTGCATGTAAATGCCTGTGTCCTTCATGAGGAGCTTTACAAGGTCCTCAATCGTCAAAGACAGTGAAAGGAGTTGCCATTCCTTGATTAAATCAATGATGATATGTACTTTGGTGCCCAAAGGCGAGTCTTTTTCCATATCGAAAAAAGCTCTGTAAAAAGGCACGTTGCTGCTGTTGTTTGTGAGGCGAATTTGCGCCAATTCTTCATCACTCATTGTGAAAAAAGGAATACGGAGCATAGCAATGAGTGGAATATCTTGGTAGGGGTTGTCGAGCACTTTGAGGATGTTGAGCATGTCTGAAATTTCGCTCATCTCAAAGTACTGATTGTCAGCGTCTGAATACACAGGGATACCCGCATTTTGCATGAGTTTTGCAATCTCAGGCCCTTGAGTGGCAGCATCACGGAGCAAAAGCACAATGTCACGGTAGTGCAAAAACCTCTCTGTGCCCTTGTCTTGAATTTTTTGTATGCCCACCATTTCTTTGATTTTGGAAATCACGTATTTGGTTTGCGCCAAATATCCTTGCGATACTCTGTCGTATTTTCCGTCCTCTTTTCTGTTAAAGAAAATGTCGATTTCTGTGGACGCACCTTCTAAAGCAGTGTCACTGGGGTACAGTGCACATTCATCGTCATACTCAATTTCTGTTACTTTTTCACGCATGGCATGCCTAAATACGTGGTTGACAGAGGCGAGCACATTTTTTGCCGAACGGAAATTCTGCTGTAAAAGTATCTTTCTGTGTTCTGCATTTTTGTATTTTTGGAAAGTGGCATACTTATCTAAAAAAAGTGTGGGGTCAGCCAAACGAAAACGGTATATACTCTGCTTTACATCACCTACGAGAAAAAGTAGATTGTGTTGATGTACGGCAGAAATGATGCCCTCTTGTATCCCACTTACGTCCTGATATTCATCTACAAATATATTGTCAAATTTACGTGCTGTTTGTGCTTTGATATATTCATCTTGCAATGCTTTATATGCAAGGTGCTCTAAATCGTTATAATCCAGCCAGTTTTTGTGTTGTTTGAGCGCATAATATTTGTCGTGCATGTTTTTTGTAATTTGATACAAACCTCTTGTAAGGGTGTTCGTTAAGTGCACATCTTCAATGCTCCATTTATCCCCCCACGGGAGCATGTATACAGCTTGGATAAGCAATTCTTTAAACATTTCCCGTGTGGCAAGATATTTTTTGGAAGCGTTTTCTGTTTCCCCTTCTTCGAGTTGGCCAGTGGGTGCACGAGCAAAATCCAAACTGATACGCCCTAAAGCACCTTTTTCCATGTTTTCCAGCAAATTGTTAAATAATTTTTCATCTTTTTTGAGCGTTTTTTCAAACTTTTGGGGTGTGCGAGGCAAAGACAGTAAATGTCTTTCTCTTTCTAAGAGCATTTTCGCTGCATCCATGACCACATCTATTTCTCGAAGCAACACTTTGTAAGCAGTGTGATCCTTGAGTTTGCCAGTGTATTGCATTGTTTTTTGCTTTGCAAACTCAAACGGATGCGTTAAAGACATTAAAAAAGAGTGCATTTCCTGCACCATTTCTTGTACGTCTGTATCTGAATACATGTCAAAAAGAAGCGTTTGTTCCTGTGTGGGGGATTTGTACGCTTCTTCCATTGCATCTTCCACTGCTTTGTTATACAACGCTTTTAAAAGAGATTGATCCCCCACGGTTACAAGGGGATCGATGTCCAAAAAATTGAAATTATCTCGAATAACACGGATGCAAAATTGGTGAATGGTGGAAATTTGAGCGTGCGACAAACGCAATATCTGCTGTTGCATGTGCGCATTGGTTGCATTTTTTTGCAGTGCACTTTGTATGCGTTCACGCATTTCAGCAGCGGCAGCACGTGTAAACGTTACGATGAGCATACGTCCCACGTCTTGCCCCTCTTTGATCAAACTCAGCACACGCTCAACGAGCACAGCCGTTTTCCCTGACCCTGCGGCTGCACTGACGAGCGTGGTATCATTCCTTGCATAGATGGCAGATTGTTGCCCTTCTGTCCACTCCATAAGTCCTCCAAATGTTTCACGTGAAACAATAATTATTCTGTAAGAATGTTTTTAGGGTCCAATTTGTAATACACTTTGCCTGGGGATACGCCATCTTTGTGGAAGGAAAACATTTCTTCCAAAGATACGATTTGAAAGCCTTTTTCAATGAGCACAGGGAGAGCCTTTTCAATGGCATTCGCTGTTGTGCTGTATAAGTCATGGCATAAAATAATGCCACCGTTTCTTGCTTTTCTAACCATGGTGTTATACGTGGTGGAGGTGTTGCGCTTTGACCAATCGAGCGTGTCAATATCCCAAGTGAAAATAGTAAGCCCCAATTCTTTACACACACGCTTGACGTTTGCATTGACAGCGCCATATGGAGGGCGCAAAGCCGTAGGGCGTTTGCCCGTCAATTCTTCTGTCAAATCCAAACATCTTGAGAGGTCATCTCGAATAGAAGAAGCACTGAGCTTGGTCAAGTTTCTGTGGCTCCATGTATGCGTTGCAATTTCATGCCCTTCTTCTGCCATGCGAATGATGAGGTCTTTATAAGGTTCTATGTTTTTGCCTTGCACACAGAAAGTTGCTGTTTGCCCATACTCTTTGAGCACATCGAGTATCTTTTCTGTGTTTTCAGAGGGGCCATCGTCAAAGGTGAGCGCCACCATAGGTTGAGAGGGGTCAATCACACGTTTTTTTACGTCTTTATATGATGTATCTGGCTTGTTGTTTTGCGTTTTTTCTTCCTGTTCTTTTTCTTCTTCTTTTATTTCCTGCGCCTGTACGCTTTTCTGTGCTTCCTTTTGTTGCGCTTGAGATAGAGCAGGGAGCAAAGAGGGTGTGGCAGGGGTTTCGGCTATATCTGTTAAATAATTTTCGTGCAAATAACCAATTCTTCCATCTACGTACACCAAATAATACATGTCATTTTCTTTTTCAATAATTTGAACAGGCGTGTTTTTTGCCACTTTGCCCATAGATTTGCTGTTGAGCTCAGGTTTTTCACGTAAATTTACACTGGGCTTTGTGCTGATGATTTTGGCAGAGCCTTCGTTCTGAATATCATCCAACACTTTTACATAATTTCCCTTAAAATACCCTTCTTTGTTGTCGCTCATAAGCACGTGGTAAAAACCGTTTTCTTCGTCTATCACACATCCTACACTTCCCTTGGGGTATGTGTGTAGATTTTCGCTCGACAAAGAAGCTTTTTCTCTTAAATGCAGTGAATTATGCGTTACGACCACGTATTCAGCCAAGCTATAAGCAGGCAATAGTATCATCAGAATAAGTAAAGTTAAAATCAATAATTTTTTAAAAGTCATGTTTCATCCTCCTACCCCTCTATTATTGCATAAATCGGCAATTTTAGCAAGCTTTTTCCCTTTGTAATTTACCTGTTGAAGGGCATAAAAATAGAATTCCTTCGTATAGAACATACCCATGTTGTGCATTTTATTACCATATTAAAGCAAAAAAATGTCGATAGCGTGACGTGGGTTGACTTTTTTTCAAATACTTGTTACAATATATTCTGTACCCCATTTTATCGAGGAGGATTTTCATGTCATTTTATATTGTAACAGACGTAGCATCAGACTTACCAAAGTCCTATATTGAAAAGCAAAAAGACTTTTATGTCATTTCTATGCCTTACACTCTAAACGGCAAGGAAGAAAAGTACACCCCTTATGATGGCACAGACGCACTGCATAACTTGTATCAATCCCTCGGCAACGGTGCGCAAGTGACCACAGCGCAAGTGTCCTTGAGTGCATACACCAAGGTGTTTAAAGAGCTTTTAAAAGCAGGCCATGAAGTGTTGTACATCGGTTTTTCTTCTGGTTTGAGTGGCTCTTTTCAAGCTGCAACGCTCGCTCGCAACACGATTTTAGAAGAATTGCCTAATGCCAAGCTTTATTTGGTCGACTCTCTTTGTGCCAGCTTGGGGCAAGGCTTGCTTGTGGATTATGCCATCAAAAAGCGTGATAGTGGCATGAACATTGAAGAAGTGGCAAGCTGGACGCACCAAAATAGGCAAAATCTCATTCATTGGTTTACTGTGGATGATTTGGATTTTCTGTTCCGTGGTGGTCGCTTGAGCAAAAGCTCTGCTTTTTTAGGCTCTATGCTGAAAATCAAGCCCATTTTGCATGTAAACTTTGAAGGTCGCTTAATCCCTCGTGAAAAAGTGGCAGGCAGAAAGCGCTCCCTCCGTGACATTGCTGAAAAATTCACTTCTTTTGCATCGCCCAAAGAAGGTCAAACTGTGTTCATCAGCCATGGTGACGATGAAGAAGCTGCCAACTACACCAAGGACCTTCTTTTAAAAGCGCACCCCTCCATTAAAGAAGTGCTCATTGCGCCCATTGGCATCATTATTGGCTCCCACTCAGGGCCAGGGACTGTGGCAATGTTTTTCATGGGTGAACAACGCTAACAGTGTACTAAAAACAGCATAAACAGTACATTTACCTTTCAAACATCTTTTTTGTGATTGTTTGGAAGGTTTTTTTGATACAAAAAGAGCAAGAAACAAAGAGAAATTCCTTCTGTGATGATCATGCCAAGTAAAGTGCCGTACAGCTGTAAAGAGGGCAGTGCTGTGCATACATAAATGAGTAAAAAGGACAGAGGAGAGGTGAAAAAAGCACAAAGAGCAAGTTTTTTTTGCAAAAACATGCCTTTAAAAAAGGCAGAGACCGTGATTTTTAAGCAGAAAATAAAGAGCAGAGGCAAACTATATCTAAAATAAGCTGTGAACAAGGGGTTTTTAAACACGTAAGTGCCCAAAAAAGGAGCGACCCAATACATGAAAAAGGTGATCAAGCAAGAAGTAACGCTCGAAAAGCACAGTATTTTGTTGCAAAAAACACGTGTAGAGGCTTTGTTTGTAACATACAAAGTTGAAATTTTGGGCGTAATGACAGCGCTTAATGCGTTAAAAAATAGGGCAGGCATAAAGAGTACAGGCATTACGGACGAAAAAAACATGCCGAGCAGAGATAAACTCCCTGCGCTCGACAGCCCTGCTTCAGTGAGGCGCAAAGGAATGATGATGTGCGAGAGCGCATGAAACAAAGCGTGTATACTGCTGGAGAGGATGAGGGGCAAGGCACGTGCAAAGAGAGCGTTTGACACGCTGATATGCGTGCTTGCGCCTTTTTTAAAGGAGGAAAAGGAGGCTTTATATGCGTGGCTTTGTTTTTTAGCCTTCAAAAAGAAATATAAAAGTGCAATGCCTTGGCTTAAAAAGAGCGTAAAAGGGGCTAAAAAAAGGTGAAAAGAGGAGGGCGCAAAGGGGAAAAATATCAAGAGGGGGAGAAAAAACAAGAGCCTTGCAATCTGCTCTATAAGGTTGCCCAAAGAGAGGGAGGGCACATTGTTTTGCCCCAAAAAATACCCATGCAATAGGGATAAAAGGCAAGATAATAAAATGCACGGTGCGTACATCAAAAGGGGCAAAAAAGCTTTTTGTGGCATAAAAATATGCTCAAAAAAAGGGCAAAGGGAGATGAATAAAGGCATTAAAAACAGACATAGAAATCCTGCAAACAAGAGGCATTGATAGAGAAAATTCAATCTGTTTTCCTTTTTTTCAAGTGCAGTCATCGTGCTCATAGAAGGGGTAAAGGAAACAAAAAAGGGCGTTACAAAAGCGCTGTAAAAAGAAGTCATCAGCGCATACACGCCCAGCGTTTGTGGGGTCAAAAAAAGGGCCATAACAATGCGCAACACAAAGCCTAAGCCCTTTATAAGAAGTGATATGAGGGAAAAAATCCCTGCTTGTTGTTTGATGGATTTTGTTTGCATAATGCCCCTTCTTTGCGTTTTTTGCCTTATCAAAAGGTATGACACAAAGAAGGAAAATATGCGTTTTAGAACGCTTTATTTTTTAATTACAATGAGGGGCACACGCATTTCTTCTTCCATAAGCCCTGCGTGCACGCCTTTTAACTGCACGTTTTGCCTGTCATAACAGAGCGTTGTTTCGTCTGTTGCAAGCGCCACAAAGTCGCCTACGATGGAGGGTAATTTCTTGTTTGCTGTGCCTTCGCCCAAAAATCCACTGTTTATAAATTCAGCCCCTGTCATAATGAGAAAATGTTCCCCAAAAGCTTTTTTAAAAGCAGGCACAAAGGCTTCTTTATACGCTTCTTTCACATGGAAAGCGGCCGCTCTTTGCTCCACAGAAAAAGGCCTTATCAGCATGTTTTTAAGTTCTTCATGGTCCTCAATGTACACATAGTTTGCATCGATTAAGCCATGGTCTGCCGTCACTAAAATCAGTGTATCGTCTGACACTTTTTCGCTCAAATCCTGCACCATTTTTTCAATGTCTTGTAGAATTTTGGTCACAGAAATGTCTGTTACCCCTTTTTCGTGCATTTGGTGGTCGGGGTCACCATAATAGGAATAGATGTAGTGCGTGCCTTCTTCGTGCGTGAGCGTTTGGATGGCGCACATCATTTCTTCCTTGGTCTTATAATAAGGAGGGGTAAATGAGGAAACGGGGCACGCTTTGACACCGTGTTCGTTCATTTCGTCAAACACAAAAGTACGAGGCATAAATTTAGAAACTACATTATATTCCTTGATTTCTTTGCCTGTGTGCTGTTCACGGTTGATAAAAATATCCACCGTCTTGTCAATTTCATCAAAATAAATGCTCCATCCAAGCCATCCATGTTCTTTGGGGGATACTTCACATTCAATAGACGTGGTTGCTGCTGTGGTGGTGGAAGGGTACACAGCAGACAGCGTTTTATACACGTGTGTTCTAAAAAAACCTTCTTCTTTTAGGTGATTTTTGAGCACACTCATGCTCATGCCATCAAAGAGCATGAGCACCACATTTCTATATTGTCCTGCTTGCAACAAGGCGTCTAACTCCTTGTGCGTTTGGTGATGACAAGGGGTGTTAAAGTATTTTTTAATAGACGCAATCACGTTTAAACCACAGTTTTTGTAATCGGGATATGCAATCGCCATAGATGTTTCCTCACTTATTTAATAATTCTCCTGCGAGCACAATTTGCTCTGTGACAAGCTCTTTCATGCGCTCTTTGGAAATCAATAACGCTTCGTTTGTAACAGGCATGTCTTCTGTGCGCCATCCTGCATGGAGCACATTTTGAATGGCAGCTTCGATGCAGTCTGCCTCTTTTTCAAGGTGCAATGCCTCTCGTAGCATCTGCGCAACTGCGTAAAAAGTGCCCAAGGGGTTGACTTCATCTTTGGATATGTCTTTTTCCAACAAGGGGGCATACACGAAAGCCGTTTGGCTCACTGCTTGGTCAAACAAGAGCATGGGCACGCCGTGTAAAAGCGTTGCCATGTGGGTGAGCATACTGCTTGCATAGGGAGGCAAGAGCAACACGCCCACTTCTTGGGGGTTGTAAATTAAATATTCTACGCCCTCTTGGGGGGAGATTTCCTTGGCATCAATAGAGGAGAAAAACCCTCTTTGTGCCTTTACAGCAGAGAGCATATCATTTCGTTTATTTGAGCTGGGTGCAATAAAATGCACAGGCATATCTTCGCTTTTGGCAAGTGAAAAAGCTTGTCGGAAAGCATTGGTGAGCGTGTCTATGTCCAGAGCAGACAAAGTCAAAATGTAAAAACGTTTGCCTCCGTTTAAGGAAAAGGCACGTGTTTTGGCAGGGATTTTAAGCGCCTCAATGAGCGCATCCCCTCCTTCTACCTCTGTATCTCCAAGCAACACGGCATGGCATTCCTTCGCCATATCCACCGTTTCTTCTGTTAAAGGGGCACCATAAATGTAGTCAGATTGTGTGCCAATCTTGTCATACATGAGCGAAAAAGAGTGCGAAAAAGAAACAGAAATGTCTGTCAAAACTTCTTCAGCCATTTTAAGTAACACATTTCCTTTGTCATTCCCTGGTAACAAAAGTATTTTTGCGCGCATTGTATTCAGCTCTTTCTTTTTGTCATGCGTTTGTATTACAGTGTTTCAAATATGTATACGGATTCCTCATTGTCTATTTCATGAAAGTGCACTCGGATATTTTCTTTTAAAGAAGTGGGCACGTTTTTCCCCACAAAGTCTGCTCTAATGGGCAATTCACGATGTCCCCTGTCTACCAATATTGCAAGCGCAATGCTTTTGGGGCGCCCTAAAGAGAAAATCGCTTCAATGCCTGCACGCACAGTGCGCCCTGTATACAATACATCGTCTATGAGCACAATGTTTTTATCCGTTACATCAAAAGGTAATGAAGATGCGTGGAGCATGGGCGATACGCTTTCTTTGGACAAGTCATCTCGATACCACGTGATGTCTAACACGCCCAAAGGCACTTTCTTGCCCTCAATTTTCTCAATGTTTTTTTGAATACGCTCTGCCATGGGCACGCCTCGCCTTTTAATCCCCACAAGGCATATGCTTTCTAATGACAAGTTTTTTTCAATGATTTCATGTGCAATGCGCATGAGCGCACGCTCTATGCCCTTTTGGTCTAATAAAAGAGCTTTTTTCTTTTCCATTAGTTCCATTCTAAGGGATAAGAGGGCACAGGGTTTTTCAAATACTCGCCGTGTTTTTGGAGCAAGGAAAGCACTGTGTCAATGTTTCTTTTTTCTGTAAGGGGGGTTACAGCAAAGTCATTATAGTCTTGTTTGGAAGAAATTCTGCAAGGTACAATTCTAAATTCAGAGTCGTTGAGCTCGCCATCTTTGTACTTAAAGCGAATTTGGAACACGTATGTGCACATATCGCTGGGCTTGCTGTGCCCTGCAAAAGAGAAGTTGCCCAAGG
This sequence comes from uncultured Oscillospiraceae bacterium, assembly GCA_964439755.1. GTDB lineage: Bacteria > Bacillota > Clostridia > Christensenellales > Aristaeellaceae > CAYTPJ01. The sequence continues at coordinate 10,977 of CAYTPJ010000002.1, forward strand.
AGTATACAATGTACTTGCCGTTGTATTCTTCAATAGGGTTAATTCTGTGGCTGTGGTGCCCCAAAATAAGGTCAGCACCTGCATCGATGGTGGCATATGCAAGCTTTTTCTGGTTGGCATTGGGGTGATAATCAAGCTCTGCGCCCCAGTGGTAGTTGACAATCACAAGGTCACAGCCTTCGTTTCTTGCATTTTGAATGTCTGTTTCAATCACTTGATAAATCTTGTCATACCCACCGTTAAAAGTCTGATAAGAGAGCATACCGATTTTAATGCCCTGTGTTTCGTACACACCCAAGATAGACGGGCCAGAATACACTACGCCCCCTTCTGTTAAGGCGTTCACAGTGCTGTTATACCCATCTTCCCCAAAGTCATAGACGTGGTTATTTTCAAGAGAAACAGCCTCTATGCCGTTTTTCACAAGCACATCTTTATAGCTTGTAGGGGCAAGAAAAAGGTATGAATTTTCACGCTTATTGGCAGGCACAGTTACTTTATCTGCCAATGTGCCTTCAAAGTTTGCAATGGTCAAATCATCTTCCAAAAGCAGGTTTTTGATGTTGCGCAGGAAAAAGTCTTCCTCTCCATCTTGCTTTTTAAGCTCTTTGCCAAAAATGGAGCCACTCATGTTCCTGTACGCTTTGTAGTTTGTACCAATGGTTAAATCCCCCACAGCAGAGATGGTGATTACAGAAACACCACTTTTGTTGACAACAGGAGCTTCCGTAGGAGCAGGCGTTTCTGTTGCTTGTGGGTCTGCTGTTTGAGAAGTGTCCGTTTGGTCACTGCCTGTGTTGGGGTTGTCCATTGGTTGATCAACAGGGGCACCAGGAAAAGACACTTCTTCTTCTGCCTCTGTGGCAAATGCAAACACACTCACATGGAGCAAAACAAGTACAAGGAGTAAAGAAAAAATTTTACGCATACATAACCTCCGTTTTGGTCTTTTTGCCTTTATAGTGTAGACAAAAAGTGTTTGATTTTCTCAAATGCACGAGTCATTTGATCGATATCCGTTGCATAACAGCAACGAATATACCCTTCGCCACTTTCTCCAAACGCATCGCCCGGCACGCACACCACATGCTCTTGTTCAAGCAATCTTGTGCAAAAATCTTCGCTCGTTAAGCCTGTGTGTTGTATGGAAGGGAAGGCATAAAAAGCGCCTTGAGGCGTAAAACAGGGCAAGCCCATTTCTTCAAAAGCGTGGAGCATGAGCCGTCTTCTCTGGTCATAGCTCTCTTTCATAGTGGCAATATCGTTGTAATTGTCCATGCGCCCTCTTTTGAGCGCTTGTATGGCGCCTACTTGGCTTTGCCTGGAGGCGCACATGATGGCATATTGGTGGATTTTGTTCATCTGCTCTATGAGCGCTTTGGGGGCGCACACGTAGCCGATGCGAAAGCCTGTCATAGCAAAGGCTTTTGAAAATCCGTTGATCAAGATGGTGCGCTCTTTCATGCCCTCTAAAGAAGGGAAAGAAATGTGCATGCCTGAGTAAGTCAATTCTGCATAGATTTCATCGCTGATGATGAGCAAATCATGCTTTTCACACAAAGAGGCAATCTTGAGCATTTCTGCTCTTTCTTCAATTGCGCCTGTGGGGTTGTTGGGATAAGGGAAAATCAGCGATTTGGTGCGCTCTGTGATGTGCTTTTGTATGTTTTCTGCTGTAATAGCAAAATTATCCTCAGCATACGTTTGAACGGGCACAGGCACTGCACCTGCAAGCAACACACAAGGGGCATAGCTGACGTAAGAAGGGTCGGGGATGAGCACTTCATCTCCTGGGTTAAAGCATGCTCTTGCAGCCAAGTCAATGCCTTCGCTTGCACCCACTGTGACCAATATTTCGTCCTTTTCATTGTAGGGCGTGTGAAAGCGATTGTTTAAATACAAGCTGATTTCTTTGCGCAATTCCAAAAGGCCTGCGTTGGGTGTGTACTGCGTTTGACCATCTAACAAGCTGTCAATGGCTGCATTTCTAATGTGAAAGGGGGTTACAAAGTCCGGTTCCCCCACGCCCAGTGAAATGACGTCCGACATGGTGCTCGCCACATCAAAAAATTTACGGATGCCACTTTTTTTAATTTGAACAACATTTTGGTTTAGAAAGCGTTCGCTTCCTTTTTCGTGCATAGATTGTTTCATCATAAGGAAACCATCAGTCGTTTTTCACTGTTGTCCCCTTCAAAAACGACGCCTTCTTGTTTATAGCGTTTTAACACAAAGCTTGTTTTAGTGCCTGTTACAGACTCCAAAGAGGAGAGCTTTTCGCTGACAAAGAAAGCCAACTCTTTGAGCGTACCTGCTTCAACGAGCACAAGTAGATCATACCCACCACTCATTAAGAATACACTTTTGACTTCGTCAAAGCGATAAATTCTGCCTGCAATCTTATCAAACCCCATATCTCTTTGCGGGGTTACGGACACTTCAATCATTGCTTCCACACGGTCCATTTCTGTGTGTTCCCAGTTGATTAAAGGGCGATAGCAGAGAATGACCTTGTCATTTTCCATTTCTTTGATGGCTTTTTCCACGTTTTCTTTGCTTTCGTTGAGCATCACAGACAGCGTGTCTGTGGGTATTCTGCAATCTTGTTGCAGAAGGTCTAAAAGTTTAATTTTGAGCTGTTCCAAAATTGAAACCCTCCTATAAATTAGAATAAACCGCTGATAACCCCGTTATTGTCCACATCGATTTGAAGGGCAGCAGGGGCTTTGGGCAAGCCAGGCATTGCAATGATATCCCCTGTAAATGCGACCACAAAGCCTGCACCACCAGATATGCGCACTTGACGGATGGTCATATCAAACCCTTCTGGTGCACACAATTTTTTGGGGTCATCGGAAAAAGAATATTGCGTTTTTGCAATGCACACAGGGTAAGAGGCAAAGCCTTCTTGTGTAAAGGCCTCCAATTGCTTTAAAGCATTTTGAGTAAAGACGACGTTTTGCGCACGGTATACTTTTGTGCACACTTTTTCAATTTTTTCTTTTAAAGAAAGATCGTCTTCATAAGTAAACGTAAGGGCAGGCTTATTTTGTCCCTCCAATTTAGAGAGCACCACTTGCGCCAAGTCCTTTGCGCCTTCGCCTCCCTTTGCCCAAGCGTCTGACACTTCACACGCAATGTTATGCGTATTTAAAAAGTCTTTGAGCGCACTGATTTCGTTGTCCGTGTCATAATGGAAGCGATTGATCGCAACAACAGCAGGGAGGTTCCACACGTTTTGCACATTGTCTACATGGCGCAGCAAGTTGCCTGCACCTTGTAACATGCTTTTAATATCTTCTTCTTGCAAGTGTTCTTTTTTCACATTGCCGTGATGTTTGAGCGCACGGATGGTGGCTACAATGACCACCACATCGGGGGATAAGCCACTCTTTCTGCACTTGATGTCGATGAATTTTTCAGCACCCAAGTCTGCGCCAAACCCTGCTTCTGTAACCACATAATCAGACAAGCAAAGGGCATCTTTGGTGGCTTTTACTGTGTTACAACCGTGTGCAATGTTCGCAAAAGGGCCACCGTGCATGAGGCAAGGGGTTTGCTCAATGGTTTGTACCAAGTTGGGGTCCATGGCATCACGGAGCAAGGCTACCATGGCGCCTTGCGCACCAATGTCTTTACAAGTGATGTTTTTGCCTTCAAAACTCTTGGCGACTACAATGTTTTCCAAGCGTGTCTTTAAGTCTTCCAAGTCATTTGCCAAGCAGAACACAGCCATGATTTCGCTGGCAGCTGTGATGTCAAAGCCATCTTCACGAGGCATACCGTTGACTTTGCCATTTAGACCACTTAAAATGTAGCGAAGCTGACGGTCATTCATGTCCATACAACGTCTAAAGGACACTTGACGGGGGTCAATGTTCAGCTTATTGCCCTGCTGAATGGCATTGTCCACCATGGCCGCCAATAAGTTATTGGCAGAAGTAATGGCATGTAAGTCGCCCGTAAAGTGCAAATTGATGTTTTCCATAGGAAGCACTTGCGACATGCCACCCCCTGTTGCGCCCCCCTTCATGCCAAACACAGGGCCTAAAGAGGGTTCACGCAAAGCGAGCATAGCATTTTTGTTCAGCTTTCTCATGCCATCTGCAAGCCCTACGCTCACAGTGGTTTTGCCTTCACCAAAGGGCGTGGGCGTCATCGCTGTTACAAGGATGAGCTTTGCATCTTTGTTGACTGCTCTGTTTTTAAGAGAAACTTTTGCAATATATCTGCCATAAGGGGCATATTCTTCGTTTGTAAGACCTATGTTTTGCGCAATTTCGTCAATGGGGCGCATTTCTGCTTTTTGAGCAATCTCGATATCCGTAGGCATTGTAAAACCCTCCTTGTATGTACACTTTGTTTTGTTTTTTGTTATACTTTCCTTTTGTTACACTTTTGTAGAAAGTGCGAGGAATGTGTCAATATCTTCTGCCACTACTTTTAAAGATTGGCGCCAGAAATCTACGCTTGTCACGTCAATATCAGCTTTTTTCGCCACATCTTCAATGTCAAAAGAGCCACACAAGCTCAAAATGGTGTTGTATTCAGGCACAAACGCTTGACCTTTTTCAAGGTATTTAGCAAACATGCCCTTGCCAAACAGCAAGCCAAACGCATAGGGGAAGTTATAAAATGCGTAGGAAGGGCTGTAATAGTGGGATTTGCATGCCCACATATAGGGGTGGCGCACCTCTTTGTCCAAACCATCGCCATACGTTTTGTCCTGCGCTTGGAGCATGATTTCTTTGAGCTCGGACACGGTGAGTTGATGGTCTTTTCTTCTCTTGATCACTTCTGTTTCAAAGAGGTAACGGCTGTAAATATCCACAACTGTTTGTGTGTTTTCCATCAATTCGCCTTCCAACAAGGTAAAGGCTTCTTTTTCGTCTGCTTCCTGCTTAGCAGCGTGTGAAAGCAGTGTTTCATTAAAGATGGAGGCTGTTTCTGCCAAAGGCATGGGTGTTTCAATCATCATAAAGGGGAGGGGATCTAACTGCTTGTTGTGCCATGCGTGGCCCAGTTCGTGCGCCAAAGTGCTCACGTCACTAAAAGAGCCTGCAAAGTTGGAGAGCACTCTGCTCTTTTGCTGTGTGTGTACGCCCGAACAGAAAGCGCCGCCTCCTTTGCCTTCCTTGGGGAACACGTCAATCCAGCGTTCAATAAAAGCTGTGTCGATAAATTCTCCCATTTCGGCAGAAAATTTGGACAGCTCTTTGATCAGCTTGTCTTTTGCTTCTTCAATGGTATATTGCTTGTTTTTATGCCCTTTTAATGTAAGAGGGGCAAACAAATCATAAAAGGGCAAGCCGTTTTTGTGGCCTAATAATTCGCCCTTTCTTCTTAAATATTGTCTAAATTTGGGGAGCACTTCATCAATGGCAGAGAACATGGCGTGCAGTGTTTTTTCCTGCATATTGTTTTGATCGAGTGTCATTTGAAGTACAGAGTCATACCCTTTGGCTTCTGCCATAATGATCGCTTCGCCTTTTACTCCGTTTAAGCAAGCAGCCATGGGCAACTCGATTTTTTTATAAGAGGCAATTTCAGCTTCGTAAGCGCTTTTACGCACGTTTTCATCGCTTTCATATGCTTTTGCACGCACGGCAGACAAAGGCAATTGCTCTCCTTTATAGTCTACTAATAAAGTGGCATCCAGCATATCACGCAATTTTTCAAATGCGTTGCCTCCGTTTAAGGACATTTTGAGCATCAAAGGCTCTACGCTTTCATCGAGCAAGTGCTTTGCAGCCTCCTGCATTTTGCGAAGGGCATATGCCACGTTTTGAAGCTTTGTAGATTGTGCAATGATGTCTTCTAAATTTTCCAATTGCCCCACATAGCGCACCACGCTTGATTGGAACAAGGATACGTCTACGGACAATTGCATCACCGTGTCAAACAGCTTTGCAGCCTCTTCATTTAAAGCGTCTGTGGCTTGTGTAAGCTGAGAAAAGCTTCCCAACGTTTCAAACAAGGCACTGCTTTCTTCTATTAAATCCACAGCTTTTTCAAGCGTTTCTTGAGGTGCAAAGCCCCCTTCTAACACTTTTTTGCCTTCAATGGGGAGCGTTTTTAAACGCTCAATGTCTTTTTGAATGGTTTCGTCCTCAAAGTTTTGATAAAAAATAGATAAATCCCATGTGCAATTCATTTTACAAAATTTCCTTTCTATTAAAAAATACAATTGACATAAACAATGTTTGAAAAAGTCTTAATACGCATCGTCCTTGCGCTTTTTAAAGCCGTTTTGTTGGATGGTATTTAGACATGTGTTTCTGCTTTCTTCAAAGTGATGCGCCACGAGCGTTTTTAACCCTTCCACATCCTTTTGCTTTAAAAGCTCCACAATTTTATGGTGTTCTTCATGCGCTTTAGAGCGTCTAATGATGCTCTGAATGGTGATGGCAGAAAAACGGATAACGTATTCTTCTTGGCTGTCAATGACGTTTAAAATCCTCTTTTTGTCAGAAATATGTTCAAACGTGCTGTGAAATAATCTGTTATAGTGCGCAATCGCTTGGCAATCTTGATTTTCCCTCGCCATTTCCACATCCATGTCGGACAATATGCCTTGTAATTTCTGAATGTCTTCTGCTGTGGCATTTTCTACAATAGAGGGCAATAATAAAATCATCATAGAGTTTCTAATCATAAAAATTTCGTCAATATCTTGAAAGGTAAAAGCACGCACCACAACACCTTTGCGCAACTGATACTCCACCAAGCCATCCCTTTCGAGCTTTCTTAAAGCTTCTCTTAAAGGCGTTCTGCTGATGTGCATTTGATTTGCGTAAGATGTTTCTACAATGCGTGCTCCCGGTTCTAATTCTCCCGTGATGATCTGGTGTTTGAGTGTTTCGTAAGCGATGTCTCTTACTGGTTTGTTTTCAAATAAGTCATTTGAAATTTCCACGTTTCTTCCACCTTTCATATGCTATTGTATACAGTGTACAAAAAAAATACAATCGTGTCAAGTGAAAGGAGGGAAAAACATGAATTTTTTTGAAATTTTGTTGATTATTGTACGAGTTTTTTGAAAAGAAAATCAAATTCCCCCCAAAAAAGAGGTTTTTAAAGCACGTCTTTCATCATCATTTGGGCTGCTTTTTTGCCTGCGCCCATGGCGAGGATGACGGTGGCAGCGCCTGTAACGGCATCTCCCCCTGCGTACACAAAGGAACGCTTTGTGCGCCCAGTTTCTTCATCTGTTACAATGCACCCTCTGTTGTTGGTGACAAGCCCTTCTGTGGTAGCAGAAATCAAGGGGTTTGGGGAAGTGCCGATCGCCATAATTACGCAGTCCACAGGCAACGTTTCTTTTTCCCCTGTTTTGATAAAGCTTCTTCTGCCCGATTCGTCCTTTTCCCCCAGCTCCATTTTGTCCAGCACAATGTTTTTTACATTGCCCTGTTCGTCTCCCAGTATTTCGCAAGGCGAAGTGAGGTTTTTTAAGAGAATGCCTTCTTCTTTGGCATGCTCTATTTCTTCCCTTCTGGCAGGCATTTCTTCTTCAGAGCGCCTGTATACAATGTACACTTTTTCAGCGCCCAAACGAAGGGCACAGCGTGCAGCATCCATCGCCACGTTGCCGCCCCCCACAATGGCAGCACTTTTGGGGATTAAAACAGGGGTTGCGCTGTCCTTTTTATACGCTTTCATTAAGTTGACACGTGTTAAAAACTCGTTGGCGCTGTACACACCGTTTAAGTTTTCCCCCTTTATGTTCATAAATCGGGGAAGGCCTGCGCCTGTGCCAATAAATACGCTCTTATACCCCATTTGGAAAAGCTCATCGATGGACAATATTTTGCCCATTACCATGTCTGTTTTGACTTCTACACCCATTTGAATGAGCGTGTCAATCTCTTTTTGCACAATCTTTTTGGGCAAGCGAAACTCGGGGATGCCGTATACGAGCACGCCCCCTGCCACATGCAACGCTTCAAATATTGTAACAGAAAAGCCTTCTTTTTGAAGTTCGCCTGCGCATGTTAAGCCTGCTGGGCCTGCGCCAATCACAGCCATTTTGATGTTTTTCTTTTCTTTTACAGCCACTTCTTTGTCAGAATAATTGTCTGCAATAAAGCGTTCCACCCTGCCAATTGCCACTGCTTTGCCCTTGATTTGGCGCACGCATTTGGATTCGCACTGGCTCTCTTGTGGGCACACTCTGCCACACACAGAGGGCAAACTGCTCGATGCGTGGATCACGTCATACGCTTTGTGAAATGCTCTTTCCCTTGTGAATTTTAAAAACAAAGGAATGTCAATTTGCACAGGACATGCATTGACACAAGGTTTGTTTTTGCAATTCAAACAACGGTCTGCCTCTATCACAGCGCTTTCTTCGTCATAGCCTAAGGACACTTCTTCAAATGTACTTCTTCTCTTTTCAATGTCTAAAAGGGGCATGGGTTGACGGTTTGTATTCTTATCTATCATGCTTGTTCCTCTTTCTTAAACAGATTGCAAGTGTCTTCATGTGCGTGGCGCTCAAAGTTTTGATACATTCTGCTTCTTTTAATCACTTCGTCAAAGTCCACCAAATGCGCATCAAAGTCAGGGCCATCAATGCACGCAAACTTGACTTTATTGTCCACCGTAAGCCGACACCCACCACACATGCCTGTGCCGTCAATCATAATGGGGTTCATGCTCACCACTGTTTTGATGTTGTATTCCTTTGTCAAAAGGGACACGAATTTCATCATGGGCAAAGGGCCTACGGCAAACACCACGTCATACTGTTTGCCCTTTTCAATCTGCCTTTTTAAAGCGTGCGTTACAAGCCCTTTTTCCCCTGCTGAGCCATCGTCTGTCATTAAATAAAACTCGTTGGAGGCATTTTTAAAGTCCTCCTCTAAGATCACTAACTCCTTATTTCTAAATCCAATGATGGCGTCTACATCCACTTGTTTTTCTTTTAATTCCTTTAAAACAGGGTATGCAATGGCGCACCCCACGCCCCCTCCAATGACGCACGCAGAGCGTACATTTTCAAAGTTTGAAGGGTTGCCCAAAGGGCCTACCAGCGTTGCGATATCTTCATTTTCATGCTTCATGGACAATAATTTGGTGGTGCTCCCAATTACTTGCACCACGAGCGTAATTGTGCCTTTTTCTCTGTCATAATCTGAAATGGTAAGGGGTATTCTCTCCCCTTCTTCATCTACTCGAATAATCACAAACTGCCCTGGTTGCGCTTTTTTTGCAATCAAGGGCGCATCAAACACATAGGAAAATACTGTGTCGTTGAGCTGTGTTTTCTTCAAAATCTTTGCCAAATTCATACCCTCCTCAAATAACCTACTTCCTTATTATAAAGCATATTTTGCATTTTGCAATATCTAAAATTAAAATGTACAAGAAATATACAAAACACAGAGCGTATTTGAAGTTATAAATAATGCATGATGCATTATAAATGCCCCCTGTAAGCCTTTAAAATAGTTTATTTGTTTTCTGATAAAAAATATACAATTTTTTTACAAATTTACTGTTTTTGTTGTTGACATGGAATTTGTTATATGGTATAATAATAGCCGTAAACAAGAAAATATTTTACGGAGGTGCTCTACATGAAAAAAACATTGGTATTTCTCATGATGCTCGTGCTCGTTATGAGCATGTCACTCGCTCCTGCATTTGCTGACGACGTCACCGTAACGATGTTCCAACTCAAAGTTGAAATCGATGCTGCTTTACAAGCGTATGCAAAAGCATATTCTGATAAAACAGAAGGCGTAACCGTTAAAGTTGAAACCTTGGGTGGTGGGGCTGACTACGGTGGCTCTTTAAAAGCAAAGCTTCAAGCAGACCAAATGCCTGACATCTTCGTCATTGAAGGTCAAGGTGGCTACGACCTCTGGAAAGACTATATTGCTGATTTGTCTGACCAACCTTGGGTGAAAGACACAGATGTTGCTTTCATGCAAGAGGGTAAAGTGTACGGTTTCCCTGTTGCCATCGAAGGGTTTGGCTTGGGCTACAATGCTGAAATCCTCGAAAAAGCGGGCATTGACCCTAAAACGTTGACCACGTATGATGCACTCGAAAAGGCATTCAAAGTGCTCAACGAAAAGAAAGCCGAATTGGGCATTGATGCCCCCGTTTCCATTTCTGCTTCTGTTGCAGGTGGCATGTGGTGGGTATCTGCTCAGCATAACCTTTGCACATACTGGGGTGGTGGCCTTGGCCAAACAGATACCAGTGTGATGGACGCTGCTTTGGAAGGCAAAATCGATGCAGAACGCTTTGCACAGTATGCAAAATATCTGCAATTGCTTTTCTTGAACACAGACCAAAACATTCTTTGCAATGGCAACTATGATGCACAAGTGGGCGCTTTTGCTCAAGGCAAAGCTGCTTTCATCAATCAGGGCAACTGGATTGACCCCAACCTCGCACAGCTCAATGTCACTTTCCCCATGGGCTACATCTCTCACCCCTTCTCTAATCAAGAGGACACAGGGCTTTACCTCTTTGCGCCTTCATGGTATTGCATTAACCCCAACAGCAAGAACATTGAACAAGCCAAGGCATTCCTTGCTGAAATGGCTGCCTCTGAAGCAGGTCATCGCTACATGGTAGAAGAAGCAGGCATGATTCCTGCTTTCAAGTCCTGTAAGTTAGTGCCCACAGGTCAGTTCTCCAAAGCACTGGTGGAAGCCAACGCAAAGGGTGGCAACCACGGTGTGTTCTTTGGTATGCTCCCAGACGGCGCAGGGCAAAACGTGTTTGGCCCTATCTATGACCTTTTCGCACAAGACCCCACACAGCTTGATTTCTTCATTCAAGACATGACAAAAGCCATCGAAGGGCTTCCAGCTATGTAATTTATATTTGGTGTAATAAAAGCAGGGTTGGCAACAACCCTGCTTTACTAAAAAACACGTTTTTTAGGGGGGACACACTTTGAAGAAAAATAGACTTGTCAATATACTGTTCATGTTGCCTTGTTTGTTTGCTTTTTTAATGGTCATCATCATACCTTTTTTCTTGGGCATACATTTTTCTTTGACAGACTGGGATGGTGTGCAAAGCGTGGTGCATTTTGTCGGGTTGAAAAATTATCAAGATTTATTTGCATCTCCTGCTTTTTTACATTCTTTTTTAGTGACGGTGTTTTTTACAATTATCAACGTGCTTTTGGTCAACATTGTAAGCTTTGCGCTTTCCTTGCTTGCGACAAGCGAAGTGCGTTTGAAAAACTTGTACCGTGCAGGCTTCTTTGTGCCCAACTTGATTGGGGGCATTGTGTTGGGGTACATTTGGCAATTTCTGTTCAACAATGTATTTTTAACCATTGGTATTGACTTTATGGGTAGGTCTTTGATCGGCTCTCCTAAAACAGTGATTTGGGCGATGTCTGGTGTCAACACTTGGCAATACGCTGGATATATTATGATGATTTACGTGGCAGCCATTCAAGGTGTGCCCTCCTCTTTAATGGAAGCTGCCAATGTAGACGGCGCCAATTACTTTACACGTTTGCGCAAAATCCTCATGCCTATGATGGCAAATGCATTTACCATCTCTTTGTTTTTAACGCTCACCAACTCTTTTAAACAGTTTGACATGAACCTCACCTTAACCAACGGTGGGCCTGCCACTCGTTTTATGGGGGGCGCTGTCAAGTCCAGCCAGTTGCTCGCTATGAACATTTATGACACAGCCATTGCAAACCAAATGGCACAGGCGCAAGCCAAAGCTGTTATTTTGTTCTTAGTGCTCGTGGTCGTATCTCTTATTCAAGTGTATTTTAGCAAGAAAAAGGAGGTTGAAATGTAATGATGCACATTGCCTCCAAAAAGAAAGTAAGAAAAGTAGAACATCCTAAAAAAGGGATGATTGTGCTTGAAATATTTGCGCTATGCTTGTTTATTCTTTTCATTATGCCCTTTGTGCTCGTTATTTTTAACTCTGCAAAAACGGCAAAAGAAATCATTGAAAACCCTGTGGCGCTGCCTTCCAACTGGGGCACCATGTTGACCAACATTCGTGCTATTTTTACCAATCCAACGACAGACTATGTGGGGGCATTCATTGATTCTACCATCATTACCACAGTATCTCTCGTTGTCATTACCCTCTGTTCCACCATGTGCGCATGGGTGCTCGTGCGCAACAAAACCAAGTGGTCTACGTTTATTTTCATGATGTTCGTGTCTGCCATGGTCATTCCTTTTCAAGTGGTCATGTATCCCTTGGTGCGCTGGCTTCGCATGGTGGGCGAATTTTTGGGCATACAAATTTTGGGCACATATTCAGGCATTGTGTTTGCCTACCTTGGGTTTGGTTGCTCTATGACGATTTTTATATGCCATGGATTTATTAAAAACATTCCCTTAGAATTGGAAGAAGCAGGCACAATTGACGGTTGTGGGCGAGCGGGCATCTTTTTCCGTATTGTGTTCCCCTTGCTCCAGCCTGTTATTGTAACCGTGCTCATTTTAAACGGTATTTGGATTTGGAATGACTATCTGTTGCCCCTGCTCATTCTGTCTTCCAGTGGCAATGTGCAAACCATTCCTCTGGCTGTAACAGCTTTTGCCGGCTCTTATGTTAAACAGTGGGATCTCATTTTGACAAGCACTCTACTTGCCATGTTGCCTGTGATCATCCTGTTTATATTTGCACAAAAATACATCATCAAAGGTATGGTGGATGGATCTATTAAGTAAAAAAATATGCTCCATTGTGTTTGACACTTAAAGTGCATTTTTTGCCTTCAACCCGTTGATATATAAGGGGTTGAGGGCAATTCTTTTTTTAAAAAAAGTGCGTAATGTTTTTGTTTTGTATGTATTCATTCGCATGATGCACTATAAAGGATGCATTATGAATTGTGGTGTATGCACGAATTTTTAATTGTCTGTAAATACAATTTCCGTGCAGAAATCCTGCACACCTATTCACCAAAACCAAAAAATGCAAGATTGTCTATCGAAAATTGCAATATTAAAACACATTACTTGCAAAATAATGTTTTTTTATTGTATTTTTGCTCAAAATATGCATATTTTTGTGTTTTATACTTCATAAACGCTTGCAATGCTCGAAAAAGTGTGCTATAATACAAACATACTTCAGCAAATGAAGCAGACTTTTAAAATCAATTGGAGGAAATCAAGATGAAAAAGGGTATCGCATTATTTTTAGCACTTTGTCTTTCACTGTCAGCTGGGCTGACTGCACTCGCTGACGAATACCTCGTTTTTTCAACAGGTGGCACAGCAGGCACGTATTATGCATTTGGCGGAGAAATTGCCTCCTTGCTTTCTAAACACGTAGAGGGTTTGGACGTGACAGCGCAAACCTCTGGTGGCTCTAAAGCCAACATTTTGGCGCTCGTTCAAGAAGAAGCAGAGCTTGGTTGGACGCAAAACGACGTTATGAGTTATGCCTATCAGGGCACAGATGACTTTGGTGGCGCACCCATCAACAGCTTTTCTGCCATCGCATCCATTTATCCCGAAGTTGTGCACCTTGTAGCTGCTAAGGATAGTGGCATCACTTCTATTGCTGACTTAAAGGGTAAAAACGTAGGCGTGGGCGCTGTGGGCTCTGGTGTGTACTTCAATGCCATTCAGATTTTGGGCATGGCTGGCCTCACTTTGGAAGATGTAACTCCTCACTACTTGAGCTTTGCAGAATCTGCCGATTCTTTCCAAAACAGACAAGTAGATGCTTTCTTCATCGTATCTGGTTTCCCAAATGCTGCCATCGTGGACGTTGCATTAAAGCGTGAAATTTCCCTCTTGACCTTTGACGATGCCAACATGAAAAAGCTTCAAGAAAAATATGTTGTCTACGTTACAGACACCATTCCTGCTGGCACATATGCGGGTGTAGACACAGACGTTGTCGTGCCTGCCATCAGCGCCGTGCTCGTTGCTTCCAATAACTTGAGTGAAGACGTTGTGTATAACATGACCAAGGCACTCTTTGAAAACAAGGACGAACTCACCAACGTGAAAAAGGCGTACATCACCCCCGAAACTGCTATCAAGGGCATTCCCACTTCTTCGGATGACGCAGCCAAGGGCATCACGGACGGATCCTTCCATCCTGGGGCTTTGCGTTATTACAAGGAAATTGGAATACTCCAATAATTCCTCAGCGTGTCCAATGTAGGGTGGATACCATCCTCCCAAATGCATGGGCTGGGGTGTCAACATCAAATTTTTAGGGCAGTTATGTATGTCGTATCAAAAGGGGGATTTCCCCCTTTTGGTGCGTTTATAAAAAGCGCATTACAGT
>CAYTPJ010000002.1:25341-45492 GCA_964439755.1 uncultured Oscillospiraceae bacterium
GTATCAAAAGGGGGATTTCCCCCTTTTGGTGCGTTTATAAAAAGCGCATTACAGTACGTGCAAATGTGTTGCACGCAACATTTTATTTGAAAATTATATGATTTTATGAAATAGGAAGGACTGATGGTTTTGCCAAACAAAAACGACCACGAAAAGAGGACAGCACAAGCAGAAGTAGATGCCATTATGCAAAAATATGACCGTGAGAGCGCCTATCGTGTGCTCACAGGGCATAAGGGCATGATATTGAGTGCACTTTTGATTTTATTCTCGCTTTTGCAGCTGTACAGCACATGGCGCATCATTCCTTCTACGCACATGCGTCCTTTGCACCTTGGGATTGTGCTTTTCTTTGCGTATATTTTATACCCTGTTTCAAGAAAATCAAGGAAGGATAAATTGCCCATTTATGATGTTGTGTTGGCAGTTTTATCCCTTGCATGTTTCTTGTATCCTGTGATTTTCTTTGACCAAATTGCGCTCCAGTTTGGGTATCATGATTATCAGATTGTGATCGGCTTGATTGGGCTTTTGCTCTTGCTCGAAGGGTGTAGGCGTGTTGTGGGTTTGCCCATTGTGGTGATCTCCTTGGTGTTTGTTGCTATTGGGCTTTTTGGGCGATACATGCCAAGCTTTTTGGCAAACAGAGGGTTTACAGTGAAACAGCTTGTGCAACATCTGTTTTACACACAAGAAGGGATTTTTGGAACGCCTGTGGGCGCATCGTCCACTTTCATTTTCCTGTTCATCCTCTTTGGCTCTTTCCTTGAAAAAACAGGGGTGGGCGAGTTCTTTATTGACTTGTCCAACGCTATGTGTGGGCATAAAAGAGGGGGCCCTGCCAAGGTGGCTATTTTAACGAGTGCGTTAGAAGGCACTGTGTCAGGCAGTTCTGTTGCAAACACTGTGGGCTCTGGGAGCTTTACCATTCCCATGATGAAGCGTTTGGGATACAAAAAAGAGTTTGCCGCCGCCGTGGAAGCGGCTGCCTCCACAGGGGGGCAAATCATGCCACCTGTTATGGGCGCTGCTGCCTTTTTGATGGCTGAAACAATTGGTTTGCCTTACTCCACCATTGTAAAAGCAGCCATCATTCCTGCACTTTTGTACTTTGTGGGTATTTATATTATCACAGACTTAGAGGCACGCAAGCAAGGCTTGCAAGGGCTTTCGAGAGATCAAATGCCCAAACTCAAAAAAGTGTTCTTAGAAAAGGGGTACCTCATATTGCCCCTTGTTGCCATCATTGGCATTTTGTCCCTTGGGTACACGCCCACCATGGCGGCGCTCATTGGTATTTTAACAGCTATTATCGGTAGTTACTTGGGCACGGTGGCAGAGTTTATCGTGTGCTTTACCACAGGGAAACGCTTGTTCAATAAGGAAAACACGCCTGCTAACTTGGATAAAAAAGCACTGTACAAGCGCATTGCCAAAGAGAGCATTGGCCTTAAATTTAAAGATTACTTGAATGCCTTAGAAGGGGGCGCACGCTCCATCATTGGCGTAGCGCTTGCGTGTGGTGTGGCTGGCATCATTGCAGGCATGATCACCAAAACAGGCATTGGCTTAAAAGTGGGTGCAGGGCTTACAGCGCTTGCAGGAGGCAACCTCTTTTTGCTCCTCGTGTTCACCATGTTTGCCTCCATTTTGCTCGGCATGGGCGTGCCCACCACAGCAAACTACTTGATTACTTCTACTATTATGGCGCCCATTGTGGCAAAAGCATTGATGGACAACTTGGGGGGCGTATATTCTGCCTTGAGTGCCATCAACGCAGGGTATGCCATATTGCCTGCCCACCTGTTCACCTTTTACTTTGGCATCATTGCAGACATCACACCCCCTGTTGCGCTCGCTGCCATGGCAGGCGCTGCCATCGCCAAGTCCGACCCATTAAAAACAGGCTTGAACGCTGCAAAGCTTGCGATTGCTGCTTTCCTCGTGCCCTATATTTTCGTGTTCAGCCCTCAAATGCTCATGCTCAATGCGCATTGGTATGAAATACTTCAAATCATCCTTTCAGCTACCGTGGGTATGTTTGGCATTGGGATGGCGATTGAAAAGTTCTTCAAGCACAAACTGTGTATTGTGGAACAGATTGTGGCATTGGGTGGGGGCTTGCTCCTCATCGTGCCGGGTACTTTAACGGATATTTTGGGTACATTGCTCGTGGGCAGTGTGGTGTTTTATCAATATTATAAAGATAAAAAAATGCCTGCCAGCACGACAGTTGCAAAATAATTAAAAAAAAACACTCTTTCCAAATCTTGTGTTTAGAAAGAGTGTTTTTATGTTTTTTGTAAAGAAAGCTTTACAATTTGCAAATTTTTTAGTACACTTATTGTGCCCTCATGAGTTTAACCACTCTCTTGCCCACCAACACGGCGAGCACAAGGCAAATGATGAGTTCGGGAATTAAGTAAGTGCCATTGTATACCAAAGAGTACACAAAGGGCAATTGACCTTCCACAGGGTATTCTTTCACCCACATAAGGCCGGCAGACACGGCAGAAGCACAGCGCCCAAGCACAGCGATGAACATGGCAATGTACATACCGTAGCTTTTAAAGAAGTTTGTTTTGGGGAAATGCTTGCAAAGCCCTGCAAGGCCGAGCATGGCAAATGCAATGGGGTAATCGAGCAAGAATTGCCATACGTTTAAGAAACTGCCCCCTTGCAAGTACTGCAATATGCCGTATGCAAACCCTGCAACGACACCGGGTGTTACGCCAAAGGACACGGAGAACAACAGCAATGGAAGCATACTACCAGGTGTGATAGAGCCTCCTTGTGGCATTCTGTACAAGCGCACATAGCTGAGCACAAAGCTTAAAGCGATGGACAAGGCAGCGTATGCAATCATTTTAGCGTTCCAGCGTTTTTGGCTTTTGCCTGCCATGAGCAAGAACACGCCAAGCAGTATGAACACAGCGAGAATGAGCCACATGTGCCACTGGATTTCCCCAAATTTAGAGAATGTTTGTTGAAAGAAAGTCGCAAGAGCGTTTGGCGTTTCTTCCGTTGTTACTGATTCTGCCAACGCAGAAGGAATGAGAAATGACATAAAACCTCTCCTTTCATCTGCATCCTAAAAAATAAAAACCCGTTAGCCTTTTACAGCAAACGGGAAACATGCGCAAACAGCACAAAATACTGTTTTTGCCGCTTCCCTACGGTAGGATGACCTACACAGGTTCCAAGGGTGTTTTCTCAGCCGTTTGAAACGGCGCCCCTAGCGGATGCTTTTTACATTATACACCAAAAACACCCTTTGTCAAGTAAAAACCCCAAAATTTTATCGTTAAAAGGAGAAAGAAAATTATGCATCACCATTTTTTTGCCTACATGAACAGAATGAAATACATCAGCCGTTGGGGCTTGATGCGCAACACCATGCGTGAAAACGATATGGAGCACGCCATGCAAGCGGCGATGATTGCGCACGCACTCGCTGTGATTGGCAACACACGTTATCAAAAAAAGTATGACACGGGGCGCATCATGGCGCTTGCGCTTTATCACGATGCAAGCGAAGTGATTACAGGCGATTTACCCACCCCCATTAAGCACAACAACCCCACCATCAATGAAGAATATGGCAAGTTAGAAGAATTGGCAAAAGAAAAGCTCTTGTCCATGTTGCCTCAAGACATCATCCCAGTGTATCAAAATTTGATTAAGCAAGATGAAAGTACGGAGGAATGGCGCATCGTAAAAGCGGCTGACAGGATATGTGCATACATCAAGTGCTTGGAGGAAAAAAAGGCGGGCAATCAGGAGTTTGACAATGCAAGCTACTCTGTGCGCAGTGCGATTGATAAAATAGACTTGCCCGAAGTGAAGGACTTTATGAGAGAGTGTGTGCCTGGCTTTGCTATGACGCTGGACGAAATATCTGGATTATAATAGTTTACAGGAGGAAACAACATGCCAAATTTATTTGACTATCTGACATGGAGAGGGGATTTATCCTTTCAAAATGCCCCTGTGTGTGAAGCAGATGAGCTGCTTTTGGCGCAACTGTCTTACATCTTTTTTGATGGCCTATATGAAGATGACATGGAACAAGGTGTGTTGCTCAAAGATGCAGTGCAAGCTGTGTTGGAACGAGATAGCGACGCCAAAACGTACCACCAAATCATGTACATGTGGAAGGACAATCGCCGTCTGCTCCAAATGCTCCTTGAATCAAACAGATACAAAAACCTTGAAATATCCAATTATAGGAGCTTTCAAGATGACGAAGTGCAGTTTGGCGCCCTCTTTATTAAAATCAAAGATGGGTTAAACTGCGTGTCTTTTCGGGGTACGGATGACTCTATTGTGGGTTGGAAAGAGGACTTTGAATTGTCCTACAACAAGCCTGTAAAAGCGCAAGTGATGAGCGAAGAATACTTAAAAGAAATGGCGCAAAAATACCCTCAAAATCTTTTGGTGGTGGGGCACTCCAAAGGGGGCAACCTTGCCATTTACGCAAGCGCACGTATGGAACAGAGCGTAAAGGACAGAATTGTGCGTGTGGTGAGCTGTGATGGTCCCGGGCTCAACCATGCTATGATTGAAACGGAGAATTACAAGAAAATCTACCCCAAAATAGAGAAGTTTGTACCCCAATCTTCTATTGTGGGCATGCTCTTAGAGTATGACGATAAATACACAGTGATCAGCAGTGACAGCGTAGGCATTATGCAACACAGTGCCTTTTCGTGGCAAATTTTGGGTGCTTCTCTCGTGCGCCGTGCACAACCTACACAAATAAGTAAATATTTAAACAGTGTGGTCAAAGCATGGTTGGATGAAATGCCTGTGGAAAAGAGAAAACTGTTTGTAAAAGCTGTGTTTGAAACGATTGCTAAAACCAAGTTGACGAGTGTAGATCAAATTGACCTTAAATTCATACTGAGTTTGCCTTCTGCACTGCTTAAAATGTACACAGTAGACTCAACTTTGCGAACAGAATTGCACAAAGAAATGCGCTCCTTTTTAAAGACAGCCATTCGGCCTGTGCTCCTTGAACTGCATACGCAAAAATCAAATGAGCAAAAAGTGCCCAATGAAATTTTAGAAGAAGAAACAATCGAACATTTGGCTGAACAAGCACCTGAAGTTTAAGCAAAATTTATTTTTCCATTCTTTTCCACGTTATATTTTTTTAAAAAAAGAGATACTATGTGTGAAACAATCAAAACAATGAGGTGAATGGAAACATGTTTAAAAAAATTGTGCTCGTATTATCTACCGTGTTGCTTGTGTTGCTTTTGACAGGGTGTCAAACGGAAGAACCTATGCCCGAAACGACTATGACGGACAATCCCACCATTGCCCCCACAGACCAACCCATGGCAACACCCACCACAGAACCTTTGGAAGCACCTTCTAACATCCCCACAGAGGATGCAGAAGCGCCTGTGGTGTAAAAAAACGCATAAAAAAAGCTGTGTTTTCACCTTGAGGGTGTGCACAGCTTTTTGTTTTATAAAAATTAAAAAATCACAATTTCGCACTGTAAAGGGGTTAAGAGGTAGAGGGCGCACATGTCCGTGTCGTTGAGTGCAATGCACCCCTTTGTCCAGTCCTTTTGTGCGCCACAACCGTGAATGAATATTTCTCCCCCCAAAGGCGTGCCCCACGGTGGCCGTGTTTTTTGTGCTTCGCTCTGTTCAAACAAGGGCAACAAGGACTCATCCAGTATATGATGTTCTATACCATTTTGAGCGTCTTGCACATTGGGGTAACTGACTCCCAAAGAAGGGCCAAACTTGCCTTTGCCCTTTTTTAAACAGCAAAAATAAGTGCCTTCAGGTGTTTTTAAATCCCCCTCTTTTTGCTTTTTTTGTGTTGGGCACAAAGAGAGCGCAACAGGGCAAGCAAAAAGCAGTCTGTCATTTTCATATAAGGTCAGCCGTCTATGCGCTTTGTCCACACATATTTTTTTGCTCATTCCACAAACACCGCACTGTACCAGTTTTGTTCGTCCACCCCTTTTTCTTTGAGCGTATCAATGGGGTAGCCCAATTGGCGCACTGTTTTAAACACGTCAATGCCCACAGAGTGAAAGGCAGGGCGTGCTTTTTTGACGTTTCGACAAGGCAAATTGTCAAACCCTGCGCATTTTTTGCACAGTCCACAGTCACTCAAGGAAAATGCAAAATAATAGCCGTCTAAAAATGCTTTTTGTTCCAGCGCAAAGCTTACTTTTTGAGAAATATGTTTGTCGTGCGCATGGATGATGATGCCGTATTGATAGAGGGAGAGCATCTCCTTATATTCGTCCAAAGAGGCATTGTTTTGCCTGCTTGGGCACGTCAATCCCTTGCCATAATCATCGCACCCAAACATACATTTGAGCAAGGTGCGCTTGTCGTACACAATGTCCTCTTTTTCAAAATAAATGGCATCCGTTGCGCCCAAAGACAAGGCGTAGTCTATCAGTGTTTGTGCATACGTGTTTGGTGTGTTCATGTGTGTGTCCTCATTTCTTTCAATAAAAAAAGGCATGTGTATCTGTTTACATTGCCTTTTTATGCGTTACATTTTTCTGCGTGGCTTTACAATGCCTTCTGCCCAGTCTGCCATACGGAACAAAAATTTGTTGTGCTTTTTAATCTGCACAGCAGCATCCAATGCACCACGGCGATATTGCATGTTGTCAGGTTCACGGCGCACGGCTTCACGATACGCTTGGTGGGCGCTTGAAAATTGCTTCATGTGGAACAAAATATCCCCTTCAATGAAGAAAAATTCAGCATCTTTATGTTCAGCACGGGCGAGTTGCCCCAATGCCAATTCATATTGCCCTTGATCCATCAGCTTTTTCGCATATGTTTTGGCTTGCGCTACGGACACAGAGTGGTAGCCTACTTGCTTTTGAGCAGTGAGTTTGAGCGCTTCTTCGTAGGCTAAATTGAGCGCAACCAACTGTTTTTGCGCTTCCAATTGCCTTTTTTGGTCAATGAATTGGTCAGGATGACATAGCTTTACACGTGTACGGTAGGCTGCTTTTACAGTGTCTTGGTCTGCATTTTGCGCCACACCCAACACTTCAAATGCGTTCATGCCTGTCCCTCCTTTTTAAAATATCTTATGCAACCTTGCATATAGATAGTACGGTTAAATGTCTTCCCTTGAAATATCTGCCCCTAAGGAACGCAGTTTGTCTTCAATATGTTCATACCCACGTTCGATAAATTCAGGCTCATATATTTCTGTTCTGCCCTTTGCCATCAGCCCTGCCACAACGAGCGCTGCGCCTGCACGCAAATCCGTTGCTGTTACAGGGGCGCCTGTAAGCTCCTCTACCCCTTCAATAATGGCAGTTTGGTCTACAATGCGCACTTTGGCGCCCATTCTGCGCATTTCTTGCAAGTGCTTAAAGCGAGATTCAAAGATGGTTTCTACCACAATGCTGTCCCCTGTGGCATTGCACAAAAGTGCGCTCATGGGTTGCTGTAAGTCGGTAGGAAACCCAGGGTATTCCTGTGTTTTGATGTTGATGGCTCTGTGCGCTCTAACAGGGTACACACGGATGGCATCGTCCATTTCCATCACGCCTACGCCCATTTCAAGGAGCTTTGCCGTGAGCGCTTCCATGTGAGTGGGGATGCACCCTCTGATGATGACGTCCCCTCTTGTAGCCGCTGCGCATATCATGAGCGTGCCCGTTTCAATTTGGTCTGGAATGACAGTGTATGTGCTCTTATGTAAATGCTCCACACCTTTAATGCGAATGGTGTCTGTGCCTGCGCCTTTGATGGAGGCACCCATGGAGTTTAAAAAGTTTGCAAGGTCAACAATGTGTGGTTCACGTGCAGCATTGTAAAGTGTGGTAGTGCCTTTGGCTTTTGCCGCTGCGAGCATCACGTTGATGGTGCCCCCTACGGTGATGCGATCAAAGAACACGCCACCCCCTGTCAACTGCCCTTTGGCAGATATCATGCCCCCACGGTCATCTACTTTGGCGCCCAACGCTTCAAAGCCTTTGACATGCTGTTCAAAAGGACGGTTGCCAATGGCGCACCCACCAGGGTAGCCCACTTCTGCTTCGCCATTTCTTGCGAGCAAAGCACCAATTAAATAATAGCTTGCACGCATACGCATGGTGTGTTTATAGGGCACTGTGTAAGAGTGCACCGTGCGTGGGTCAATGTCCATGCGCTTTGTATCTTTATCATAATGTACTTTTGCACCCAGCATTTTTAAAATGTCCACAAGCACATGTACATCTTCAATATCAGGTAAATTTTCTAAAGTACAGGGTTCATCGCACATCAACACGGCAGGAATGACAGCTACGGAGGTGTTTTTCCCACCCGAAACATATGTTTCGCCAACCAAGGGTTTTTGCCCTGTGATGAGCAGTTTGTATGAACTCATGAAATTCCTCCTTAGCAAATACAGGAAGCAATATTTTTGCATCCTATCCATAGTATACCATATAAATTCCAGTTTGTTAAGTATTTTTTTAAATTTGTATTCTTTTTGGTGGAATGTCTATAAAATATTGTCTAAATCACACAGAAAACATCGAGCAATTTATCCGAATTTGAAAGAAAAGCCTTTTTATACTAAAAATATTCAGTTGAAATAAACGTTTTTTTCCGTTATAATAGGCAGTGGTTACTTTTTTATTTGAAAGGGGCACAGCGCAACATGGATTATAGTACGCTTTTAGCACAGGAGTTTCATATAAAACCATTTCAGGTGGAAGCAGTGATTGCATTATTGGACGAGGGCAACACCATCCCTTTTATTGCACGGTATAGAAAGGAAAAAACAGGCTCTTTGGACGACCAGTTGCTCAGAGAAATATCTGAAAGATTGACGTACTTGCGCAATTTGGACAAGCGCAGGGAAGAAATTGTGCGTTCTTTGGAGGAACAGGAAAAGTGCACGGACGAATTGAGAGAAAAAGTGCAAAACGCTTTAACGCTCGCAGAGCTTGAAGATATTTATAGACCCTTTAAGCAAAAAAGGCGCACTCGTGCGACCATTGCAAAGGAAAAGGGCTTGGAAAACCTTGCAACGACTTTGATGCTCCAGTTCCCTCTTAAAAAAACTTTGGAGGAAGAAGCGAGCGCCTATATAGATGAAGAAAAAGGTGTGTTGACAGCGCAAGAGGCATTAGATGGCGCACGAGATATCATCGCTGAAATTGTGAGCGATGATGCATTGCTTCGCAAAAATTTGCGTGCGCTCTTTATGCGTGAGGGCGTGATAGAGTCCAAAAAAGCAAAAGAAGAAGACAGCGTGTACAGCATGTACTACGACTATAAAGAGCCTGTCAATAAGATTTTGCCTCATAGAGTGCTTGCCATCAACAGAGGGGAAAGAGAAGAATTTTTGAAAATCTCCGTGCTTGTAAATGAAGAAAGTGCACTTAGAATAATCAAAGATGCCTACGTAAAGCCTTATACACAAACGAGCGAAGAAGTGGCTTTGGCTTGTGAAGATGCGTACAGCCGTTTGATTTACCCTTCTATTGAAAGAGAAGTGCGTGCGTATTTAACAGATAAGGCGAATGAAAATGCCATCCGTGTGTTTTCTAAGAATTTGCATCAACTGCTCATGCAACCTCCGATCAAAGGCAAGCGCACTTTGGGGGTGGACCCTGGGTTTAGAACAGGGTGTAAACTCGCTGTGGTGGATGAAAATGGCAATGTATTAGAAACAGGTGTGGGGTATTTTACCCTCCCCAACCACCAAAACAATTTGGAAAAAGAAAAACTGCGCATTAAAAATATGATAAAAAAGCACAAAGTGACAGCAGTTGCCATTGGCAATGGCACAGCCTCCAGAGAGAGCGAAACATTTGTTGCTTCTATATTAAAGGAAATGGATACCGAAGTGGCATACATCATTGTGAGCGAGGCAGGCGCCTCTGTGTACTCTGCAAGCAAATTGGCGGCAGAGGAGTTCCCTGAATTTGATGTATCTTTAAGGAGCGCCGTGTCCATTGCACGCAGAATGCAAGACCCTCTTGCCGAGCTTGTTAAAATAGACCCAAAATCCATCGGTGTAGGGCAATATCAGCATGACTTAAAGCAGAATGAACTGACCAATGCATTGGACGGTGTGGTGGAACAGTGCGTAAACCTTGTGGGTGTGGACGTGGAAACAGCCTCTAAAGAGCTTTTGTCACACGTGGCAGGCATTGGCAAAGCACTTGCCAAAAACATTGTGGACTACCGTACAGAAAATGGCATTATTTCTCGTGCTGCACTCAAAAAAGTGCCCAAATTGGGGCCTCGTGCCTTTGAACAGTGTGCAGGGTTCTTGCGTGTGATGAACTCTAAAAACCCTTTGGACAAAACTTCTGTGCACCCTGAAAGCTATGATGGGGCGAAAAAAATCCTTTCTGCACTTGAAATTGACGTAAAAGCGCTCAAAAATGGGGGCATTGAAGGGGTGCAGAAAAAAGCAGAAGCATACGGCATCCCAAAATTGGTGGAAGAAACGGGCATTGGGGTAGAAACACTTCAAGATATTTTAAAAGAGCTTGAAAAACCTGGCAGAGATATCCGTGATAGTTTACCCAAACCTCTTTTGAGAAAAGATGTGCTGGATTTTAAGGATTTAAAAAAGGGCATGGAGCTGAAAGGCACGGTGCGCAATGTGATTGATTTTGGTGCTTTTGTGGACATTGGGGTGCACCAAGATGGGCTGGTGCACATTTCAAAGATGGTCAATCGCTACATCAAACACCCTTCCGAAGTGGTCAAGGTGGGGGATGTGGTCACCGTGTATGTAGAAGATGTGGATGAAAAGAAAAAGAGAATTTCTCTCTCCATGCTTAAAAAACCCGACTAAAAAAAGGTAAAATGCAATTTTTAAGTGCAAAAAATGCAAATCAAAGGGAAACTCCAAAAAATAGCTTTGATATTATTTCCAAATATTTGTAAAATTTGTCAAAAAAAGCAAAAGTAAATACAAAATAAAATTTGTTTGACGAAAAAAAGTACAATAAAAAAACAATATTTAATGTATAAAAAGGAAAAAGAAAAGCATTTAACAAAATGTACTTGCAATTTGTACTTGACAATAGGCGCTATATCCGTTACAATAGATGCACAGTTCTACATAAGGGTGGAACACTTCATTTTATTAGGAGGAAGGAAAGATATGAAAAAATTTCTTTCAACTTTGCTCGTGCTCACCATGCTCCTTGGCAGTGTAGCATTTGCAGAATCGACACCTGCTGGAGATGGTTATACCTATAACATCGCAGCTGAAACATTTGCAACCAACTGGAACCCCCACCAAATGCAAACAGCAAATGACAGCGAAATCACTGATTATTTGCAAAACGGCTTCTATACTTTCGACTATAACGAAGCTGAAGACGGCTATGTGATGGTTCCTGTCGCAGCTGTTGATTTCCCCGTAGACGTAACTGCTGACTATGTTGGCGAAGATTGGGGCATCAAAGCAGACGAAAAAGGCAGAGCTTATAAAATTGTTCTTCGTGACAACTTAAAGTGGCAAGATGGCACCCCCATCACAGCCAATGACTTTGTTAAGTCCGCTGAACTTCTTTTAAACCCAAAGGCACAAAACTATCGTGCAGATAGCTTGTACTCTGGCAACATGAAAATCATGAACGCTGAAGCTTTCTTAAAGCAAGGCCTTGCTGATAACGTATCCTTCAAGGGCATTATCAACCATGAAGCTTCTGACTTAGAAAAGTTCCTCGCTGCACACGGCACTGAAAAGGGCCTCATCAACTGGAAAAACTCTTTTGGCGATACCTATGACTTTGAAGCCAAAGCATGGACAGGCGCTGCAGATGATAAGATTGTTGAAACTCCTTTGACTGTGCAAGAGCTCTACACCTTCTACACAGAAGGCGAAGGCGCTAAGTTTGCAACATGGGCAACAGCAGATGATCTCAAAAAATGGGCTTATGACGAACTCTTTGTTTCTTACATGAAGTTCCCAGATGCTATGACATTTGACAAAGTGGGCGTAAAGGCACTTTCTGACACTGAATTGGTGCTCGTATTGGAAACTTCCTTAGAAGGTTTCTACCTCCACTATGGTTTAACAGGCTCCTGGCTTGTAAACGAAAAGCTCTACAACGCTTGCACCACCGAAACAGATGGCGTTTATAACAACACCTACGGCACAAGCGCTGAAAACACAATTTCTTGGGGCCCCTACACACTCGAATCCTTCCAGTCTGACAAAATGTACAGACTTGCAAAGAACGAACATTGGTTTGGCAACGAAGTGGAAGACATGAAAGATCAGTACATGACCACTGCCATCCAAGTAGACTTTGTAAAAGAAGCAAGCACACGCCTTGAAATGTTCTTAAACGGCAAATTGGACTCCAATGGTTTGAACAAAGACCAGATGGTGGACTATGCTACAAGCGACTACACCTACTATTCTGAAGGTGACTCCGTGTTCGCAATGGTGTTCAACCCCAACTTGGATGCTTTGAAAGCAAGCCAAGAAACAGCTGGCGAAAACATCAACAAGACCATCGTTACTGTAAAAGAATTCCGTATGGCTATGTCCATGGCTATGAACCGTGCTGAATTTGCACTCGCAACAGCTCCTACAAACGGCCCTGCTTTCGCACTTTACGGAAGCCAAATCGTATCTGACCCTGATAAGGGCGAATTCTACCGTACCACAGAGTTGGCAAAAGACGTTATCTTGAATTTCTGGGGCTTGGCAGATGAAGTGGGCGAAGGCAAACTTTATGCCACCAAAGAAGACGCTATTGAATCTATCAGTGGTTACAACCTTGAAATGGCAAGAATTTTCTTTGACGCAGCTTATGACAAAGCAATTGAAGAAGGCCTCCTCAAGGATACAGACACTGTTGAAATCATGATCGGTACCCCCAACGCTACTTCCGTGTTCTACAACAATGGCTATGACTTCATTGTGAACAACTACACAGAAGCTGTAAAGGGCACCAAGTTGGAAGGCAAATTGACCTTCAAACGTGACTCTACATTGGGCAACGGTTTCTCCGATGCACTCAAATCCAACCAAGTGGATATGCTCTTTGGTGTTGGCTGGACTGGCTCTACCTTCGATCCCTATGGTTTGATGGAAGCTTATGTAAGCCCCTCCTATCAGTATGACCCAGCTTGGGTTACAACTGAAGAAATGCTCGTGATGCCTTTGGCTGAAGGCACCTATGAAGCAAACGTTTATGACTGGTCTCTTGCTATCCAAGGTTCTACAATCAAAGCAAGCGTTGTAGATGCTGAAGGCAAAGTAACAGAAGAAACAAAAGAACTTTCCTTCCCCTATAGCACAGACCCTGTAAAGGCTCAAGAACGTTTGGAAGTGCTCGCAGCACTCGAAAACATTGTGCTCCAAAACTATGACTTCATTCCATTGATCAACGATGCAGGCGCTAACTTAAAGGGCATGCAGATTGAATATTACATGGAAGACGAAGTGTTCCCCATGGGTCGTGGTGGTGTGAAATATATGACATACAACTACACAGACGCTGAATGGGACGCATATGTTCAAGAACAAGGCGGCACACTCAACTACAAGTAATTTAAATCTCATGGTTCTATAAAAGAAGCAGGGATGCAGATTTTTGCATCCCTGCTTTGAACCGTATAAAACACAAATACACCGCAAGGCATTTGCTACGGGTATACCCGTTCAAAAAACTGCGGATACAGCCGTATCAAATGCGAAAGGGGCTATTACATGGTCAAGTACGTCATTAAAAGAATTCTGCTCATGCTGATGGTGTTTTTACTCATCATCTCCATGTGCTTTGTGCTCATCAAAATGCTGCCCAACAAGCCTGCTCAACAGTTTGGCAAGGACATGCAATTGATTGAAATGCGCAGAGAGGCGCTCGGATATAACAAACCCATTATTGAACAATATGGTATTTTTATTCAAAAAACACTGCTCGGTGGTGATTGGGGCATTAGTGAATCCCTCTATTTGGGTCAAAACGTGTGGGATAAATTCATTGAAAAAATGCCTGCTACCGTTGTGGTCAACATGTATACCATGATTTTCAGTGTGCCTTTGGGCTTGCTCTTTGGTATCTATGCCGCTTTGAGAAAAAATAAATGGCAAGACCACGTGATTTCCACCCTTGTTATTTTGTTTGTTTCTGTGCCCAGCTATGTGTATGCATTCTTGGTGCAGTATTTCCTGTGCTTTAAGCTCAAGTGGTTCCCCTTCCAAATGAAGGCAGGGTTTGACTTCTTGTCTTTTGAAACCTTTGTGTCCTTAGTGCCTGCCATATTGTCTTTGGGCTTTGGTACAGTTGCAGGGCTTACACGCTACACACGTGCAGAATTGACCGAAGTGCTCACAAGCGACTTCCTTTTGCTTGCAAGAACAAAGGGTTTGTCTAAAGCACAAACGACTGTGCGCCACGCACTGAGAAATGCCATGGTGCCTATTTTCCCCATGATTTTGGGTACATTCATCGGCATTATGAGTGGGTCTATCATCATCGAACAGATTTTTGGTATTCCAGGTGTAGGCCCCTTGTACGTCAGCTCCATTACAGCAGCTACACCCGACTATAACTTCTTTATGCTTTTATCTGCCTTCTATACTTTGATTGGTCTGCTCGCAGGCATCATCGTAGACATCAGCTACGGATTTATCGATCCGAGAATTAGAATGGGGAGTAAAAAGTGATGAGTGAAAAGAAAGTAAATGCAAACGTGGATGTTTCCAAATTCGTTTTTGTAGGCGAAGAAGGCCGCATGCATGATAAAAAATTAGAAACAAAGCCTGTTGGGTATTTTAAAGATGCCATGATTCGCTTTGCGAAAAACAAAAGCTCTGTGGTGGCCGCTTACATCATCCTTGCGTTGGTGTTGTTCGCCATCTTTGTGCCTGTGTTTGGTCAAACGAATTATTCACTTTCTTTAACAGATACTATGTACTTGAACTATGCGAAATTGCCCCCCAAAATTGGCGTAAACGGCTTATTAGGTGTGGACGGTATGAGCAAAAAAACGGTCAACCAAGCAGACTATAACCGTTTAAGAGGTATCGCAGAAGAAACAGGGCGCAGCCCCATTGTAGAAGTGTATCGTGAAAATTACAAAGACCCAACTGCAAGTAAGAGAACTTCTTTCTACGATATTAAATTGGATAACTATGCCAACATGGGCCTTGTGTACATGACCCTCACAGGGCAAGAATACAAGGATATTCAAGATTGGCAGATGGAAAATAACACACAAGTTATTTATCCTCAAATTAAAGATGCCAAGCAAACAGAGGCAAACGTGTGGTATGAGGCAGACAAAAAGCGTGCGCCAAAGCTTGACAAACAAGGCAACTTTAAACCTATTTATAAAACCACCACCAAGGAAGACACAAGCTATTATAGCTTGCGTATTGCAGCTGACAATGACCCTGAACGTCCCTTGTCCTACGCTCGTGTAACAGGCACATCACAAGCCAAAGCATACGTGGTGCGTGTGGATAAGTATGCCTATTTCCAATACCGTTATGGTTTTGAACCACACTTTGTGTTTGGTACAAACGATAAGGGGCAAGACATCTTTACAAGGCTTGCAGAAGGTGCACGCTTTAGTTTCTTGCTCGCCATTTCCATCTCTGCCATCAACCTTTTAATTGGCGCATTCTATGGCGCTATTCAAGGGTACTATGGTGGTGCAGTTGACCTCGTTATGGACAGATTTTCAGACATTTTAAACGGTATTCCCTTTATGGTTGTTACCACGCTCTTTCAGCTACACTTTTCAAAGCAAGTGGGCGTTGTGCCTGCCTTGCTGTTCGCCTTTGTTTTAACAGGGTGGATTGGTATTGCTGCCAGAGTGAGAATGCAGTTCTACCGTTTTAAAGGTCAAGAGTACATCTTGGCGGCTCGTACCTTGGGCGCAAAGGATATGCGCTTGATGTTCAAGCATATTTTCCCCAACTCTTTGGGTACCATCATCACAAGCTCCATTCTCGTTATCCCAGGCGTTATCTTTACAGAATCTTCCTTAACGTACTTGGGCATCATCAACCTTGAATCATCTACAATGACAAGCGTTGGTACCATGCTTGCAAATGGTAAATCCTATCTTTCTACCGATCCGTACATCATCTTTTTCCCTGCACTCTTTATTTCCTTGTTGGAAGTATCCTTCAACCTCTTTGGTAACGGATTGCGTGATGCCTTTAACCCGTCATTGAGAGGAGCAGAATAATATGGAAAATAAATTACAAGTGCGCCATTTGCGTATTTCATTTAGAACAATATCTGGTAAAGTACAGGCTGTGCGTGACATTAGTTTTGACCTGCACAAGGGCGAAACAATGGCAATCGTGGGCGAGTCCGGCTCGGGCAAGTCTGTTACTTCCAAAGCCATTTTGGGTATTTTGGCAGGGAACTCCATCGTAGAAGGGGGCGAAATCCTCTATGATGGGCAGGACTTGCTCAAGATTGACGAAGATGATTTTTACAAAATCCGTGGCGATAAAATCGCTATGATTTTCCAAGACCCTTTGTCCAGCTTAAACCCCATCATGCGTATTGGTAAACAGCTTACAGAAGCCATGATTTTAAAGGGCAAAGCACGTCAGCGTGCAAGCAGAGATAACTTTAATGAAAAGCTTGCTCTGCTCCAAGATTTTATGATCAAGGCAAACAAAAGTGGGGAAGAAAAGTATAAAAAAGAATGCAAGATGTTCGATACACTTGAAATTCACCACATTAAAATTGAGCAAGCGTATAGCGATGCTTTAGAAGCAGCAACGGAAACGCTCCAAGACACTGAAGACGCTCTTTTCCTCATCGAAAAGAATGCGCTCAATGATGCGAAAAACGTGTTGGAGTCCATCAAGGAATATGCCATGCACGCAGTCAACCCCTATGTGGTGTCTGACAAGGAAGACGTTTTAAAGCAAAATGTTTCTACTTTAACAGAAAATTTGGCTGTGCAAATCAAGGAAAAGAACTTTGCTCAAGCACAAGAAAAATTGATCAAAATTAAAGAAATCATGCAAGAAGCTGTGCAAAAAGAAAAGCCCGATTTCTTTGCCATGGGGTATTATCAAGCTGTTCAAAAAACAGATGTAATCACAGGCACAAGACAAGAGCAAAATGCAGCTTACAAAAAAATCATGATGGACGAGTTCTTGTCAGACTTTATCAAGGACACAAAGAGCGCCATTTCATATGCAGATGACCTCTATGTAAAGCGTAGAGCAGCAGCCAAAAGTAGCCTTCAAAAAGCCATTGACGTGCTCGAAAAGCAAGGCATGGAAGCGTATGAAAAGCTGGTTGAAACTTTGATTAAAGAAGTGAAAGACAGCATCAATCACTTGGATATTGCAAAAGACAGCGCTGCATACACCTTTGAAGGCAGTGTGAAAGACTTTATTCAAAGATACCATTTGGGTCAAAGAACAAACGGCAAAAAGCAAAGAGATTATGAAAAACAAGTGCAAAAAGCGCAAAGAAGCAAGGGGGATGACTATACCGTTGCTGCCCCTTCTATCATTGACTTAGACCTTGTGAAAGAAAATATTTTGGGTGTTATGAGCCGTCTGGTGAGCCATTATTCGCACATTGAAGAAAACCTTCAAAACCAAGATGTGGATGATAAGACAATCAAATTGATTGAATATTTTGATGAAAACGCGTCTGGCATTGTGCAAAATGTGACCAAGCAAATGGCAAAGCGCAGAGCCATTAAGCTCATGGACGAAGTGGGTATCCCTGAACCCAAAAAGCGTTACAATCAATTCCCCTTTGAGTTTTCAGGTGGTATGCGTCAGCGTATTGTTATCGCTATTGCATTGGCTGCAAACCCTGATGTATTGATTTGTGACGAACCGACCACGGCTTTGGACGTAACCATTCAAGCACAGATTTTGGAATTGATCAACCGTATCAAAAAAGAGCGCAACTTGTCCATCATTTTCATTACGCATGACTTGGGCGTGGTTGCCAACATGGCAGATAGAATTGCTGTTATGTATGCAGGTAAAATTGTGGAATATGGCACGTCAGAAGAAATCTTCTATGCGCCTGCCCACCCCTATACATGGGCACTTTTGTCCTCCATGCCCGACCTTGAAACAAAGGAAAAGTTAGAGGCCATCCCAGGCACACCCCCCAACATGATTTACCCACCCAAAGGGGATGCCTTTGCAGACAGAAACCGTTATGCCATGCAGATTGACTTTGAACAACAACCACCAGAATTTCAAATTACGGACACACATTGGGCGGCAACTTGGTTGCTCCATGAAAATGCCCCCAAGGTCGAACCGCCCAAGGCTGTTACACAACGTATTTTGGGCATGAAAAACAGAATGCGGGGTGAAAACAATGCCTGAAAACAATGAAAATGTGTTGCTCAGAGTGGAAAACCTGTGCCAATACTTTAAAATCAATAAAGCTGTGGACGATGTTTCTTTTGACATCAAAAAGGGTGAAGTGTTCGGGCTTGTAGGTGAGTCGGGCTGTGGGAAAACGACCACAGGCAGATCCATCATCAAGCTGTACAACATCACATCGGGCAACATTTACTTTAAGGGCAAGCGCATTGCAGCAGGCACGATGTCTTACAAAAAAGGCATTAAAAAGCTCAATGAAAAGTTAAAAACTGCCTCTGAAAGCGAAAAAACAAGCATAAAATCTGAAATTGCAAAGCTTCGTGAAGAAATGAAGTCTGCTCGTTTTGACCACAAACATTGTGACAAACTCTATCAAAACGTGATTGCACAAGAAGTGGAAGAAAAGTATAAGCCCTTGCTTCAAAAAGCAAAGGGTGAAGAGCTTGTAGCGCTTAAAAAGAAATACAACTATGAGCTGAACATTGCCAAAAAACAGCGCTTCATCACGCAAATTCAGATGATTTTCCAAGATCCTATTGCTTCTTTGGACCCTCGTATGACCGTCTATGAAACAATTGCTGAAGGGCTCATCATCCGTGGTGAAAAGGACAAGAACATCATTGACGAAAAAGTGTACAAAGTGCTCGAGCTCGTAGGGCTTGTGCGTGAACACGCCTCTCGTTATCCCCACGAGTTTTCAGGTGGTCAGCGCCAACGTATCGGCGTTGCACGTGCCGTGGTCATGAATCCTGAACTCATCATTGCAGACGAACCTGTGTCTGCTTTGGACGTGTCCATCCAAGCACAGGTCATCAACCTTTTGAATGATTTGCGCCACCAGTTGGGCTTGACCATCTTGTTCATTGCGCATGACCTTTCTGTTGTTAAATATTTTTCTGACAGAATTGGCGTTATGTACTACGGCAAACTCGTAGAGCTTGCGCCTTCTGATGAGTTGTTTAAAAACCCCATGCACCCATACACCAAGTCTCTTTTGTCTGCTATTCCTCTGCCTGACCCCTTCTATGAAAAGCAACGTCAGCGCATTAAGTATGAGCCTTTAAGGGCTCATGATTATAGCGAGGAACAACCCACTTTGCGTGAAGTAACCCCTGGGCACTTTGTGCAAGCGAACACAGCAGAGTTCCAAAAATATCAGCAAGCATTGGCTGAATAACCATACGAATGAGGGATGTTTTGAGTAACATCCCTCTCGCTTTATATAATGCATAATTCATAATGCAGAATGCAGAATGTAGAATGCAGAATGTAGAATTTGCTGATCAACAATCGGTGTTTCAATGTATACCATTTAATTTGAATGTGAAGGAAAATAAAAATGCACAAAAAAAAGCTATTTCTGTCCTACCTTATCACGTTTGTGATTGCGCTTGTACTCTCCTTTTTGATTGCCTCTTACAGAGGGTTTGCCTTTCAAAACTCGGTATACTTAAATGCTTGGGCGCTGTCAGACGGCACGTTTGTGACAGGGCTTTTGCTCACAGGGGTTGGTGCGCTTGTGTGGGTGAGCACAACAGGTTTTTTCGACATTTTTTCATACGGTTTTCACAGCCTGCTCTTGCTCTTTACTGCTTTTAAAAAACCACAAGACCACATGAATTTTTATGATTATCAGCAAGAAAAGAAGGAAAAAAGAGGGGCAACACCTGTGTATATCTTTGTAGTGGGCGTGCTGTTTGTGTTGCTGTCTTTGTTGTTTTTAGCAGTGTATAAACACGCATTGTAAGGGTCAACTTAAAATACAATCAAATAATATTGAAAACACGCAAGGGATTTGATAAAGATTTCTTGCGTGTTTTATTGTAATGTTCA
>CAYTPJ010000003.1:0-39273 GCA_964439755.1 uncultured Oscillospiraceae bacterium
TTTCACGTCATCAAGCCCTTTGATGTATTCCAGATAGAGGGCTATACTGTGACAGCCTTGCCTGCCCAACATATGCAAACGGAAACTGCCCTCAACTATCTCATAGAAAAAGACAATTGCTCTCTTTTCTATGCGCACGACACAGGCAGACTGTACCAAAGCGTGTACACGTATTTTCAGGACAATCACATTGTACTGGACATGGTGAGTTTAGACTGCACATGTGGTGCTTTGACAATTGGAGAAAATGGTGGGCACATGGGGTTTGACGACACGCTCCACGTCATACACCAATTAAAAGACCAACATACGATTGATGAACACACGTGCATTGTGCTCAACCATTTTTCGCACAACGGTGGATTGCTCTATGATGTGTTGATGGAAAAAGGCAGAGCACACGGAGTGGATATTTCATATGATGGCAAAATAGTGACGTTTTAATTTTTTCCACATCAAAAAAGAGACATTCCACACGGAGTGCCTCTTTTTGATTTACGCATTTTGTGCGCTTAGTTTTCCATACGGTTTTTGTATGTCTTTACGTTTGCATCCTTCACAAAGCCGTCCACAGCTGTGTTAAAAGCTTCTTCTTGCTTTTGAGTTAAGAGCACGCCTTGAAGCTTTTCTTTCACTGTATCAATGTTCACAACGCCTTCTTGCACATCGCCTTCATAACGAATGATGTAGAAGCCTTGTTGACCCTTTACAACGTCGCTTACATCGCCCACGTTTTGAAGTGCCATAGCAGCAGATACAAAGGCAGGGTCAAAGGTGTTCAAACCTTCTGCAACAGCGTAGCCTGTGGTCTTGATGGGTTCTTGGTTCATGCCAGGGTCTTGGTTGTCGCTTTCGATAACAGCGGCAAAGTCTGCGCCACCCTCCAACTTTGCTTTTACAGCATCTGCACGGGTTTTGGCTTCTTCAAAAGCTGTCGTGTTCAAGTCTTCCAACTTTTTGGTAAGCTCGTCCACTTTCTTTTGAGCATCCTCCAACGCTGTTTTCAGCACAGGTGCTTGTTCTTCCAACTCTTTTTTAAAGTCTTCTTTGATGCCTTCATCTGCCAAAGCTTCTGTGTTGTCCGTTACGGACTTTTGAGCAGAGGTGAGCACGGTTTGTGCGCTCTGCAATTCTGTTTGAAGGGCAGTGATGGCAGAAGCGTTTTCATCAGAGATTTTGGTGAAAATCTGCTTTACATAGCGATAGCCTTTAGGTGCATAGAGCACTTCTGCGCCTTGGTTGTAGTTGCCACCAAAAGCGTTGATGTCTGCATCAAACTGTGCTTTTTGTTGGTCAACGCTTTCGTTAAAGAACTTTTCAACTTCTTCGTCAGAAACTGTAACGTCTTTAATCAGTTCTTTCTTGAACGCTTCTGTTTGCTTGTTGATCTTTGTGGTTTCTGCCAAGCTTTCAGGCGTCATGCCCATCATAAGCAAATAGTTTTGAGCATTCTTCAAAACAGTTTCGTCATCCACTTCGTTGCCATTTTCATCTTTGTTGCCCATGAGCATTTTAATGGTTTCGAGGGATTCGTCATACTCTTTTTGAGCATCTGCCTTGAAAGCAGCTTCTTCTTCTTCAGAATACTTGTCCAAGCCCATTTCTGTGATCTTTTGCTTTACAACCATTTCACGAGCGAGCTGGTCAAGCACAGTATCCAACTGATTGTTTCTCACTTCTGGGTCTGTGGGGTCAATGTTGAGGCCATACTGTGCATATTGCTGTTGCATTTGGTTTAAAGAGATATCCAAAGCAGTGTTTACGTTTGCTTTAGACAGTTTTTCGCCGTTTACGTCAATGATCACCTGGGCTTGGTCTACCTTTTCGTCCTTCACAATTAAAGAACAGCCACTCAATGCAATGGTGGCAACCATGAGGAGTAATAAAAACAGTTTCTTACGGTTCAATGTAGGGCATCTCCAATCGTTTTTTAATAACTATTCCATTATACAAGATAATGCGCAATTTTTCAAGCTTTTTATGCGCTCAATCTGTAAATAATTGATGAACAAAGTTTTTTTATCTGTTTTTAGGCAGAAAGGTTTGAAAACCCTTCGCCCAGCGTTTCATGTGTGTCTGAAATAATCATGAAGGCACGTTCATCTTCATCCTTCACAATGCGCTTTAATTTCGCCACGTCCCGTGCAGACACCACGCAGAGAATGACAGGCTTTTTTTCCTTAGAATATGCGCCTGTTGCGTCCAGCACAGTCGCCCCTCTATCCATTTCGTGCATAATGCGTGCCAATATAGCATCAGATGCACAAGAGATGATAAAGCACGCTTTCGAGGCTGTGCCAATGC
The DNA here is from genome assembly GCA_964439755.1 of uncultured Oscillospiraceae bacterium. Lineage (GTDB taxonomy): Bacteria > Bacillota > Clostridia > Christensenellales > Aristaeellaceae > CAYTPJ01. The sequence continues at coordinate 2,305 of CAYTPJ010000003.1, forward strand.
CAGAGAGCACAAGGTCCAACACTTTTGAAATGACAAAGATACAAATGAGCGCATACAAAGCAGCATTCACGCTCATGGTAAAGCCTGCCAATATTGTCACACAAAAGTCAATCATAAACAGGAACAAACCCACGCTGATAAAAGGCACCTTGTTGTGCACCATACGTGCAATCATGTCCGTGCCCCCTGTGGTTGCCCCCCCTTTGATGATGAGCCCCAACCCCAAACCCAACACAATGCCTCCGTATACGCAGGCAAGCAAAGGGTCATTGGTTAAAGGAGGAAGCTTTAGAAGGTCAATCAGTATAGAAAAAAGTACAGTGGCAATGAGCGAACGAATGGCAAAAAGCCGACCCATCGTTTTGTATCCAAGCACGAACAAGGGCAAGTTTAAAATCATGCTGGTGATACCCACAGGGCAGTCAAACAAGTAATAAAGCACTGTGGCAACACCTGTTAAACCACCTGGCGCAATGTTGTTGGGCACAAGGAAAAGAGGGTAAGCCGCAGCTCCCACCAAACAGCCCACCAAAATGTTAAAAGATATCCTAAACCGTTCTGTTTTCACAAGCGCCTTCAACTTTTCCATGCTTTTTGCCTCTTTCTTTTGAAAATCTTTTACTGACGCACCTGGTCGAATATCAACTTTGCGTAGTCTTTTACCACATCCTTATCCGTCATCTCATACAGCATACGTGTGCCCACGGCATCTTCAATCTCATTTAAATAGGGCATTCCCTTTTGATCAAACAAGAAATCCACCCCCACAAGAGAAGATGAAAGCCCTTGGATTGCTTTTTCTGCCATCTTGATCAGTGTTTCATCCTTGGGGAAAGGGCGAGCGCACTGGTGGATGCCAAAATTGCTCCTAAAGTCATCATTGTGCGAAAAACGTTGCATACCCATGTAGTAGGTACCATTGAGCATGTACAAACGCACATCTTTCTTATCAGCATTTAAAAAAGGTTGAATAATCGCAGTGTCCTCTTGCATTTTTTCTAAACAAGACAATGTTTCTTCTTTAGAATGGGCAAGATACACTTTTCGACCACCACAGGAACAGGAGGCTTTGACCACCACAGGATAAGTAAAATTCGGGAGATTTTCCCCTCTTTTTACAAACGCTGTGTCGATAAAAGGCAAGCCTCTCTTTAAAAAATGTATCGCTGTTTTGCGCTTATCGTTTGCAACATCGCTTAAAAGTGCGCTGTTAAAGCAAGGGATTTTGAGTGCTTCTAACTGCATAGAAAGCACAGGGTGCATGAGGCGCACAACAGCAAAATCCGGCTGTATGATGACATTTTTTAAAAAGAGGAAAGAGGTGTGATTAGATACACCGATGGTGAGTTCATCAAGGGCAACGAGCGTGAGCGACACACCCAAAGCTTTAAAGTGCGTTATAAAAAGCTCAATAAATCGAGCATTTTTCTTGATGTTCTCCCTTTCGTACACAATTATCCCCTGCATTGCTTTTGTATCTCCCTTAGTATAAAAATGGCAGGGTTTTGCCCTGTAACACGCTTGAGCGCACTAAAATGCGCATTGGAATTGACTTCGAGCAAGAGTGGGCCTCTGTGTGCCTGCAATATGTCCACACCCCCAAAAGTCAACGAGAGCGCACGCATGGCATTTTTCCCTATTTCTATTTCTGCCTCTGTGGGTGTATAAGGCGTTGCTTCTCCACCATTTTCTATGTTCGCACGAAAATCCCCCGAAAGGTTTTGACGACGAATGGCAGACACAAGCTTGTCCTTCACAAAGTACATGCGCACATCTTGCCCCTTACATTCTTCTATGTATTCTTGAAACACAAGGGGCTTGGGGGCGAGTGCTTTTACAAGCGCTTTTACTTCCTCAAAATTGTGCACAAGGTACACTTGTTGCCCAAAAGAGCCGCTGCCCTCTTTGACCACATAGGGGTAAGAAAGCACATTTTCCACTCTTTTTAAGAACTCAAAATCACTGTACTGATAAAAAGTAAGAGGAGATAACACCGTGATGGGCATAGGGCAAATGCCCTTTAAATGCACATATGTGCGCTGTTTATCGTCACACAAATAAATGCTTTTTGCGCAATTGAAGGTGCGAATACCTGCTTGCTCCAACTGCTTTAAAAGCTGTACATCTTTATCAAAAAAGAGCACAAAGTCAGGAAAAAAAGGGAGGGCATTTACATCAAAAGGGCAAAGGGTGCTGCTATTGACTGCTTCTAAATACATGTTTTCTTGCTCTGCGCTGTGTAAAAATTCATTTACAAGCGTTTGAAAAGAAGATGAAAAATAAAATCCATTGTAAAAAAGCAAGCCCTTGAACATCTTATCCCCCTTATAGATCCAGCCCCGGCAGTGTTGAAATTGTGCGCACATAAGATGCGTTCAGCATACGCATGAGCGCTACTTGGGGTGTATTTCGCCTAAAGGCATTGGCATATACTTCTTGCACTTCACGCTCTTTTAATATCATAGCGCTTTGTGCAAGCAGTGCTTTTGCAAACCCTTGACGGCGATATTCACCACGGGTGTAGATGTTGAGCAAAGTTGCCTTTTCTCCTGTGCCTGCAAAGAGCACTTCAGAAATAGGTTGACCCCCTCTATAAAAACCCACAGCAAGGAAGTTCTTTTGCTCTCTTAAAAGCGTGAGCTGATCTCGTGTGATGGGCGCAATTCTATTTAAGTTCACCCTTTGTAAAAAACTGTCCATCTGCATGTCCCCTTCTAAAGGCACAGAGGCATACTGCGTGCCCATGGGCGTTCTTGGTGGCAAAAATTCGGGTACAGAAAAAGACAATAAGTCCTCTGCATCGTCAATTTTTAGCCCACTTTTTTCGTAGAACTGCGCCATTTCCACATCGTCTGGGGAAATTTGCGTGTAAAGACGTGCAGGCACATTGTTGTAATTCGCTCTTATAATGTCTGCTCGTGCAAGCAGTGCGCCAAAGAGCAAACTGCGTGCAGAAGGCTGTGCATCAATCTGAATATACAAATGCAAAGGGCGCTCTGGGTACATTTCATTTTGAAAAAAAGATATGACATGCCCTGTGCCCAACTGTACTTGCTGGTCACTCGATACAAAAAACATGTCTTCCATGGGGATTCCTTGGTACGTGGCTTGTGGATGCGTAATGCGCATAATTCACCCTGCTTTTTTCTAATTTGCTTTTGATTATGATGTGTATTTTATTGCCATTCTATGCCCTTTAATCTGCCTGAGGGTGTAACGTCATACGCCACACGGACAACAGAAGGGCAATTTTCAAGTATTTTGTCCGTCACTCTTTCAAGAAGGTCAAAAGGCAAACGGGCAGCATAGGATTTAGCGTGGTCTGTTATGGACACGGCACGCAAACAAATGATGTGCCCTTCGTCCACAGGCATGGGAGACAAGAGTGCAAAATACTGCCAAAGGCGCTTGTTTTGCCCCGATTGTTCCATTTCCTCTACGAAAATATGGTCGCACGTTCTGAGCACACGCAAGCGCTCTCTCGTCACTTCGCCCAATATTCTGTTTGCAAGGCCAGAGCCTGGGAAAGGTTGCGCTGTGATGATGTTTTCGGGCATGTCCAAATATTCGCCCACTTGACGGATTTCATCTTTAAACAAATCCTCCAAAGGGCTGATTTCTTGAGCACCACAGTATGTATTTTGAGCAGACTTTTTGAACACTTGGTCGCTGTAACTCGTGCCCTTTATGATGACGGATACATTGGGGATTTTTTCCATTTCTTTTTCAATGATGTCTTTGAGCAAGGCACCAATGATTTCTTTCTTTTTATCCCCCGATTTTACGCCTTGTAGCGCTGTCAAAAAGGTTTCTCGGGCATCAATTTTCTTAATACTCAGCCCCATTTCATCTTGATAAAAAGAGAGAAACTGCGCACTTTCGCCTTTTCGCAACAATCCAGTGTCAACAAACACGCACTTAAAATTGTCAGAGAGCGCTCTATGTGCGAGCAATGCGCTCACACCACTGTTCAAGCCCCCTGTCATGGCGCAAAAAGCTGTGCCTTCGCCTGTTAAACGGCGAATTTCCTGCATAGAACGGAGCACGAACGCATCTTCTGTCCACCACGTGGTGCAAAAACAAATGCTCGTTGCAAAGTTCAAAAGGAGCAAGGCACTGTCGGGATCATGTTGTTCAATTTCCATTTGGTAGCCGAATTTCTTTTCGTCCACACTGGAAAAAGCAATCACCTCCCCTTCCTCTGTGTCTGCAATGACACGCATTTCGTTAGAGAGTTCAAGGGGGTACACCAAAGACAGCATACGGTCACTTTCTGACATGCCATTGTGGATGGCAACATTTTGAAAGTGTACTTCTGCCATTTTATTTTCTTTTGCATCTCCTTTGACTTGGCCATTGAGCATTTTGCACAGCCAAAGTGCAGGGTATCCAAATGCCATCATAGGTATTTGAAGGTGAAACAAATCGTTGTTGGGCGCTTTGTCTCCCTGCTTTTTTTCTGCGCCAGCCAAAATCAGCCCCAAAGGCGCAAGCGCCACAATGTCTTCTGCGCTTGTATCTTGGTCAATGATTTTACAGCAAATTCGCTCAGAGCGTAGCTTTCGTGCAATTGTTCTTGCAATCACGTGGTCAAAATCAACCACCAAAAGCATGTCACGCATACAATATCCTCCCTAATTCATTGCCTTGTTGAGGCTTTTTAAAGAATAAAAAAGTTCAACAGTTATCTTTTCGACGCTCGCCCTGATTTTTCCTGCTTTTTATATAGAAGCAATCTATGAGCAGTTTTAAAACTTCCAATCATGTAGGGCGACAAAGAGGTTCTTCCTCCTCGTCTTCTGCTTTGGTTTGTTCAAGCAACATTTTCGCACGCTCTAAAAGTGCGTTTTTTTCATTGGGCAATGTGTCCTTGAGCACTTCTTTGAGCAATTGGAGTAGAATTTCGCCCACCTTTTTGCCCTCTGCGCCCAAGTTTTTTATATCTTCCCCATGCACGCAAAGCCCTTTTAACGTGTAGCACAGCCCTTTTTGCTTCACTTCTTCACGATATTTTAATATATCCGGCAGTTTGAGTGCATCTTTTTTTATAAATTCCACATGGGCAAGCAAGTCTGCCCTTTTGATGGCAACAAGGTCATCAAACAGCCTGTCAGACACCTTGTACATCAAAGTGCGTACATCCCGTTTTTTTATGCGATGGTCGTGGTAATGAATGAGCGTCATCACGTCTTTGATCAGTGCATTTTTTAAGCACAAACTTTTCATCATGCTTTCGCTTAAAGCTTCGGACTTTTTTGCGTGCCCTTTAAAATGGTCGTACCCCTTTTCATCTCGCACACGCACATACGGCTTGCCCACATCGTGGAAAAGCGCTGTATATACGAGCGTTTCAGACCTTGGTTTGACGTTTTTAAGCACGGACAATATGTGGTGAAACACGTCTTCATTGTGGTAAATGCTCACTTGTGGGCACTCAATCACAGGCGCAAACTCGGGCAATATTTCGCACAGCACATCACTAAAGGATGCCAAAATCTCGCTTGCGTATGCGCCTTGTAAAATGCCTGTTAATTCTACCCCAATGCGCTCTCTGCTGATTTTTTTTAAATTGCCCTTGAGTGCATGAATGGCGTTTGCCGTGTTTTCTTCAATGGTAAACCCCAAACGTGCAGCAAAGCGCAAAGCTCGTAGTATGCGCAAACCATCTTCATTAAACCGATCCATGGGGTGGAGCACAGCACGAATGACTTTATTTTCAAGGTCTTTTTGCCCCTCAAAATAGTCTATCACACCTTCTTGTTCATCATACGCCATGGCATTGATGGTAAAATCCCTGCGCTTTAAATCTTCCTTTAAAGAGCAAGTAAACGTAACCTCTTTGGGGTGGCGCATATCTTCATACGTGCCATCTTGCCGAAAAGTGGTGATTTCCACCATTTCCCCCATGATGACAGGCGATACTGTGCCATGCTTTTCTCCTTGCAACACAAGGGGATATTTTTTAAACACCTCTTTGATCTGTTCAGGTGTTGCGTTGGTTGTAATATCGTAATCTTTTGGTGTTTGTTGAAGCAAGAAATCTCTCACACACCCCCCTACTAAATAGCAGGAAAAGCCCTTTTCTTTTAACATAGAAAGGGCAAGGGATATGCGCTTATTTGGTGCTAAACCCATCAAAAATCTCCTTCAGATATATTTGAATTGAAAAAAACTTGCGTGTGTGATACAATGCATAAGGAACAAAAAAGGAGGAGAAAACATGCAACAAAATCACACAAATGCTGAAATAGAAGCTGTTAAAAAGGCTCGTGCCCTTTTGCAAGACGTGACCCCCTTAAAAACAGACTGTGGAAAACTGTGCGCCCACGCTTGCTGTCAGGCAGACGACACAGGCAAAGGGGGTATGCTCTTATTCAAAGGGGAAGAAAGTTTGTATCAAAATCAGCCCGACTTTCACATATATAAAAATATGGACGTTACAGAAAAGGGGCTTTTGCTTGTGTGTAACGGTACGTGCACTCGCTCTAATCGCCCACTATCCTGTATGCTCTTTCCCCTTTTGCCCAAAGAAATAGAGGGGAAAATCAAGGTGGTCAAAGACGTGCGTGGGTACATCGTGTGCCCCCTACTTCAGCACCCTCTCTCTGCCTTTTCTCAAACGTTTAAAGACAAGGTGAAAGAAGCAGGGGAAATGCTCTACAAAGTACAAGCACACAGGGATTTTTTAAACGCTTTGCATGCTTTTAACCACGATTTACAGTCTTTTTAAAGTATCTTACCCCAAAAGGCTGTTTGCAATGTCTGAAAGCTTATCCAACTTTGTTTGGAGTGCCTGTTCATTCTCTGCTTTTTGGAACAAATAGGCTTTGAGCTTAGGCTCTGTACCAGAAGGGCGAATGATGAGCTTGCCCATTTCCTTCATATTAAAGGTGAGCACATCGCTCTTTGGAAGCCCTGTATCTTGCAATAAATAGTCTGTCACTTCTGCGTTTTTGATACATTCAAAAGCGCTTTCTTTATATGCGTGGCGCAAAGAATGCATGATGCGCTGCATCTTGTCTTGACCTTCTTTGCCCTCATATGAAAAGCTCATCAAACGCTGGCCAAAGTGCCCATACTGCGCTTTTAAATGCTCTAAAGCGTCCAGCAAAGTCCACCCTTTTTCTTTATAATACTGCGCTGCACGCACAATGAGCACCACGGCATTTACGCCGTCTTTATCTCTTACTTTGGTGGTGGACAGATAGCCGTAGCTTTCTTCAAAGCCAAACAAATACCTGTTTTCCTCTTGCTTTTCTTGGAGCAAAGCAATCTGTTCCCCAATGAATTTAAAGCCTGTGAGCACATTTTTAAGCGTGGCATGATAGTGCGCACAAATGGCATCTGCCATATCTGTGGTCACAATTGTTTTGACCACCACAGGGTCTTTTTTGGTGGTATGTTTGAGCAAATAGTCGAGCAAAATCACGCCTGTTTCATTGCCCGAAAGGAGCACGACTTCTCCTTCTTTATATACCCCCACACCCACACGGTCACAGTCAGGGTCTGTTGCCAAGCAAAAGTCAGCTTTCTTTTCCACTGTGTCACGCATTGCAAGCGCCATTGCCTCTTTGGTTTCGGGGTTTGGGTAAGGGCAAGTAGTGAAATTCTTGTCAGGCATTTCTTGCTCTTTGACCACAGAAAATGTTACATTTTGCATGTTTTTGAGCACATGCTGTACAGGCACATTGCCTGTGCCATTGAGGGGCGAATACACGATTTTTAAAGGTGTATCTGCACTTTTTTCTGTGCAATTTAGAATGATATCATAATAGCTGTCTAACAAATCTTGCTGTACAAAAGCAATATTGCCCTCTTTATACACTGTTTCAAAGTTTGGAATGTCTTTTACAAGCATATCTTCTTTTTCTATAAAAGAAAGTATTTTGTCTGCCATATCCAGTGTAATTTGACAGCCGTCATCTCCGTACACTTTATACCCATTATACTCTTTTGCGTTGTGGCTCGCCGTCACCATAATGCCAGCAGACGCTTTTAAATAACGCACGGCATAGCTTAAAACAGGGGTGGGCATCAAGGTGTCAAACACGTGCACTTTGATGCCCCCTTGTGCTAAGCAAGCAGCAGAAAGGTGGGCAAACTCCTTGCTCATGTTTCTGCTGTCATAGCTGATCACACAGGAAGGTTTGCCTGCGCCTTGATGCTCTAAAAGCAACGCATTTTTTAAACCGTTGGTTGCACGCAGTACGGTGTACACATTCATCCTGTTTGTGCCGGCACCAATTTTGCCTCTAAGCCCTCCTGTACCAAATGACAGGTTTTTAAAAAAGGCATCTTCCACCTGATGTGCATCCATGTCCATTAGTTGTGCATGGATGTCAGGCTGTAAAAATTCATAATTGCACCACGTGTCATACGCTTTTTGAATTGTGTTTTCCATAAACAAACCCTCCTTTTTATACATATAGTATACCCTATTTTTGTGTGTTTGTAAATGCTTATGCGAAGAACAGATACACAAAGGTCACGAGCACGCCAAAACACACGAGCAAAAGTGCAAAGGACACGCTGTGTTTCACCCTGTGCCCCGTGTCCTTCATTTCTTCTCGCCATGCAGCGAGGGACGCAATAAAGTCCACCGTGAGGGGCTTTTTCTTTCTGAACGTCTTGTTGATAAAAGTGACAATGCCATTTAAGAATGCACCCAAACGCCACGTCCACTTTGTGCCCACAGGAGGGCGCTTTTTCTTTTTAAGCACAGAAAAAACTGAGTTTTTAAGGAACAAACAAGAGGCATCGAGTGCTTGGTCTGCCCCTCTGGTCAATGTGAGCACAACTGTTGGAAGGGCTTTTAATGTAATGAAACAGTCAAGCACATGATCGCACACATAGGCAAACGCATAGCCGATGTTTACAAGCACTTTTGAAATCACTGGGCGATACACGCCTTCTTCCAAGTCGAGCGCTTGAGGCCAACGGTTGACGTAAACGGACGTTTTATCTTCCTTTTTCATGAGGAACAGGCGAATGCCCCCATAGAGCACCACACCAATCACAAGGGATTTAACAGCGCCAATGATGTTGACAGCAGAAAAATAATCCACATGGTGCGCAGGCGATACGCCGTGCATAAAGGTTTGGCTCATCTCTGCCATTTTGGTCATGAACAGATCGGGAAAAAGCCCTATGACAGGCAAAATGCTTGCAGACAACACAATGGCAAAGGCACTCAGCTTGGTCATGTATTTTTTATTTTGATCATACTTTTGTTGCAGTGCTTGGTCTTTGTTTTTTTCCACAAAGAGCGCCACATACAATTTGGTCATGTACGCTGCCGTCATGCCCCCTGTTACGATGAACACAATTTCAATCGCCTTATAAAGAGCTGCGCTCTCTCCATGCTCTGTTAAATGCACCATGTATTCCACAATGCTTTCATGGAGCAAAGATTTACTGATAAATCCGTTCAGCAAAGGCATGCCGATGATGCCCAAATATCCCATCAAAAAGGCAAAATTGAGCAAAGGTTTTTTGCGACCAAACCCTCTGATGTCGTTCAAATTGAGCTTGTGCACATTCATGTACACCACACCTGCAATCATAAAGAGGGCAAGCTTAATCAAAGAGTGGTTGACCATGTGAAGCACAGTGCCCCACACGGCAAAAGCATTGTGCGTTTGGAGCAGCCCTTGCATACCCACACCCACCATGATAAACCCGATTTGGGACATGGAAGAGCATGCCAACGTGCGCTTTAAATCCACACTGAACAAGGCGAACAGTGCGCCCAAAAACATGGTGATCACACCCAAAAAGAGCATTGCATTCCCCCACGCTTGGTCGTTTAAAAACATGTTGGAAGTGACGACCAGTACACCGAAAATGCCTGTCTTGGTCAATATACCAGAGAGCAGTGCACTCGAAGGGGCAGGCGCCACAGGGTGCGCTTTGGGGAGCCAAATGTGTAAAGGAAACACACCTGCTTTGGCAGAAAACCCAACAAAGATGAGTGCGCCACTGACGTACAAAGAAGTTTTGTCAGGCAATGTGTTTGAATAGGCTAAAATGTCTTCAAACATCAAAGACTGCGTTTTGCTATACACCATAAACATGCCCATGAGCGTAACCATGCCCCCAAAGATGGCAACAGCGAGGTACGTTTGCGCTGCTTTCATTGCTTGGGGTGTTTGGTCATGCGCTACCCATGGATAACTTGCGAGCGACATGATTTCAAAGAACACAAAGGTGGTGTATAAATCGTTTGACAAAAACACGCCCACCGTTGCACCCAAAGTTAAAAGGTTAAAAAAGTAGTATCTATTTCTGTTTGTATAATGTGCAAAATATTCTTTTGAAAAAATCAGCGTCATGCTAAACATGAGGCACGTAATGCACGCATACAGCGCTCTAAAGCCGTCTACTTTTAAGTGCAAGCCCATGCCCAACACGTAATCCACATTGGACACGATTTCTTGCCCTCTGATTGCATTTATAAAAAGCACAATAGACAGCAAAAGCTCTACCACCCCTGAAAGGATGACAAACGTGTTTCTAAGCGCCTTGTTTTTCTTCCCAATTGCGTAAGATATAAAAGCGCACACCATAGGCAGTAGTATGAGTATCCATGGTAAAATTTGCATCAACACAAAATCCCTCCTTTCTTATAAACCACTTGCGACTTTGGTAAAAAAGTCCACAAGGGGCACAGAGAACATGCCGAGCAACACGATGGCAACAGAGAGCACGAACAAGGGCAGTTTCATTTTAAAACTGGGGTCTAACTTTTTGCCCACAAGGTGTTCGTTCTTTTGGTCCACCTTCATAAACAAGAAGGTGCATGCAGGGTACAAGAGGTAAATGGCAGAGAGCACAGAGGAAGTAATGAGTGCAACCATGCCAAAGTAAGAGGCGGCAGTGGGCACTTGTGTCGCCGCAGAAAGCAAGTTAAACTTGCTGATAAACCCTGCAAAAGGAGGGATACCCACCATGGCGATAGATGCCAAAGTGAATACCACGGAAGTATAGGGCATCACGTGGTAAAAGCCCCTTAAATCCTGAATATACTCTTTGTTTGTTTTGACCAAAATAGCGCCAGCACAGTAAAAGAGCGTGATTTTCATAATGCCATGAAACACCATGTGCGTCATAGCGCCCACAAAGCCTGCACTCGTCATCAAAGCAACACCAAACAATACGTAAGACAAGTTGGACACGGTAGAGTACGCCAAGCGCCTCTTTAAGTGTTGCTCTTTTACAGCCATCACAGCACCATAAATGATGGTGAACGCTGTGAGCACAAGCACGACCGTCTGTGCCCAAGAGCCATACAGAATGTCTGTGTTAAAGGTGTAAAAAGTTAAGCGCATGGCTGCAAATGCACCTGCTTTAACCACGGCAACAGCGTGTAAAAGCGCTGTAACAGGGGTGGGCGCAACAGACGCAATGGGAAGCCAGTGACTAAGAGGGTAAATGGCTGCTTTTGCAGAAAATCCGATGAAGGACAGTACAAATGCAACACGCAGTAAGTTTTCATTGCCCACCACTGCTTGTGCATTTAAAATGCCACCCAAATTAAAGTCCAATGCGCCAGAAAAAGTAAGGGCAAAAATCAGCCCAATGAACCCGAGCGAGGCGCCCCCAATGGAGTACGCCAGGTATCTACGCCCTGCAAAAGCGCTTTGCGCATCCTTTTTGTGCGTAACAAGGGGGAGCGTTACGAGCGTTAAACATTCGTAAAACACGTAGAGGGTAAAGAGGTTTGCGCTCATTGCAATGAGCAAAGTCACAGCATAGCTCAATGTGTAAAAGGTGAAAAACTTATTTTCGTTCTTTTCGTGCGCCATGTATTCAAACGCATAGAGCGTTGCAAAAGGCCACAAAAAGGCACTCAAGCCCATAAACACCTTGCTCAAGCCGTCCACCTTTAAGCGCAAAGCCAAATCATCCGTCATGTAAAACACTGTAACAGGTTCAGGGTTGCTAAAGATGAGTATAAATGCGCAAACAGAAGTTAAAACTGTGCACACTTCTACATATATAGAGCGCATTTTTCTGCTCTTAAAGTGAAACAAGGGGAGCAAAAGCCCAGACAGTAGGGCAATCAAAATTGGCACATACACTTTCATGAGATGCCCTCCTTAAAAGACGGTATTTGCAATGTTTGTAAAGAACGCAATCAATTCATGAGGGAAAGCGCCTAAAAGCACAATGAGTATAGACAAAATGCCCATGGGCACAAGCATCAAATAGCTCACTTCGTTTTTTTGCACTGTGCTCAAGTCAAAATCTTTGCCAGGGAAAAAGCCACGAATGGAGATGGTCAAAAGGTAAGCAGCTGTTAAAATGGCACTGATTAAAAGGATCACAGGGCCGATAAAATCATACTGTGTACCCATTTGAAGTGCGCCTTGCGCCAAGTACCATTTGCTGATAAACCCACCTGTGGGGGGAATACCAATCAGCCCCAAAGATACGATGGTGAAACAAAGCATCGTTTTAGGCATTTGTTTGCCAATGCCACGAAGGTCGGATACGTCTGTTTTGCCTGTTTTGTAAATCACAGCGCCTGCGCCCATAAAGAGGGTGTTTTTAATGATGGAGTGAAACACCACGTGGAGCAATGCGCCCACAAATCCTAAGGGAGAGAGCGTAATCAAGCCAAATAAGATGTAGGAAATTTGGCTCACAGTGGAGTATGCCAAGCGCTTTTTAAAGCCATTTTCTTTAAAAGCGAGCATAGAGCCCATAAACACGGTGATGAGGGTGAGCGTTAAAAAAGCTGTTTGCACCCATGTGTTTTTAATGAATTGAGGGCCTACCATAAAGAAAATCACACGGATAATGCCAAGTACACCCATTTTGGTAATCACACCAGACAGCACAGCGCTTGCAGGGGCAGGCGCCACAGGGTGGGCAGTGGGGAGCCAACCGTGTAAGGGGAACATACCTGCTTTTGTGGAAAAGCCCAGTAAGGTGACAAAAATGATGAACAAGAAAGTGCCTTCATTGCCTGCAATGGCTTCTAAGTTGAGTGCACCTCCTGCAGTAAAGTTCAAGGTGGTCAAATAGTTGTTCATGAAGAAAATGCCAAGCAATGCGCAAGATGCACCAAACACAGAATAAATGAGGTACTTGATGCCTGCTGCCACAGCTTCTTTTTTCATGTTGTGCAATACAAGAGGAAGCGTCATCAACGTCATCATTTCATAGAACATATAGAAAGTGATGATGTTGCCTGCCAAAGACAAGGCAGACAATACACCGATTGTGATTAAATAATAGGCATAAAAACGAGGCTCGTTCTTTTCGTGTTGCATGTATTCAAAAGAGTACACGCCTGCAAGTGTCCACATCACGTTGACAAGGAGCAAAAAGATGCGCCCAATGTCATCCACATGCAAATACACAGGGATGTTTTTAGTGATGTACCAAATCACAAGTTCATTTTCTTTCATCAAGCAAATGACGATGGATAAAACCAAGTTGACCATCAAAGTGGTGAATGCCAGGGCACGCCTTGCGCCCTTTTTTTGAAACAGCGACACTGTGCCCATCAAAACCCCTGCAACAATGGGGAGCAATATAGGCAACAAGAGTAAATATTGACTCATAGAAATTTACTTCCTTCCTTTTACATGCGTATATTATGAAAAACAGCTCAAACCACGTGTGATAAAGTTGATGATGGGCTGTGCACCCACGCCCAAGGCAAAGTTAAAGAGGATGAAAAGCACCATAGCGCAAGCGTACAAAAAGCCGTTTTTGTATTTCTTTTCGCTCTGTTCAGGGTGTGTGGCAGGGCGATACAGCGTAATCACAGTGCGTAAAAAGTAAATGGTGTTGAGCAATGTACTGATGGACAGTACAATCATAACAATCACAATCAGCGTGGTAGACAGCCCCATAGCTGCCCTTGCAAACATAATTTTTGCAATGAACCCCCCCACAAAGGGAATGCCCACCATGGAGCATGCGCCCACGGTAAAGCCCACGCCTGCCAACTTGTTTCTGTACCCTGCCCCTCTTAAATCTCTAAACAGTTTGCTCTCATTGCTCACAGCGCAAAGCCCACTGACAGAGATAAAGAGCATGGCTTTTGCAAAGCTGTGTGAAAAGATTTGAAAGATGGCAGCTGCAATGCCGTAAGGTGTGCCAATGCCAATGCCTAAGAAAATGTACCCAATTTGCGCCACGGAGGAGAATGCCACCATGCGCCTGATGTCTGTTTCTTTAATGGCGTTGACAGAGCCCATCACAATGCCCACAAGGGCAAACACGAGCAACACATCGCTGATGTTGGAGTACACCACAGTGCTCAACCCCAACACACGATAGTATATTTTAATGAGTAAAAAGATGTAGCCTTTGGACACGAGGGAAGATAAAATAGCGCTCGAAGTGGGGGTAGCGTAGCTGTACGCATCGGGTACCCACGTATGGAAGGGAAAGAGCGCACTTTTAATGCTCAAACCAATCGTCAAAAGCGCAATCACAACGGTGAGAGGCTGTGTGTACTGCCCGGATGCGTTGAGCATGTCCACACTCTCTTTGATGTTGCTCATCAAAAGATGCCCTGTCAAGTCATAGAGCAATGTAATGCCCAAAAGGAACAGACCACTGCCCAACAAGTTCATAATCATATAGCGAGCAGAAGCCACGAGCGTTTGCCCCTTTGTTCTACTGCTGATCAAAGCGCAGGCGGCGAGCGTCATAATTTCAAGGAACACGTACGAAGTGAACAAGTCATTCGTATACACCTGTGCATAAAGCGCAGCCATTAAAAGCTCAATCACCACATAGTACAAAGAACGGCGATCGTTGCCCACATGTTCCTCCATCCTGTTGTCCCCACCCATAACGGATAAGATCATCACGAAGGAAAACACGAGCGCTGTAACGCTCTCTAAAATACCAATTCTGATTTCATTGCCCCATGGTGCAGGAAAATGCCCCATCATAAAGGTGTAAGCACCTTCAAAAGTCGCCATGTGGTATGTTAAGATGCCAGTTAAAGTTGTCACCAAAGTGAGCACCAAGAGGGTAAAATACTTTGCCATTTTGCCCTTTAAAATGCTTGTAATTGCAGCAGATAAAAGGCAAATAATGATGGTGAAAAAAGGAATGTTCTGATACAGTGCCATCACTGTTCCTCCTTTCGTGCAAGGTGCGTAATTTCGTCAATATCCAGTGTATGATAGCGTTTATACAGTCGTACAGTGAGGGCGAGCATGAGCGCAGACACGCTCACGGCAACCACAATGCCTGTCAATACAAGCCCACTGGGCACAGGGTTTATGAACAAATCCTGTGTTTCCTTGGTCAAGTCCATAATGGGCGCTTTGCCCCCTTCAATAAACCCTTTGGCGGCCAAAAATAAGTAAATAGCACTGTCCATCATAGAAAAACCAATGATTTTTTTGATCATATTTCTGTGCAACAAAAGGGTGGTAAAGCCAATGCCAAACAAAATAATGGCAGCCGCTTCTTCGTAGTTGATCATGAGGTTTTGAAGCATTTACATATCCCCCTTTCTAAACAGCGTATAGAATGCGTACATCGTGCAGGCAACCACAAGCCCGACTGCAATGTTCAAAGGCAATATCAACCCACCAGACAATATGGCGCCCGGCGTGCCTTTTGGAATACCACTTTCCAAGTGGTTGGCGCCCATAAAAAAGGAGTATGCCTTTGAAAGTGCATAAAAGGACAAGGCGCAAAAAGAAATGGTTTTAAACGTTTTGAAGGTGAAAAAGCGTTCTGTTTTTTCAAAGCCGAAAGCGTTCAAATAGAGGATAAGCCCTGCGCCCATCACAGCGCCCCCCGAAAACCCACCACCTGGCGATAAGTGACCGTTTAATATCACGTACATGCCAAACAGCAATATGAGGGGCACCAAAAGAGTGGCTGCTTTTTGCAAAATCGTGTCATTCTTGGGTTCAAACTGCCTGTCAGACATTTCTGCTTCTTGCTTTTCCACAGAGTGTGTACCATCTTTGTTCTTTTCTTGCGATACACGAAGGAGCAAGATGACACTGCACACAGCGATAAAGAGCACGTTGCTCTCCCCCAGCGTGTCAAACGCACGATAGTCCAATATCATACCTGCCACCACGTTGGTAGCGCCCGTTTCTTCCAAACCCTTTTCAATGTAGCGGTCAGACACTTCATTGTTCATAGGGTTTTCCAAATGCCCAAAGCTGGGCAAGTTAGACACAGTAAAAAGCAAAGTGGAGATGATTACAAGCCCAATCAAAACAGAGAAAAAAGAGTACATTCTTGAAATATACTTTGCACCCTTTGTTTTGCCAAACTCGTGCACTCTATGGTATATCTTTTCTTCTCTTTCCTTTTCTCTTTCGTTAAATTCTTCTTCATATTTTTCTCTTGCTTGATGCGCTTGATCCATATGTTCTTCGTCCAAAAAGGCATCTTGCTGTAAGTTATCCTGCATTTTTTCATCCAAGGGATTAGGGCCATACATGAGCCAGTGGCTCACCTTTCCAAAGAAACTCTGTTCACTCTTTTGTTTTGCCATCTTTTTCACCTTCTTTAATTGCATGGATTTTTTTAAGTGTTACAAAGAGAAGCAAAGAGGTGATGCCTGCGCCCACAGCAGCTTCTGTAATAGCAAGGTCGGGAGATTCGAGCATAATCCACACAAGGGACATGGCAAGCCCTTGCGCCATAAAAATAATGATAGAGGCAAGCAAATTCTTTGTGAGGCTCACGCTCAACGCACAAGTGATGATGAACACGAGCAAAATAATATTAAATATTTCCATCAGCGTGTACCCTCCATATCTTGCAAAATATGTTCGTTGGTGGTGTATTCCAATCGTCCAATCAAGTGAGAGGACACGGGGGAAGTAATCCATAAAAGCAATATCAAAAGGAGCAATTTCAGCGACACAAAGTCTGCGCCCTGCTTTACAATCACAGCAAGCACCATGAGCAATATGCCCAAGGTATCGTTCATTGCGGCTGCGTGCATTCTGTTTAACGCATACTCAAAGCGAAACACGCCAATCACGCCCACCAAAAGGATGAACAGCCCACTCACCACAAGGCAAGTGCAAGCAATTGCTTGTATCATTTCCATCATTTTGTTTGCCCTCCCTTTTGTGATTTTTGTTTGTTATACACACCCATGTATATCTTTGTTAAAAGCACCACAGCCAAAAAGCCGATCATGGCATAAATGAGCGCCACATCCACCAAATACCCTTCGTTCAGCATGAGCGCAAGCACACAAATCATTATGGTCACGAGCGTGCTCATCATGTTGATTGCCACAATTCTGTCCGCCACTTTAGGGCCGATTATGGCTCGGATCAAGCAAGCAAAGAGCAAAACGCCCATCACAATCAGAGCAAAAGTAAATAAATAATGATAATACATGTCCATTTTACTTGATGTCCTCCAGCTCTTTAATCTTTGCGCCCATTTGGGAATTTTCTAAGCCCTGTGACAAGCTATTGTCCAAACAGTGCACAGTCAGCTCATTGCCCTTCATGTCCACCGTAATGGTGCCGGGCGTTAAAGTGATGGAGTCTGCAAGGATGGTTTTGCCCATCTCCGTTTTTAAATCCGTGTGTATCACCTTGATTTGAGGCTCTATCACCACTTTAGGGTTTAATATCAGGCGCAACACATCCATGTTGGCAAGCACAATTTCCTTGAGCAAAAAGCCAAAATAGCACACCCCTTTTTGAAGCCGTTTTGCAACTGCCCACTCTTTTTTGAACGTCAAGCCCAAAAACTTGATTTGGAACAGATAGAGCAACACGCACAAAACAAGCCCAAACAAGGCGATTTCGAGCGTTATTCGCCCATTAAAGATAAACCACGCAGCATACATAACAAAAAACACGTATTTTCCCCCTTTTTTTATCTTTTAAAAATCAGCTTTTTGTTGTTTCTACCTATTATATAGACAACCGCTTTATTATATCTTTTATTTGCTTTTTCGTCAATACTTTTTTAGACAATAAAAACCAGAATATTTCAAACATTTTATTTTTTCTCAAAATGTAAAATTTAAAAGAAATCTTCCCTTTTTTAAAAATTTGTGCTATACTGTATTTGGTGGAAAAGTTTCCACATTTTTATCCAACAAAACAAATGAACAAAACCAAAAGAGGAAGATTAAAATGAGTAGAATTGTATGCTTTGGTGAACTCATGCTCCGTTTAAATCCTGAAGGATATTTACGCTTTGTCCAGTCTGACAAGTACGAAGCCACTTTTGGTGGTGGCGAAGCCAACGTGTCTGTATCTTTGAGCAACTATGGGCACGATGCTGCTTTTGTCAGCAAACTCCCTGAACACGAAATCGGCACATGCGCTGTGAACTCTTTGCGCCGTTATGGTGTGGACACCAAACACATCGTGCGTGGTGGCGACCGTGTGGGCATTTATTATTGTGAAAAAGGTGCTTCTCAGCGCCCCAGCAAAGTGGTTTATGACAGAAAATATTCTGCCATTTCTATGGCACAAAGAAGCGACTTTGATTGGGATAAAATTTTAGAGAATGTTGACTTTTTTCACTTTACAGGCATCACCCCTGCTTTAGGGGGAGAAATGCCTGCCATTTGCTTGGATGCCCTTAAAAAGTGCAAGGAAAAGAACATCACTGTGTCTTGTGACTTAAACTATCGCAACAAACTTTGGACAAAGGCAGAAGCCAACCGTGTCATGTCCGAGCTTGTACCCTATGTGGATGTGCTCATCTCCAATGAAGAAGATGCTGCTGACGTGTTCAACATCCATGCAGAAAACACAGACGTATCCAGTGGCAAAATCAACAAGGATGGTTATATTTCTGTGGCAAAGCAATTGCAAGAACGCTTTTCTTTGCAAAAAGTTGCCATCACATTGAGAGGGAGCATCTCTGCCAATGACAACAACTGGGCAGGTATGCTCTACCAAGACGGCAAAGCGTATTTTTCCAAAGATTACCTTGTGCACATTGTAGACCGTGTGGGGGGTGGCGACAGCTTTGGTGGTGGTTTAATCCACAGCGTATTGTCCTCCTTTGACCCACAAAAAACAATTGAGTTTGCCGTAGCAGCCTCTTGCTTAAAGCATACCATTGAACATGACTATAACTTGGTTTCAGAAAAAGAAGTGCTTGCGCTTGCCAACGGCAGCGGAAGCGGGAGAGTACAAAGATAATGAAAAAAATATGTTGTCAAAACAGCATATATCGTACGACAAAAAAGCACACGGCTCGCCCTGTGCTTTTTTAATTCCTTTTATTTCCTTTTTTACATGAAATTGTTACGTAATTCGCCCCCAAAAATGTAATTTTTTGTCAAACTGTTTTGTTTTACTTTTTACAAAATCTGTACTATAATGAACGCAATCGGGCAAGGTGCATACATTTGTTTTGTCCTGCATAGTCTTTCTTAAAAAGGAGGACAATCGACATGATAAAGGAAGTACAGCACCTAAAAAAAAGGGGCAATAGACACACGCTTGTCACCCTTGTAAGCATTTTTTCTTTTCTACTGACAGCGCTTTTCGTGTTTTATGCTCAATTAGACTTAGGCTGGGAGGTGAACGTTCAAAAAAGAGAGCTCCCCATATATGCTGTTCAACGATCGGACAACAAAATTGCCATCAGCTTTGATGCCGCATGGGGAGGCAGCCAGACAGAAGATATCTTAGACATTTTGGATGCGTATGATGTCAAAACTACATTTTTCGTTGTGAACACTTGGGTGAAACGCTTTCCCCAACTAACAAAGATGATTGTAGAACGTGGGCATGAAATCGGCAATCATTCCACAACGCACAAACACATGTCCAAGCTCACAGAAAGTCAAATCATAAAAGAGCTAAACACTGTGAGCGACCATGTGGAAGCGCTTACAAATATACGCCCTACACTTTTTAGACCACCTTATGGTGATTATAATAATCGTGTGATTTCTGTTTCAAGAAAAGAGGGATACGAATGCGTGCAGTGGAGCGTAGATTCCTTAGATTGGAAAAACTACGGCACAAAAAGCCTCATTGACCAATCCACAAAAAACGTGCAAGGTGGGGACATTGTCCTCTTTCACAACGATTCAAAATATATTGTTCAGGCGCTTCCTGCTGTACTAAAATCGTACAAAGAGCAAGGCCTTTGTATTGTCAAAGTATCTGACCTCCTGTTAAAAGGAGATTACTATTTAGACCATCAAGGCAAGCAACATGCATTACAAGCGCCGGAAGGGAGATAAACATGGACACATTGGTAAATCAATTGACAATTTGCGGACAAGTGGAGGAAGAACCACAGTTTGACCATGAAGTTTTCGGAGAAAAATTCTATCGAATGTCGCTCAGCGTGCCACGCTTGTCGGGTGCGTTTGACATTCTGCCCGTCACCATCTCAGAGCGCATTATGGAAGGTAGCATTCAAAAAGGGATGCGCATGTCTGTGCTTGGTCAGTTGCGCTCGTATAACAAGACCATGGGAGGCGTGGGGCGCCTTTTGCTCACTGCTTTTGCGCAACAATTGCTCCCACCAGATGACCAAGATAACCCCAACCTCGTAACACTCTACGGCGCTTTATGCAAAGCCCCTTCTTTTAGAACGACACCTTTTGGAAGGGAAATTGCCGACCTCATGATTGCTGTCAACCGTGCGTTTGGAAAATCCGACTACATTCCGTGTATTGCATGGGGGCGCACTGCACGCTATGCGTCTTCCTTACATGTGGGCGACCGTCTGCAAGTGCAAGGCAGATTTCAAAGCAGGGAGTATCAAAAGCAGATGCCAGACGGCGTAATCATCACACGCACTGCCTACGAAGTCTCTCTCAGCCGTTTGAGCAATGAGAGCAAAAAACCCTTGCAGTCCATGCCTGTTACACCCAATGAAAATGCACACTTTGTGGGGCAAACGTATGACGAGCAAGCGTATCATGACCAAGCTTTTCATGAGCAAGCGTATGGCGATCAAACGTATAATGAAGATGCGTACAGCGAGGTGCACACGATTTTGTAAGAAACGCATATTTTAAACCATGCTCTATATAAAAGAAGGGAAGTGTTTTTAAGCACTCCTTCTTTTTTAATTTCTGGAAGAAAAAAGAGGAAATGAACGTTGTATGTGCGAACTTACCTATGTATAAAGGAGGGATAGTATGTCACTTTTTTCAAAGAAAAACAGTTTGGAGCATTTTGAAAACGCTGTTACAGCGCATGAAAAACAAGTGTATTTCACGTGTTACAGTATGCTCCAAAACAAAGAAGATGCAATGGACTGTATGCAGGAAACAATGTTTCGAGCGTATAAAGCATATGAAAAGTTTGATTATAACGTTAAAATCAGCACATGGCTCCACAGAATTGCCGTCAATACGTGCATTGACCATATTAGAAAGAGGAAAAACACGCTGTCTTTGGACGTGCTCCAAGAAAATGGGGTGGATTTTGAAGACGCAAAAAAAGATACCTACCTTTTATTAGAAGAAAAAGAAAGAAAGCGCCTCATCAAAGAGGGGCTGTGTGCGCTGGACGAAGACACACGCACATTGCTCACGCTCCGAGAAGTCAAAGGCATGTCGTATGAAGAAATTGCAGATATATTGGACTTAAAGGCTGGCACTGTCAAAAGCCGTTTGAGTAGAGCAAGAGAAAAATTTGCAAAAATATTAAATAAAAATGCGGAACTTTTTAATAGAAATCACGTTTAAATAAGTGAAAGGAGGGAAAAGAAATGAACTGTGAAGAATTTAGCCAATCACTTGACCAACTAAAAGCAGGCGATGTGCCCAAAGAACAGCTTTTGTTGCTCCAAGAACAGATGAAAACACATAGTGCTGTTTGCTCCTCTTGCCAAATGCTGTGGGATTTACACACTTTAAACGAAGGGCAGGAAGCCCCTCAAAATTTGCACCAAATGTGGATGGACAATATTAAAAACAAGCAAATGTCCACACAAACGCAAGGCAAAATCATCCCTTTCCAAACCAAAATAAAGCGTGTGCTCAGCATGGCTTCTGTGTTCGTGTTTTTGCTTTTAGGCGCTTCTTTTGTTCAAAAAAACGAACAGAATTTTTCACTCAACCACGCACCCTCGCAAGCAAATATTGCAGAGTATGCGCAAGATGAATACGAACAATCCCCCATGATGGCACGCAGTGCCCCCCAAGGTGCAAACAGCTTTTCGGACACAGAAAAGGTTATTAAAGAAACTTCTTTGACAATTAAAACTCAAGCTTTTGATGCAGACATTGCCTTTTTAACAGACTTGTTTACAAAGTACAATGCACAGATACACAACAAGTATGAAAGCCAAAATGGCACGCAAAAAGACCGTTTTTCTGATTATACCATTTCTGTAAAAAGTGCAGATTTAGAAGCCTTTTTAGTAGACGTACAAGGCGTAAAAGGGCAAATCACCTCTTTAAATCAAAGCGCAATAGACCAAACAGGCATGTACACGGACACAGAGGGGCGCCTTAAAACACAGCAAGACAAGCTCCTTCGCCTTCATGAATTGCTCAAAAAAGCAGACAACGTGTCCGACCTCATTGAGATCGAAAATGCCATCAGCAACACGCAGTATGAAGTGGAACGCTACACACAGCAATTGTCCGATGTGGATAAAAATGTGGAAAATGCCTCTGTGCGCCTCTCTATCAGAGAAGAAAGTGCACTCGACATCACCACAAGCGACAATGCAAGTTTTTTAGATCGCATCAAAACAGGCGTGCTCTACTCCCTCCAAAATCTGTATGCGTTTGTTCAAAACGTGGGAGTGTTCATCGTCATGGCAGCGCCGTGGCTTTTCATCCTCTTTGTACTCTTATGCATCCTCATCACCATCGTTAAAAAAAGGAGAAAATAATCATGAAAAAGTTTTTCATTATCCTCGTTCTTTTAGTCCTCTCACTCACTTTTGCCCTCCCTGCTATGGCACAAACACGCACCCTCACTGTGTCTGGCAATGCAAGCGTGGCAGTACAAGCAGATAAAGCTGTGCTCACTGTGGGCGTGGTGCAAGAAAAGCCTTCCGTTTTGGAAGCACAAGAAGAAAGCGCAGTGCTCATAAACAGCATTATCAATGCCCTTTTAGACTACGGCATTGAAAATAAAGACATTGAAACGCAACGTTTTTCCCTCTATTCACACGATAGACAAACAGAAACGGGCGAAAGAGAAACTGTGTATTCCTTGACCAACACTTTACAAGTCACCCTCTATGACACTGAAAATGTGGGCACCGTGTTAGACCTTGCCATGAAAGCAGGCGCAAACGTGCTCCACGGCATCGACTTTGAAACTTCCAAACGGAAGGAAGCTTATAACGAAGCTTTAGCCCAAGCTGTGCAAGATGCCAAAGACAATGCCACCCTTTTGGCCTCCTTGTCAGGTGTTACTTTAAAGGAAATTACTGACATTCACACAGGTTCTACTGGCATTTCTTACGACAACATGAACGACACGTACCGTATGGAATCTGCCAAAGGCGCAGACACTAAAATCATCAGTGGGGACGTGGTCGTGTCTGCCACTGTAACAATCGAATATGAAATTCAATAATCAGTAAAGGCAAAAAGCCTCTTTTATCGGCTCTTTTCGTATATAATATCATATATTTTACGTTGATGGAACACTTTGCTCCATCAACTTTTTATTTTTCAATTTATTATACTTGAAATTATTATACTTTGTGGTATAATAAATGTAAGAAGTGCAAACACTATGCGCAGGAGGTATGTTTTATGCAACAGTTTGTAGACAGAAACAGCGAAATGAGTACGCTTGAAAGACAGTATGCACAGCAAAATTCTAATTTTGTGGTGATCTACGGTCGGCGCAGAGTGGGCAAAACTTCCCTCATCAGTGCCTTTTTAGAAAAGCACAAATACAGTTTGTACTTTTTAGCCACAGAGGAATCTGAACAGCAAAACAAAATTGCTTTTAAAAATGCCGTGGCTGATTTTGTGGGCAATGCATTGTTAAAAAATGCAGAAATTGACTGGATCACGGTTTTTGAACAATTGGTGCAACACAAAAAGTCAGAAAAAAAAATCATTGTCATAGATGAATTTCAATACATCGGCTTGTCTAACAGTGCGTTTCCCTCCATAATGCAAAAAGCATGGGACACGGTGATGCAAGACCAAAATATTATGCTCATCTTGTGTGGGTCGTATATTTCTCTTATGCAGTCGCAAACGCTGGATTATGCCAGCCCCCTGTATGGCAGAAGAACAGCGCAAATCAAGCTCAAGCAAATTCCATTTCAGTATTATCACGAATTTTTTAAGCACAAAGACAATGAAGCGCTCCTCCCCTTTTACGCTGTCACAGGGGGTGTGCCCAAATACATTGAAATGCTCCATACATACGAAAATATCTATGATGCAATTGAAAATTCCATTTTAAATAAGCAAAGTTTTTTATATGAAGAGCCTTACTTTTTATTACAAAAAGAAGTGAGCGAAATCGGAAGTTATTTTACGCTCATAAAAGCTATCGCAATGGGCAACCACAAATTGTGTGATATTTCTGCTCAAATGGGTGTCAAAGCCACGAGCATCACGAAATATTTAGCAACTTTGATAGACTTGGACTTGATTGTGCGTGAAGTGCCTGTAACGGAAACAAACCCTGAAAAATCAAAAAGTGGGCTGTATTTCCTTACAGATCATTACATTGCTTTTTGGTTTAAATTTATATATCCCTATCGTTCTTTCCTTGAAAAAGGAGAAACGCAATATG
This sequence comes from uncultured Oscillospiraceae bacterium, assembly GCA_964439755.1. Lineage (GTDB taxonomy): Bacteria > Bacillota > Clostridia > Christensenellales > Aristaeellaceae > CAYTPJ01. The sequence continues at coordinate 26,991 of CAYTPJ010000003.1, forward strand.
TGCTCAACAAGATTAAAAATTCTTTTGTGCAAAATTATGTGTCTTACGTATATGAAGACGTTGCAAGAGAAAGCATGTGGGCTTTAAACATGAAAAACACATGGGGTTTTTGCTTTGACAAACTGGGCAAATACTGGGGCAAAGCAACAGGTGAAGTGGACATTGTTGCCATAGACAGCATGGAACATAACCTCATCATGGGTGAATGCAAATATACAAAATCACAAAAAGGCTTGGACGTGCTGCATGTGTTGCAAGAAAAAGGAGAAGTGCTCAAAAAAATCACAAAATCAAAGCATGTAGAATACATTATATTCAGCACTGGAGGTTTTTCAAAAGGGCTTTTAGACGAAGCAAAAGCGTGTAAAAACATCACTTTAGTGGATAAAATACAAGTATAATAACAATGTCTGTAAGATATTTGGCTGTATAAAGTTTGTTTTTTAAAAGATTTATTATACTTGAAATTATTATACTTTAAAGTATAATAATTAAAATTCAAATATGCCCACAAAAAAACCACGTTTGTATGACTCATACACACGTGGTTTTTTGAATGTTTTTTATTTTCAGCACTCTAAAATATTATAATCTATCAAGCACTGTTTAAACCCTTCTTGCACGCCATCAAAGCAAATGCCCTGGCTTTTTAACTTTGTAATATCCATGTTTAAAGAGCGAGGCAAAGCCTTTTGATTTTCTATCAAAGGCACAGCGTGTGACAGCCCCAATTGATTTAAAAACCCTTGCACCGTGTGGTACATATCCCACGTATTTTGACTGCCAAAGTTATACACACCCCCCTGCAAAGAGAGCGCTTTTTCCGTGTTTTGAGCCACTTGGCGCACATACGTTAAGCCCCGATAATCTTGCGTAGAAAAGGTGACGGACGTGCCCAAACGAGCAGCATTCAGCAAATTTACAAGGATATTGCCCCTGTTTTTATGGTGATAAAGGGGCATATCATACATCCATGTGGCACGAAGGAGCACAGAAGAAGGGTTCTGTTCCTGCACTTTTTGCTCCATCAATAATTTGTGCTCTGCATACGTGTTTTGAGGGTTTAAAGGCTCTTTTTCTGTAAAAGCGCCTGTGCCTTTGCACCCTGTGTACACTTGGTCTGAGCTAAAAGCAAGCAGTTTGATATTTTTTTCTTGCGCAATTTTAGACAGCAAAAGAGGGATTTCAACGTTTGCACGCATACTTTCTTCTTTGTGCTGTTCACACGTTCCAATGTCTGAAATGGCGGCAGAATGTACAATGGCTTGTGGGCAAGTTTCACATACAAACTGGGCAATCTCTTGTTCGCCCATTGTGCGAAGTGCCCCTTCTTGAAAAGAAATCACTTGATAATTTTGGCTTAAAGTATCTTTGAGCCGTGCGCCCACAAACCCATGTAAGCCTGTGACTAAAATTTTCATTATGCCTTGCCCCTTTTTAGTAAATCACCAAATACTGATCCAACTCCCACTGGGAAACACGCTTTCTATAATCTTCCCATTCTTTCTTTTTACCGTGAATGTACTGATAGGCAATGTGTTCGCCCAAAGATTTTTGAATGACCTCATCTTTTTTAAAGCACAAAATCGCCTCATATAAGTTGGCAGGCAAATTTTGAATGCCCTTTTCTGCACGCATTTGCCTGTCCATAGAATAGATATTTTCAGCAATTTCGTCAGGTGGTGTCATTTGATTTTGAATGCCATCAAGCCCAGCCGCAAGGCACGCAGTAAAGGCAAGATAAGGGTTACAAGTGGGGTCAGGGCTTCTAAGCTCTACACGAGTGCCCATGCCTCTTGCAGCAGGAATACGCACAAGCGCACTTCTGTTGCTTGCAGACCATGCCATGTAGCAAGGCGCTTCATAGCCCGACACGAGGCGTTTATAAGAGTTCACAAGGGGGTTGGTCAACACAGACATGCCCTCCACGTGCTTTAAAAGCCCGGCAATGAACTGATAGCATTCCTTGCTCAATCTTCTATCCCCATTTTCATCAAAAAACACATTTTTATTGTCCTGAATCAAGGACATATTTGTGTGCATACCCGATCCACTGATGCCATAAATGGGCTTGGGCATAAAGGTGGCATGCAAGCCATTTTTCTGCGCAATCGTTTTGACCACAAAACGGAAGGTCATAATATTATCTGCTGCACGCAAAGCATCTGTGTATTTAAAATCAATTTCATGTTGACCACTTGCTGTTTCGTGGTGAGAAGCCTCAATTTCAAAGCCCATTTGTTCAAGCGCAAGGCAAATTTCTCTCCTTGTGCTCTCTCCATGGTCCAAAGGCCCCAAGTCAAAATACCCTGCTTCATCCCCTGTTTTGGTAGTGGGTCTGCCATTTTCATCCGTCTGAAACAGGAAAAATTCGCACTCTGGGCCTACGTTGAACAAGTAGCCACTTTTTTCTGCCTCTTGAATTTGCCTTTTTAAAGCACCACGGGGGTCACCCACAAAAGGCGAACCATCTGGATTGTGCACATCACAAATCATGCGTGCAATTTTGCCATGCTCTGTGCGCCAAGGCAAGAGCACAAACGTATCTAAATCGGGGTACAAATATTGGTCGGACTCGTGAATGCGTGTAAATCCTTCAATGGAACTGCCGTCAATTGTAATCTGATTGTCCAACGCTCTTTGAAGCTGGGAGGAGGTGATTGCAACGTTTTTGGGCTGTCCAAAAATATCCGTAAATTGTAAACGGATAAAGCTAATGTTTTCACTTTGCACTCTTTGAACAATGTCTTCCCTCGTCAATTTCGTCATACTTTTACCCCTTTTGTTTTGATAAGAATGGAGGGAGGACAAAGCACATCCCACACGCATTTCATTATATCTTTTTATTGCCTTCCTGTCAAGAAAAACCGAATTTTATTTTGTGTTTTTAAAAATTTGTTCGTAAAAAACCTTTTACTTATTTTTTCATTGCTTAGAAGTTCTTATCAAAGTAACACCTCCAAATGTGTATGCACTTTTTCCTGAATATGGAATTTTTCTGCGTACAGCATAAGCGAATGTAAATCTTTTTCCTTTGACAAAGCATAATTTTTAAGTGCATCTTGAAAAACCTGTGCTTCAATATTTCTTTTTGACCGAATAATGTCGCAAATAGTCCTTTCTAAATCGTATCCTCTCACTGTGTTGCCAAACGTTGTTTGAAGATGAGAAAGCCCCACTTCAAACAAATTCTTTTGTACCGTATAGGTTTTCACATGCTCTTTTATAAGTAACGAAGTGGACGTGCCTGTTTTAAAAGTAACAGACCATTTGACAGGCTCTCTATCTGTTAAACCATGTAAAAACAATGCCGTATCGTGTGATACGATGGCTTCTTTATAACGCAATGTCAAGATATATAATGCATCTACCCATGCATCTTGCGCTACATAAACCCCCTGCGCCATGCGCTCCAAGTCATTTCTTTTCGCAAAAGCATAAAAAGATTGTTTTGAAATGCCCATTTTCAACACCTCGGACACACAGATAATGCCTCTGTTTGATTGAATTAATGAGCAAATCTTTTGATGATTATCAAACATTTTTCTTGCACATCCTTTCACGCTAATATTATACCTCATATTAGCGTGAAAGTCAATACAAAAACAAAAACCACCATTATACAATGATGATTTTTGCATAGTATTTTTAAATCAGTCGCAATACTCTTTTGATTTTTTTATGCTCAAAGCAGAGCACACAAAGCCCATTACAATAATGGCAAGCCAAATCAAGATGGTGATTTTCCAGCCAAAGTGCTCGCTTATTTTTGCAATGCCGTAAGCAGACAGTGCACTGCCTATGTATGTGCAAGCGTTTAAAACACCCGATACTGTGGACACTTTTCCGTACTTTACAAACCGTGCAGGCAAGTTACATATTAAGAGCAAGTTGATGCCGTGCATACACGCTGTGAGCAATGCCATGGAAAAAGTGGAGAGCACCATGGTGTTTAATGAACACAAGAGAATAATGCACAACACACCTGCGCCTCCCCAAATGGCTGTGGACAATGCCACTTCATTTTTCCACTTCACATTGAGTTTACGAACAATCATGATAGAAAAAATGGTAAAAAGTGGCAAAATCGTAGTGCTTAAAACGGAGGAAGCGTTGGACATTTCAAACGTATCACGGATGAACGTGGGCATCCATGTGGTGATGCCATCACGCAACATGCCTTGGAGCACAATGACAAACATAATGGGCAATAACCCGCAAGACAATATGATTTTCCAAAGGGACACTTGGCTCGTATCCTTTACTTTGCTTGTAAGCTTTGCATTTTGGGTAAAGGTATCCATTTTAAAATGGCAAATCCCTGCCACCAAAATACCCAATCCACCTGAAATGTAAAACACCAATTTGTAGCTTGCAAACTGTATACAAAAACTGCTGAAAAGGTATACAAAAACAATGGCAACAGACGCTGCAATGGTAACGAGTGCGCCTCCCTTTTTGTATTGGTCATTGCTCAGCACGCTTGTCATTAAGCGCACCAAAGGAGGCCACAAAAGCGCTTGTGCAAAGCCATTGATTGTCCAAACAACCAAAATAAAAGTCATGTTGTTTGAAAAACCCACCATGAAGTTGATAATTCCTGTTGTCACCAAGCCAAAAGTCAGCATGTTTTTAGGGTTTAATTTATCCCCCAACACACCTGCCACCAATTGCCCTACACCATAGCTTACAAAGCTGAAGGTGACGGCAAGAGAAGCAAAAGCATTGCTGATTTTGAGCACGCCCACCATTTCAACCAACGTGGCGGCATAGTTGATGCGTGTTATGTAGCTTGTAAAATACACAAGGCAACAAAGCAATATAAACTTATTCTCTTTTTTCATTTACAGTACGTTTTTCCCTTCCCAGTCGCTGTCGCTTGAAATACCCATCAAAGCAGTGATGGTCGGTGCAATGTCCATAATGGTGGTGTCTTGAGGCAATGTCTTCTTTTGTTCTCCATCAATTATAATCAATGGAATTTCCATGTCCTCTTTGATGTCACAACCGTGGCTTCTTTCATGCCCACCATGGTCAGCTGTAATCAAAATGGTGTACTCCTCTTTGAGTGCATTGTACACTTGCTCAATGCAATCAAAAGAATGTGAGATGGATTGCAAATATTTTTCCGACTCAAAGCCCAATGTATGCCCTACGCAGTCAGGAGAGCCAAAGTACAGGAAAATAAAGTCTGCTTTTCTCTCCTTTGCAAAACGGATGGCTTCTTGCGTGAGTTCTTCATCCCCTTTGCCTTCCAAGTCATTTTCTGTAAAAAGGCTTTTTAAAAGTGCGCCAGGTCTGGATAAATCTCTGAGTTCTTCCCAATTGTAGAACATGCCACACACCTTTTTTTGCTCTGCAAGCAAGTTTACCAAGGATTTTACAGGGCGCACTTGAGGGGTGTATGTGTTGGTCAACACGCCGTGGCGTTGAGGGGGCACGCTGTGAAACAAGGACATGTGACAGGGCAAAGTAACGCTTGGCATCACCGTCTGCGTGTCCAATTTATGTGTGTACTTTTCCAAAAGTTTGTTTGCAAATGCGTTTTTACAGTCTATTACGCTTTGCCCTTTCATGCCGTCTGCCAAAATTAAAATCACCTTTTTACCCATTTTCTTTTCCTCCTAAATCACTTTCATATCATTTTCTGCGTACAATTTTTTTATATTTTCATTCAAATGGTTATCCGTTACAATGGTATATTGCGTGTTCATCTGTGAAAGCGTCAAATTGGCTGTTTTTTCAAACTTCGAGCTGTCTGCCAAAATGAACACATTGCTTCCATTTTGAAGGAGCAACTTCTGCAATTCTACAATTTCATAGCTAAAATCCTGTATGCCATGCTCCAAAGACAATGCTGAGGGAAACACAAAGGCCTTTTGCACAAACAACTCTCTCAATGTTTGCGTTGCCAATGCGCCATACATGGCTTTTTCCTTGTCCAAATACATGCCACCTGGCAAAATCATCTTGTACCCTTCGCAGTCCGACAATATGCGCACAACGTCCAAAGAATAAGTAACAATCGTCAGTGCCTTAAACTTTTCTTTTAGCGCTTGCGCAAAATACACGGCTGTACTGCCTGAATCAATGGAAATAATATCGTTTTCCTCTATAAACGCAAGCGCTTTTTTAGAAAGTTCACTCTTTCTTTGTTGATTTTCGATCAATCGACTTTGTAACACAGGGAATTTTTGCGCCTTGGTGAAAGGCACAGGGATTGCTCCACCGTGCACTCTTTTCAATCGACCTTGCCTTTCAAGGAAAAACAAATCTCTGCGCACTGTTTCAATAGAAATGTCCAAATCTTTCATCAACTGCGATACCGTCACAGAATGATTTTCTTCCAACTTCTTACATATAAATGCATATCTTTCTTGTGGAAACATACTTCCTCCTTTTTTGCACACATATGCTTGCATATACACACAAACACACACATTATACCACAATCCAACAATCTGTCAAGTGATTTTGTCAAACATTATCTGATTTTTTCAATAAATGTCGAATGTTTTTTTCTACACGCTATCCTTTGTTTTAGGGGACAGACCATACTTTGCTTTATAGTTTCTAAAAAAAGTGGTGTAGTCTGAAAATCCACACACTTGCGCCACTTTTACAGGCTTTTCACCTGATAAAATCATTTGATGTGCCATGTTCAAACGCTTTTGCGTGATATAATTTTTAGGCGTGGTGCGCATGTGTTTTTTAAAACACTTATGCAAATAACTCTTTGAAATGTACAGATTTTCACACACCATATCCAGCGATTTTATATCCATAATATGCTCATTGATGTACTCTAAAATATGTTCTAAAGCGTCATTCGCACGCTTTTCTCCCTGTATTTGTTCCAAATTTTGGTACATTGTGCCGTATAAAATCTCTGTAATCATGCCTTTTAAAAGCACAGGCACATCCTCTTGTCTATACGCTGTCACATAATAATCCATCTTTAAAAAAACATCCTTTAAAAGGGGCACTTCCTTTAAAGAGAGCACCTTACAAGTTGATTGTAGCTTATCCTTTAAATGCGCACTCAACAGATTTTGATCAAACATGAGGTCAATGCGCTCGTACTCATTTTCTTCATTTAAGTGCACATAATGATGCAAAAAAGGAGGCACAAACACCATGTCAAAAGGGTGCAGTTGATAAGAAGTACCTTCTATTACAAAAGCACAATCGCCTTTGATTAAAAAGAGCAACTCTGCCTTTTGATGGCTGTGATTATAGAAATATTCTTCCTTAGGTGCATGGTACACACTGTGGTTATATAGGAATTTTTTGCTGGTAAACTGTGTCTTATTTTGTCGTTTCATAGGGTATTCACTCCTTCCAAACAGAGTATACACCTTGTGTACACTTTTTGCAATGTATTTTTATATTTTTTCATCTTTACAAATAAAAAATGTATTGTATAATGTATTTGGAGGTATAAAATGATGAAAAACATTCATGTTGCAATTATTGGGCAAGGACGCAGTGGACGTGATATCCACGGCGCATATTTTAAAAGGGAATCCAACACGCATTACCAAGTCAAATATATCGTTGATCAGGACGAAAAAAGGCGTGCAAAAGCACTCGAAGAATATCCAGATGTACAAGTATTTTCCTGCTATCAAGAACTTTTTGATGTAAAGGACATTGACCTCGTGGTCAACGCTTCTTACTCGGACCAACATTATGCCATTACGGAAGATTTGCTCTTGCACAAATTCAATGTGCTTGTAGAAAAGCCCATGGCAAGAAACAGATACGAATGTGAACGCTTAATCCACATTGCAAACGCAAACAATGTGATTTTAAACGTGTTTCAGCAAACCTTTTTTGCACCCTTTTATTTAAAGGCACAAGAAGTGGTTGCATCAGGTATTTTGGGTGACATCAAGCAAGTGTCCATTGCGTACAATGGCTTTGCCCGTCGCTGGGATTGGCAAACTTTAAAATGCCGTATGGGCGGCAGTGTGTACAACACAGGCCCCCACCCCATTGGGCTTGCACTGGGCTTTATGCACTTTGACAAGAGCGCTCAAGTAAGCTACTCAAACCTTGACACCGTGCTCACTTCAGGAGATGGCGAGGACTTTGCGAAGATTATTATGACGGCAGACGGTCAGCCTCTTTGTGATATCGAAATCCACTCCAATGACGCTTTCCCCTCAAACCCCCTCAAAATTTACGGCACAAAGGGCACCTTTACTTCCACTTTTACCAACTACAAAATGAAGTATATTGTGGACAATGAAAATGCTCCTCAACCCATTCAATACGCCTCTTTGAAAAACGAAAAGGACGAGCCTTTGTATTGCTCTGAAAAGCTCATCACGCACGAAGAAGAAGGGGAACTGTTAGGCTCTGCCTTTACTTCAGCTGTGGACATTTTCTATCAAAACTTGTATGAACAACTCATAGGGGGCGAGCAAAAAGTAGTGGCACCAGCGCACATTGCACAATTGATTGGTGTCATTGAAACACTGCATGCGCAAAACCCACTCCCCTTGTTGTATGTGGAGGGTCAAAATGTATAAGATTGCTATTTTAGGGTGTGAAAACTCACACGCAAACACCTTTTTAAACTACATTGTGAGAGATAAACTGTACACAGATGTTGAAGTAGTGGGCGTGTACAGCACGGACACGGAAGCGGCGCAAAAGCTCCATGCTGAATACAATGTGCCTGTACTTCAAAACTTTGACGACCTCAAAGACAAGGTGGACGGGGTCATTGTGACGGCACGGCACGGCGATGAACACTACAAATTTTTAAAGCCCTATATCAAAGAAAATTTGCCTGTGTTTATGGACAAGCCCATCACCATTAAGGAAAGCGATGTAGAAGCGCTCGTTGCAGACTGCAAAAAGCACAATGTGCGCATGACAGGGGGGTCTTGCTGTAAGTATGCCTCCTTTATAAAAGAGCTGAAAAAAGATGCCCTTTCTCAAAAAGTGTATGGGGGCGCTGTGCGCACACCTGTCAGCTTAAAGAACGCATATGGTGACTTTTACTTTTACAGCCAGCACCTTGTAGAAACAGTGCTCACGATATTTGGGCACTTTCCAAAGAGCGTGTCTGCCTCTTTAAATAAAGAAATATTAACAGCCGTGTTCCACTATGACGGCTTTGACGTCACAGGCTCTTTTATCGACAATAACTACACGTATTACGCCAGTTTGTACCTTGAAAAGGAAGTAAAAGGTCAAGTGTTCGATGTGGACAACAGCTGTTTCCTATCTGAATTTGATGCCTTTTATCAGCTCTTAAAAGGGGCAGACCAAGTGTATACGTATGAAGAAATAGCTTCCCCTGTGTACGTTTTAAATGCCATTATGCGTGCATTAGAGTCTAAAACCACAGAAAATATAAAGGGGTAAAATATACATATGCACAACCTTTTACTTTCTGCTTTTTCGGACGAATACACAGACGATTTTGAACAACAGCTTCAAATGCTCAAAGAAAACAACATACAGTATATCGAACTTCGTTTTTCAGATAAAAAGAACATATCTTTGATGGAAAAAGATGAAATACTGCACTTAAAAGCGTTGCTTTCAAAGTACAACATCACGCCTTCTGCGCTCGGTTCTCCCCTTTTTAAAGAGGATATTGGGCTTGATTTTACTGCCTATCAAAAGACGATGGAAAAAGTGTTTCAAAATGCAAACCTTCTCAATGTAAAAAACATACGTATGTTTTCCTTCTATATGGCAGAAGATAAAAAGGCAGAATGTTTGCCCCTTGTGCTCCAGTATTTGAGCATTGCGCTTGACATGGCAGATGCATACGGCGTTACACTTTGCCTTGAAAACGAAAAGGGCTTGTATGGCGAATCTCCAGACGAATGTTTGACCTTGCTCAAGCACTTTAAAGGCAGATTAAAGCACGTGTTTGATATGGGTAACTATACGCTTTCTCAACACGACACGTTAAAAGCATACCCTGCGCTCAGAGCGTACATCGAGTATTTTCACATTAAGGATGCAACGACAAAGGGCATCATCACCCTTCCCATGCACGGTGAAGGCAACATCAAAGAGATATTGACGGACTTTAGTGTATACAAAAAAGGTGCACCCTTCTTTGCATCTTTAGAGCCCCATTTGTTTGACTTTGCAGGGCTTTCTGCCCTCGCAAGTGACAGCTTAAAAAGAGAAAAAACGTATGCGCAAGACGAAGCTTTTCTGCTTGCCATTCAAGAATTTAGGAGGCATTTACAGTGAAAAGTGAACGCTTTATGCAAGACAAATTGTTTGTCGAAATTGCTCCTTCCAGAAAACTCATGGGGCAATCTGCAGCCTTAGACATCACCATCAAAATCCTCTCCCTTTTGCAAGAAAAAGACAGTGTGAACATGATTTTTGCAGCTGCACCTTCTCAAAATGACGTACTTTCAGAGCTTTTAAAATGCAAAGAAATTGATTTTTCCAAAATCAACGCCTTTCACATGGATGAATACATTGGTTTACAGCAAGATGCCCCTCAATTGTTTTTCCATTATTTAAAAGAGCATTTGTTTGACCATGCGCCCTTTAAAAATGTGTTTGGCATCAACAGCCAAGCGCAGGACATTGATGCAGAGTGCGCACGCTATGCCACCCTTTTAAAGGAATATCCACCAGACATTGTGTGCCTTGGCATTGGGGAAAATGGGCACATTGCCTTTAACGACCCCCATGTGGCAGATTTTAATGATCCTGAGGTGATTAAAAAAGTAGAGCTGGACGAAAAGTGCCGTATGCAACAAGTGCATGACGAGTGCTTTAAAACGTTGGACGATGTGCCCACGCACGCCCTCACGCTCACCATCCCCACCATTATGTCCGCCCGTGCGCTCTTTTGTGTGGTGCCTGCTTTTAGCAAGGCTCAAGCTGTGCAAGACACACTGTATAACGACATCACAGAAGCTTGCCCTGCCAGCATTTTAAGAACGCATGATTATGCAAACTTATATTTAGATTGGCAAAGTGGAGCGTTGGTTCGATGAAAAAGGTGATTGTAAACAGCAAAGTCGTCACGCAAGACGGCATTGTGGAACATTTAAATGTGCACCTTTTTGAGGGCAAAATATCTTCTTTTGACGACACCATATCGCCGGATGAAAGTGTTATAGATGCCCAAGGGCTATACCTTGCCCCCGGCTTTATTGACCTTCATTGCCATGGCGCCTTAGGGTGCGACTTTATGGACGGCAAAAAAGAAAATGTGGAAAAAGCGTGCAACTACCACTTGTCGCACGGCACCACCTCCATTTACCCCACCACGTGCACAGAGAGCATAGAAAAAACACACGCTGCCCTCCAAGCGCTGGCGCTTGCAAAGCCCAAAAACCACCTACAAGGGGTGCATGTGGAAAGCTTTTTCTTTTCCCCTGTGCAGTCAGGGGCGCAAGATATGTCCACGCTCAAAGACATAGAAGAAAGTGTTTATATGCCCTTTTTAAATGCTTATTGCCCCTTGATTAAAAGGTGGAGCTATGCACCCGAACTCAAAAATGCAGAGCAGTTTGAAAATGCACTCAAAGAAAAGCATGTGCTTTTATCCAACGGGCACACGAATGCAGAGTATCACGATGTACTGCGTGCACATCAAAACGGCTGTCACCTCATCACACACTTGTACTCTTGCACCTCTACCATTGTGCGCAAAATGGGCTTTCGCCACTTGGGCGTGGTTGAAAGTGCGCTCTTATTGGACGATATGTATGTGGAGCTTATCACAGACGGCTGTCACATCCCCACAGAGCTTTTAAAGCTCGTGTATAAAGTAAAAGGTGCTGACAGGATTTGCCTTGTTACAGATGCAAATGGCGCCACAGGCACAACAAACACGCATGCCACCATCAGTGGCAACCCTTGTATTATTGAAGATGGTGTGGCAAAATTGCCTGACAGGAGCGCTTTTGCAGGGAGCATTGCAACAACAGACCGTCTGGTAAGAGAGGCGCTCAAAGCAGACATCCCCTTGCACCAAGCCATTAAGATGGTCACGCAAACGCCTGCCACCGTGATGGGGCTTTGTCATAAAGGCAAAATTGCAGAAAATCATCATGCCGACCTCGTGCTTTTTGATCAGAATATTCACATTCAAAAAGTGTTTGTGATGGGCGAAGAAATCACCTCTTTTGATTAAAACCAAATATCAAAACATATGAAAAAACAGGGAAGCGCACCACACACCTCCCTGTTTTTGTTGTATGGTGGTGTTTGTTCTATCATTGCGTTTGAGGATTTATCCTGTTTTTGTTGCAATAGGATGTTTGTTCGGGACGTCGAG
>CAYTPJ010000004.1:0-39050 GCA_964439755.1 uncultured Oscillospiraceae bacterium
CCCTGTGTCTTTCATTTTCCCAAGATATAATATTCCTGTAAATATGAAATGGAGGAAACAAACATGGATCATTTGGAAATGGTAGAAAAATTACGTGAAAAGGCGAATGTCACGTATGAGGAAGCAAAAAATGCCTTAGAAGCATCTGATTATGATATTTTGGATGCGCTCGTGCTGCTTGAAAGCCAAGGGAAAGTCAACAAAGAAGAAGGTGCGCACTTTTCAACGGAAGAAAAAAAAGCAGAAGCGTCCAACACCAAGCATCAAAAATCACACAACTTTGGGCAAACGCTCAAAAAAATCATTGATCAAGGGAACAATAATTTTTTCGTTGCAAAACATAATGAAGACGAACTTTTTCGTTTGCCTTTAACAGCTTTTATCATCATTTTATGCTTCCTTTTTTATCCTCTACTCATTGGTGCAATCATTGCTCTGTTTTTCAGTGTGCGTTTTTCCTTTGTCGGCCCACTTTTTAACAAACCCACTGTGAACAATGTGATGGACAAAGCTGCTGATGTGGCAGAAAACATCAAACAAAAAGTAGAGGAGAAAACGCCTTAAATGAACAACATTTTACTCATAGAAGACGAGGAAAAACTTGCACGCTTTATTGAGCTTGAATTAACCCATGAAGGTTATCAAGTACACAAAGCCTTTGACGGCAAAACAGGCCTTCAAATGGCGCAAGAAAACAAGTATGACCTCCTATTGCTTGATATTATGTTGCCCGAATTAAACGGCTTGGAGGTTTTGCGCAAACTACGCAAAACCTCTTTTTTGCCTGTCATCATACTCACAGCAAGAGATGCTGTGATGGACAAAGTAACAGGGCTTGATACAGGCGCTGACGACTATGTTACAAAACCTTTTTCTATTGAAGAATTGTTAGCGAGAATTCGTGTACTGCTCCGAAAAAATGCGCAAAAAAAAGAAGAAAACCTGCTTACATTGGGCGACCTAAAAATGGATGTATTGCGCCACAGCGTGCACGTTCAAAACAAAGAAATCGAATTAACTCATAGAGAATTTACATTGCTACATTATCTTTTGGAAAACAAAACAATCGTTCTAACCCGAGATCAACTTCTTCAAAAGGTATGGGGCTTTGATTATATGGGTGAAACAAACATTGTAGATGTGTATATCCGTTATTTGAGAAACAAAATAGACGAACCTTTTATGCGCCACACGATTTTAACTGTGCGTGGTGTAGGCTATGTACTCAAGGAGGAATGAACGTGTCCGAGAAAATAAAAACCTCCTCCATTACAAAAAAAATCAACAGAAGCTGGCTTGTTCGGCTTTTTTTTACCTTGATTTTAGTAGACATTGTCTTACTTCTCATCGTATTTGTAGGATGGTGTTACGCAGCAGAAAATCAAATATTAGAGCAAAATTGGCAACTCAATCTCTTACGTTCCTTTTCTTTTGAAAAAGACATAGTATGGTATAAAAAATTAGATACCATGACATACACTTTTTCTTTGCCAAACGGTGTACAGCACATTGTAAAACCAGGAATTTTCTTTCCTTTTGTTCGTGCTTTTAGTCTTGTTCTTTTAACATTTGAAGGTATTTTTTTGTTATCTCAGTATGAAATCGGAAAAAAAAGAGTAAAAAAATTGCTTCTACCCATTGAGAAAATCACACGAGAAGCCAAAGCGCTCTCCAATAAAAGATTAGACTTTGAAAAACTTCACGAATTAGAGAATGTCCTCACCAATGTTGACCCTTTAAACTTTAAATCCTCTTTCACAACAGGCGCTCAAGAGCTTACAGGGTTGGAAGAGTCCATCCATACTATGGTCAAAAAAATGCAAGCAAACTATATAGAGCAAGGTCGCTTTGTATCAGATGCTTCCCACGAGTTGCGCACCCCATTATCCGTCATTTCTGGCTATGCTGATATGCTTTCAAGATGGGGTAAAACAGATGAAAAAATACTTGATGAATCCATTGAAGCTATACAGTCTGAAACAGCTCATATGCAGAAGTTGGTGGAACAGCTTTTGCTTTTAGCACGTTTTGACAGTGCAAGAGCCAAACTTTCAAAAGAGCAAACAAACCTCACCCAATTGGTATCTGACTTATTTGAAGAATACCAAATGATTGAAAAAAACCACTTATGGCGCATTAAATCAGAAGACGATATCTATGCTTTTGCTGACAAAAATTTAATCAAACAGTGTTTCCGTATTTTGATAGACAATGCCATCAAATATTCAAAAAAAGGTGATTTGATTACACTTAAAACAGGATATCAAAAAGGCATCCCCTACTTTCAAGTGCAAGACAATGGACAAGGTATTAAAAAAGAAGCGCTCTCTCACATCTTTGAACGTTTTTACCGTGAAGACAGCGCACGCACAAGAAAAACAGGAGGTACAGGCCTTGGTTTGTCCATTGCAAAATGGATAGTGGATGAGCACAAAGGATACTTTGATATTTTTTCAAAAGAAAATATCGGTACGAGAATAACCGTCTTTTTGCCTGAAAAAGAAAAGATGGATACGCCTATTTTTTAAAAAAATATTTATGGGAACATTTTCCTATCTTTGTACGTTATATGGGTAACAATCAACTTATTTTACCAAAGGAGATATCGTATGAAAAAGAAATTTTTGGTCACATCTATCGTTTTCCTCCTCGTCTTTACCCTTGCTCAATCAGCATTTGCCAACCAATGGGGTATAAAAAGTAGCGAGTTATACAGTGCACTGTCTAAAACGGATGCATATGATGATTACGGCTCACCGTGCACAGGTGTAAAAGACATTGCAATCATCGGCAATCGCTACCATAACACACTCATGCTCTCTTTGAATCAAACACTGTACACCTTTTCAACAGCTGTGTACCAACCTCAACACAAAAAAGTCGTTCAACTCAAAGAAACAGACAACGGTTTTTCTTTGATTTACCCTAAAACAGAGGAAGAATACACCTTTTTGTTGCAAGACGGCATGTATGTTTTGCAAGAAGCCAAAATTAAGGATTTTACGCTCACTTGGGGAGACGATAATCGTTACCTTGCTGAACAAAATGGCGAGAAAAAAATATATGCAAAGCCCGTTATTTCCCTTTCAAACTTTAACATTGATTTATTTCCCCATGCTCTAAAAGAAATAGAACATTTAAACTTTATGCACAGTTTGCTCCAAACAGGAGATAACGTGTTTTCCTACAATGATTTTTCTTCCCTAAGAAGTCCTGTAGGCACTGGCACAGCGCCTGTGTACTCTGCCCCTGACACTTCCTCATGGCGTGCTGCAAAGGGCAAAGCTGCTGTGGGCTTAAAAGGTGATTTATACATCACACACACAGCAAAAGGGGCAGACGGCACTCACTATTTGGGCATCAAATACAACGTGAGCGAACGCACACAGCGCTTTGGGTACGTTGAAAGAGCGCTTGTAGAAAAAGACCGTAGTGAGGACGAATATTTTGAAACTGCGCCCTTCATCTCTTTCCCCTTGACTGCCCAAACGGACACGTATTTGACGGACGACCCCAACACTTCGCAATTTGAGCAATTTCAAATAAAAAAAGGCACGCTCTTTACGTGCTTAGGCCTCTATAAAGATGATTATGCGTATGTACGTGCCTTTGTAAAAGACAAAAAGATTTCAGATCATGGGCAACTCATTCACGGATTTGTGCCCCTTTCTGCCCTCTGTGTGGATGAAAACAACCAAACAGCCTATCAAAAATTACCCGACATCAACCAAAAGCTTTTGGGGCAATGGGAGTTTATTGCAGGGGATTCTCAAGCAGAAGATGTGATTTTATTTAAAGAAGATGGCACATACTCAGGGGTAAAGTTTGGCGCTAACACGTATGACACACAGGGTACCTATTATATCACTGCTTATGACCCTGCTTACGCTTTTTATTTTGACACCCCTCCTTACATGCTCTATCTTTTAGACCAAGACGGCACAGCCAGCATCCACGGTTTAGCCTTTGATCAAAACGGCTTTGCCCTCTCTTGTTTTGAAAGCATAGGCAATTACGCACCTGCCACCATTACTTTAAAGTGATTTTTCTATTTTAATCAAATGCAATCTGCTCCATGACCTTGGAAAACGCTTCTTTTGCAGAAGTGTGTACCATTTCAAGGTCATCTTTTTTATTTTCTTTTATAAGTTCTTGATACGCACATTTTGTTTCCTCAATGAGTTTCACATCTGCGCTCATAAAGTCTGACGCTTCTCCGTGCTGACGTGTACCCAAAAAGTCGCCAGGTCCACGCTGTTTTAAGTCCTCCTCTGCAATCACAAAGCCATCATTTGTTTGTACCATCACGTCCAAACGCTGATTTTTCTTTGCCATAAAGAAGCACCAGCTCTTGTCCTTTCCTCGCCCTACACGGCCACGCAGTTGGTGCAATTGAGAAAGTCCAAACATTTCTGCACTTTCTATCACCATCACCGTTGCATTGGGCACATTGACCCCCACTTCAATCACCGTGGTAGATACGAGCACATCTATCTCTCCTGCCACAAACTTTTGCATCGTGCTTTCCTTGTCCTCTTGCTTTTGCTTTCCATACACCAGCCCCAAACGAATATCCTTTAAAGAGCCCATTGCCAAATAAGCATACATGTCCTGTGCGCTCTTTGCCTCCAATACTTCGCTTTCTTCTACCAGAGGGCACACAATGTACGCTTGCCTGCCTTTTTTCACTTCGTTTATGATAAAGGAATACATCGCATCACGCTTTTCTTCTCCCACAATGCGTGTTTCCACCTTTGACCGACCTTTGGGCATTTGGTCAATGATAGAAATATCCAAATCCCCATACAGTACGAGCGCCAAAGAGCGTGGAATGGGGGTTGCACTCATTACAAGCGCATTGGGAGTTAGTTCTGCCTTGTTTTGGAGCATTTTTCTCTGTTTTACGCCAAACCGATGCTGTTCATCTGTAATCACAAGCCCCAGTGCGTGGTATATCACCTGTTCACTCAATAGCGCATGTGTACCAATCACCAATCCATACGTGCCGTCTTTTATCTTTTCTAAAGCTTCTCTTTTTTCCTTTGCTTTCATAGAGGCGACAAGCAATCCACATTCTATGTGCAAGCTTTTAAACGTTTCTTTTGCGCTTATATAGTGCTGTCTAGCCAATATTTCAGTAGGCGCCATCATAGCACTTTGAAACCCTTTTTGAGCTGCCATAAACACGGCGCCAAATGCCACAGCCGTTTTACCACACCCCACATCCCCTTGCACCAACCTGCTCATGGGCGCTTCCTTTTTTAAATCCTTTTCAATGGTCTTGAGCACATTTTGCTGTGCCTCTGTCAGTTCAAAAGGCAAAGAAGAAATATACTCTTTTGCATCTGCCCCCATTATTTGTACGCCCTTGCCCTTGCTTTTTTTAATAAAGCCCATGGCCGCTTGATACAAAAATAGATTTTCAAACGCCATTCTCCTCTTGGCAATTTGAAGGGCTTCTTTAGAAAGAGGAAAATGAATTTGACGCAATGCAAAGTTGATTTCACACAAATGGTGCTTTTCCCGAACAGATAAAGGGAGCGTTTCTTTTACGCACTCTGACAGGCTCTCTAAGGCAATTGTAATCAAACTCAATAGCATTTTATTGGGTATGTTTAAAAGTGCCTTGTATGTCGGAATTATGCCTCTTTCGCTTTCAATAGAAGGGCTGTTGAGCATGAGTTTGCCCTTATATTCGTCCACCCTACCATACAAAATCACATCTTCTAAGCCACTCAAATTTTCCTTCATCCACGGTTGATTAAAATATTGAAAAGGGATGTTTCCTTGCTCTGTTATCAGCGTAGCAGTCACCTGCGATATACCGTGAAAGCGTGACAATCTGATTTTGCTCACAGCACCCGACAAGCACACTTTATCCCCTTTTTGAATGGTATTTAAATCAGAGTCCTCCAAAGTATCTTTATAAGATATCGGCATCACAAATAAAAGGTCACGCAAAGAAAAAATGTTTGCCGCATGCAAGCATTCAAGCCTTTTTGACCCTATCCCTTTGACATCCTCTAATTTCTGCATTTTGCTCCTTTTTTACAAAAAAATGCAAGGGAAACAAGCCTCCCTTGCACATCAAAATTACCTTGCGATCAATTCATTGACCATGGTTTGCAGTTCTTCTTCTTTTCTTTCAATATCCTTTAAAAGAGCAATCTGCGCACGTGTTCTCACCAAGTTATGCTGAGGAGAATTGACTTTAAAGTACTGATCTCCATTCAGATAGTCTGTTAAAAAGCGCATAGCGAGTTCGCATGTGAGCACCTTAATGCCAAGGGGCAACATGTGCAGTTCATTCTGCGTTAAAAAGCCATTTGTTTCTTCAATAAAGCCCTTTGTAAAAGCACGTGTTTTATCCATATCCAGTGCAATCATAGACACATCTGGCTCATCTTCTGCCGCCGTGGAGGCACCAAAACGAATGGCATCGCCATAGTCGTACAACACAGAGCCTGCCATAACGGTGTCCAAGTCAATCACGCACAGTGCTTCGTTCGTCTTGTCATCCATCATCACATTGTTGCTCTTTGTGTCGTTGTGCGTTACACGAGTGGGCAGTTCGCCTGCATCAATGCGCTGTACAATTTCGCACATCATTTTACGATGGTCAAACATAAACTCAATTTCTTTTTCCACTTCGCTTGCTCGCCCTGCAAGGTTCTCATCCACAGCACGCACAAATGCGAAAAAACGCTTCTTTGTGTTGTGGAAATCAGGGATTGCATCGAACAATTCACTTGCAGGAAAGTCTGTCAAATACCTCTGAAAAGTACCAAACCCTCTCCCTACTTCACAAAAAAGTTCGGGCGAATTGACCATATCATATGCCGTTGCATCTGTAATATACGTGTACCCTCTCCAAAAATCCCCACTTTTATCCTTGAGCATAAGTTGCCCACTTCTTGTAGGAATTAAATCCAACACACGGCGTTCGGGGTTTATCCCTTCTTCAATCATGCGTGTGCGCACATGCTCTGTCACACGAGCAATATTTTGCATCACTCGTTCAGGCTCTTTAAACACAAAGCTGTTTACTTTTTGCAAAAGATAATGGCGCAATGTGCCTTGTTCATCGTTTACAAAGTGATAGGTCGTATTGATGTTCCCAGAGTGTAATTCTTCCCCACTTTTATACGTTCCACGAAAGAAAAAATGTGGAACAATATCCTTAATATCATTGTAAATCATCAGGAATTCCCTCCTAAACGTGTCATTACTTCCACTACATTATACATGGTATTTGCATTTCTGTCAACCAAATATGCATTATACGGACAAAACAAACTTTTCAATGGCATGTGCCACGCCTGCTTGATCATAAGGCAAGGTTTGATAACGTGCCTTGTCCTTTACATATTGGGGTGCATTGCCCATTGCAACACCAAAGCCCACCCTTTCAAGCATGGGCAAATCATTCTCTTGGTCGCCCAATGCCATCACTTCTTCCATCTTAATGCCCAAATGCGTGGCAAGCTCCAACACGCCTGTGCCCTTGTCCACGCCTACTGGCATCACTTCGATGTTGATGGGTGAAGACCTTGTGAGCACAATATGATCGATTTTAGACAGTGCATCATATATCTCTTTTAAATTGCCTGTATCTGAAACAAAGAATTTGGCAATGCCTTCCTCCAAAGAATTTAATATCGCCTCTGGACCATGGCAAAAGCGAATTGCACCCTGTTCTCTTAAAAATTCACCTTGATGCAACTCGCTGTGATGCCTTGCATCCTGCGAACTCGTGGTGATCAATTTATGCCCAAATGTAAAGTAAGATGCGTTGAAAGAAAGCAACACATCGTTCACTTCTTTGGCTGCCTTTTTATCCATATCATGAGAAAAAAGCACTTTTCCAAGAGGTGTTTCTAATATTTCAGCGCCGTTTGTGCCAATAACAGGGCAAGAAAGCCCACTGTCTAGCACCACAAAAGAGGCATTTTCAGGGTATCTGCCCGAACAAATAGCAAATGCCACCCCTCTTTTTTTCGCCTCTTTGAGCGCTTCCACATTTTCTTTAAATATGTTGCCCTGTCTGTCTAACAAAGTACCGTCCATGTCCATTGCAATGAGCTTTACTTGCGCCATTTTGTTTCCCTCGTCTTTCTTATGTTAAAAAAGGATTGTCTATTGTAAAACATTTGCCATTTAAATAAGCAAGCATCCCTTGTGTATGAAAGGTCAAACTGTTAGAACATAAGTACAAACGAGATGCCTTGTTCTTTTTGTTAAATGCCCTATCTCCATACACATCATCCCCCAAAACAGGGTGCGCCAAATATGCCATGTGCGCCCTGATTTGGTGTGTGCGCCCTGTATACAAAGTAATTTCAAGGTGCGATACATTATCCCCCGTTTGGAGCACTCTATACCCTGTTTGAATGTACTTAGAGTCGGGCACATTGTGCGACACCACACGCACTTTTTTATGCAGTGCATCTTTTACAAGGTATGCTTCCTTCACATCTTCTAAAGGACGCATTGTGCCACGCACCACGCAGACATACTTTTTTTCAACTGTGCGTGCTTTAAACGCTTCCAAAAGTGCTTCTTCACTCTGTTTATTCTTAGCAAGCGCCAAGATGCCTGAAGTTTGGTTGTCCAAACGGTGACACAGTGCAATGTCTTTGCCTCTTTCTTTTTGCAACACAGAAAGCACATGCATCCCTCCACGCATATCATCTTCTGAGCTGATGCCCACAGGCTTATCAATGAGCAAAATATTTTCATCTTCATACACCACAGAAAGTGTTGCTTTAAACGGTGTATACAGTTTCACTTGCGCATTTGCAACCGTTTGTGTGTCCAGTGTACAGCGCACATCATTGAGCTTTACATCCTTTTTTTTAAATGCATTCTTTATCACGTAATCAGGCAACAAAGGAAAAGCTGTATATGCGTAGTTGATCAGCTTGGTTGTGTGATAATTTGCTGGAATTTTTGCTTCATATACGTACATCAGTTGAGCACCGCCGATTGTACAAAGTTCCATCTAACCACTTCAAGCATCATGCGTTTTAATGCGTGGTGCATATGCGCCGTTGGGTACGTTGCGAGCATATTTTGGAGCACGCCCTGTATTTCTTCTATGTCTGCCCCTTGCTTTATCATCATTTTAAGGTCATCCACTGCTTCTTCTTCATCATACGCTTCTCTTAATGCCCCATGGAGCACACCCACCATCATTTGACAAGCAGGCTTTTCTTCCTCTAACATTTCATTCATGCCCCCAAGGAGCATATCTTGAGAAATATTAGGCTGTGGCAGTTCTTTTTGAGAGAGCATATAGAACATCTTTTCTGTATCTGCAAGCCCTTTATGCAGGAGCATCATGTCCCCCGTTTGGTCGTAACAATAGTCATACGAGGCGCAAAGAGAACGTGTCAAATACACATTTGCTCCTTTTTCTTTTACAAGCCCTTCCTTTATAAAATGCTCTACTGGCACAGAGGCATGCAAAAACCCCGTTAGATACAAAAGCCCATTGAGCGTTGCATCTACGGCAAACATCTTTTCACGTATTTCAGCATATGTTTTCTTGTTCATTGCCTGCATAATGAGAGGCATTAAAGGCGCTTCCAAATGCAGCTCCATGCCCCCCTCTTTTTTTTCAACATGGCAAAGCAAGCGTTTTTGAAGTGCTTCTGCATGCACCACTTCATGCTTTGAAATCAGCTCTGTTTTCCCTTCTGAAAACAAAAGGCGCTGCATGAGGCTTTCTTCTCCACTTGAAAGCAAAGATATTTCAAGCGATAAATTATTAAAAATCGCATTTTGAACAGCTTTTTTATCAGGTATTGTATGCGTTAATTGTGTTTTATCCTCTTGACAATAAAAAGAGTTTGCCCACAATTTCATCCATTCTCTATGCGTCAGTGTCTGGTCGAAAATCCCTTTTTGAGGAGATAAATACAAGCGTTTATGAGAAGCAGACAATTGATTGATGATGAGTGCACTCATCACCTTGTCCGTCCAGCATGCATTTTCCTCCATGTATATCATTCTTTCCAAGAAAAATATCCCTTCTGCACATTTGATTGTACACGTTTGGTGTGTGTAAAACAAAAAGCTGTGCGCTTATGTTCACACAGCTTTTATTATACATTGATTCTGTATCTTGTCAAGCCTTCTTGCACACAATTCCAAAAGGAACAGAATACGGCATTTCGTCGTGTGTGAAATATGTGTGTATTTTACGAGAGCATGTCCAAAAATTCCTGCTCTGACAATACTTTGATTTGAAGTTCATGTGCTTTTTGCAATTTGCTCCCTGCACTTTCACCTGCCACAACGAGAGCAGTTTTCTTGCTCACGCTGGAGGCAGGGCGACCACCGTTATTTCTAATGAGGTCTTCTGCATCTTTTCTGGAAAGTGTTTGCAAAGTCCCTGTGACCACCACAGATTGCCCTTGCAACATGCCCCCCTCTGCTTTTTTAACTTCCTGAGGTGTAACCCCTGCTAAAAGCAAACTTTCTATCATCTCTTTGTTTTCTTGATAAGAAAAAAAGTCAATGATGGACTGCGCCACGATATCTCCAATTTCATCTACGCCTGACAATTCGTCCAAAGAGGCGTTACGAATGGCATCCAACGTGCCAAAATGCTGTGCCAAATCTCGTGCTGTTTTTTTGCCCACGTTTGGAATGCCCACTGCAAGCAAAAATCTATCCAGTGTGCAATGCTTGCTCTTTTCAACAGCATCAAAGAAATTCTTAATTCTCTTTTCCTTAAACCCTTCCAGCACGCTCAAATCATTTTCATTTAAGCGATATAAATCAGCAGGGCTTTTGACCCCCAAAGCCTCGTAAAACAAGTCTGCCGTTTTTTCGGAAAAAGACTCCATGTCCATCGCATCCCTGGACGCATAATGCTTTAGACGCATCACGGCTTGAGGCTTACACGTGTCCGTGTTGAGGCAAAACAAGTGTGCGCCTCGCTCTGTCAAATCGCCTTTGCAGTAAGGACATACTATGGGTTTTTGAATTTCTTCCCCCCTGTTATTTTCCTCCACGCACCCCATGATTTCAGGGATAACATCGTTAGACCTTCTAATCCACACATCTGTGTGCAACGTCAATTTCTTTCTTAAAATATCTCCGTAGTTATTGAGCGTTGCTTTTTGAACGACCACGCCTTCAAAGTCCACAGGTTCTACATGCGCCAAAGGGGTCAACTTGCCTGTGCGCCCCAATTCCCACGTGACATCATTGATTTGCGTTATATTTTCTTCCGCTTTAAACTTGTACGCAACAGCCCAACGAGGGAACTTGTCCGTGTATCCCATCACTTCTCTTGTATGCATGTCCTGTATTTTGACCACTGCACCATCTATCAAAAAATCCAGTGAGGCTCTTTTTTCCTCTATTTCATCAATCGCTTTGAGCACTTCTTCCTTTGTGTCTGCCTGCTTAAAATACGGGCTTACAGGGAATTTTTGCGCTTTTAAAAAGTCAATCATGCCTGCTTGGTCTGTGTAAGGTGGATTTTGAATGGTGCCCACCTGATAGAAAAATGCGCTCAAATGCCGTGATGCCGTTACAGCAGGGTCTAAGTTACGTAGCCCTCCTGCTGCTGCATTGCGTGCATTTTTAAGAGGCTCTGTTGCGCTCTCATTGTATTTTCTCAGTGCACTCAGGCGCATAATGCACTCCCCTTGCACCTCTAAAAGACCTTTGTATGGAATGCTCAAAGGTACGCCCAACACCGTTTTGGCTTGGGGCAATATTTCTTCCCCTATTTCACCATTGCCACGGGTGGAGGCGTTGACCAGTACACCTTCTTTGTACGTTAAATTGATGGTCAAACCGTCAAATTTATATTCTACTGCATACTTTAATTTAGGCAATTGCTTTTCACTTGCATACAGCTTTTGCGCTCTATCAAACCACGCTTCAAGCTCCATATGCCCTTTTACTTTATCCATGCTCCAAAGCCTTGAAATATGCGTGTGTGGCTCAAAGTTTTTGAGAATTGCCCCACCCACACGGTGTGTAGGCGAGTCGGGCAATTGTACACCACTTTCTTTTTCAAGCAAAACAAGCGTGTCATACAGTTCATCCCACTGTTTATCTGAAATCGTGGGGGCATCTAACACATAGTACTGATACGCTGTTTCGTTTAATCGATCGACCAATTCACGCATTTTATCCATGCTTTTAAAATCCACCTCGTTTAAAATATATCACACATTGATTTTTACAATAGGGGCAATAGACAATGCAAACTCCTTGTTGCCATATGCTGTAAAGGAAATGACTATGCGTGCTTCGCTTCCTGTGCCTTCGAGCGCAATTACTGTGCCCTCTCCAAATTTTCTGTGGAGCACTCTATCCCCTTTTTGAAAGAGCGTTTTCACTGCACTATTGGCAAACGCTTGTGCTTTAGAAGGCACAAACCCTTTTGTAACACCAGGTATTTGCAGAGGATTTTCTCTTTGACCCATACCAGGCGTACCAAAGCTAATCATTCTCTGTTCCTTGCGTTGCTTGATTTCCTGCTTGATATTTTCACGTCTTGGCGCAAAAGAGGCTCTATCTGCCTGTGCCCATTCATCATTGATCAAGCGTTCAGGGATTTCCTTTATGAACAAAGAGGGCGCATTGTAAGACACTTGGTTAAAGATTGTTCTCTGCCTTGCGCCTGACAAATAGAGCTGTTCTCTCGCTCTTGTAATGCCTACATAACAAAGACGGCGCTCTTCTTCAAACCGTGTTTCATCCCCCATGCTCCTTGCACTGGGGAACACATTTTCTTCTAACCCGGCAAGGAATACAGCCTTGTATTCAAGCCCTTTTGCGCTGTGCAACGTCATTAAAGTAACGAATTTTTCAGAGGTATCCTGATTGTCCAAATCTGTTACAAGCGCCACATTTTCAAGGTACGCTTCCAAAGTCTTGTCTTCAGATTTTTGTTCAAACTCTTTGGTTGCACCGACAAATTCCATTAAGTTTTCCATGCGTGTTCTATTTTCTTCAATATCCTCATTTTGGAATTGTGCTGAAAGCCCTGTTTCGTCCAATAATTTTTGCACAAATTCGCTCAAAGGCATTTCATCCTTTAGTAGCATCAAATTGTAGATTAAGCGTGCAAACTCTTTGACGCATTTTTTAGGACGAGAAGACAAGGTTTCTGGTGGTTGTGTCAATGTATCAAAGAGAGAAATATCTTCTCTTTCTGCCTCTTGCTCTAATTGATGTACAGTTGCATCCCCAATGGCACGCTTTGGAATGTTGATAATGCGCTTTAAAGACACGGTGTCCGAAGGGTTGACCATCACTCGCAAATAAGCAAGCACGTCTTTGATTTCACGTCTATCGTAGAACCTCGTGCCCCCATACACTCTGTATGGAATGCCCGAGCGCATGAACATTTCTTCTATGACACGGCTCTGTGCGTGCATACGATAGAGCACTGCGATGTCTGAATAATCGCCACCGTTTGTTCTGTACTTTCTAATGCTTTCGCAAATCCAGGCTGCTTCTTCTCTTTCATCCCCGGCTGTATAGAGGCGAATTTTTTCACCCTCATTTTCTTCTGTCCAAAGCACTTTTTCTTTTCTGCCCTTATTGTGTGCAATCACTTGGTTTGCAGCATCCAAAATGTTGGAGGTGGAGCGATAGTTTTGCTCTAATTTAATCACAGTCGCATCTTGAAAGTCTTTTTCAAACTCTAAAATATTGCGAAGGTCTGCCCCACGCCATCCGTAAATGGACTGGTCATCGTCCCCCACCACACACAAGTTACGGCTATCTTCTGTTAAAAGGCGCACAAGCTGATACTGCGCCACGTTGGTATCTTGATATTCATCCACATGCACATAAGAGAACTTATTTTTATAATAGTCCAAAACAGGTGGATGGTCAAAAAACAATTGTAATGTGCGCAACAAAATATCGTCAAAGTCCAACGCATTTGCGTTTCTAAGGCGCCCTTCATACTGCACAAATACATCGTGAATTTGTTGCGATTTATAGCTTCTGTCGCTGTGGCTAAACCATTCATCAGGAGAATAAATATGGTTTTTGGCATCCGAAATTTTACCTTTTACTTCTCTATACGTGAGTGATTTATCATCAATGTTGAGCTTTTTTAAAATATCTTTAATGACTTTGGATTGGTCGTCATCATCATAAATAGTAAAAGAGCGTTTGTACCCCAATTTTTCAATATCTTTTCTCAAAATACGCACACAAACAGAGTGGAATGTACCAATCCACATGTCTTTTGCGCTATCTCCTACGAGCTTTTCCACACGTTCACGCATTTCACGTGCCGCCTTATTGGTAAAGGTAAGCGCAAGGATTTTATAGGCAGGCACATTGTGTGCGAGTAAATTCGCAATGCGATACGTGACCGTCCTTGTTTTCCCACTCCCTGCCCCTGCCAAAATCAATAAAGGGCCTTCTAACGTTTGGGCTGCTTTTCGTTGCATTTCGTTTAAATCTTGTAAATTCATTTATCTTCCTCTTGCACATCTTGGTTGTTATTGTTTTCAAGCACTTTTTGATATCCGTCATTGCCCCACACGAGCGCACGGTTTACACGGCTAATCGTTGCCTTGCTTGCGCCTGTGTGCAAACATATATAGTCATATGTTTTCTTCTCTTTTAAAAGCTGTGCCACCTGATAACGCTGTGCCATGCTCTGAATTTCTTGCGCAGTGCACAAATCCGTTAAAAAGTTTTTTAAATCATCCTTATTTTGTATGGATAGAAAAGCGTCTACGAGCTTTTCACCTTGTTCGTCAAATATCTCCATGCACGCACCTCTATCTTTGTTTTTCCCTTTCCATTATACCACACAAAAGGCAAAAAAGGAAGGTAAACCAGCATTTTTTTGTTAAAATAACCTCTTTTTCTCTTAAAAAAGAAGAAAATCACAATATCTTCTATTGTCATTTCCTGTAAAATACACGTTTTTTCACTGTTCTGTTTTTTATTTACATACATTTACCATGTTCATAAAAGGCAAAAAGCTGTCACAGTTTTCCCCTGTAACAGCTTTTTGTATACAAAGACACATTCAAAATTGCTTTAAAATGCACCTTTTCATGTAATTTTAATTACTTGCGTTCACGGCGCAAGAATGCAGGTACGCCCAAATCGTCCTTCTCATTCTGAACAGGTTGCTGGGGGGCAACATTTTGATCAGGCATCTGATAAGCAGGCTGTTGATAAGGCTGATATTGAGGCATATACTGTTGCCCATAAGGTGCATTCATTTGCTGATTTTGATTGCCATATGGGGTTTGATAAGAAGGCATTTGTTGCATGGTAGGTGTAGGCCTTGCCGCTGTACCCATCACATCATTTTCATACTGTACAGGTGCTGGTGCATCAAACTCTCCCCCTTGAACATTCTTTACTCTGTTTTCATAAGGGTTATAAGAAGGGATGGCAGCGCCGTAAGGCAATGCGTTTTGATGTGCAGGTTTTTTCTTTCCACCCTTGGGAGGGAAAGGCGTTTTTTCAAAGCCTGTTGCAATCACTGTAATGCGCACTTCTTCAGAAAGTGTGGGATCAATGCCTGCACCAAAGATGATGTTTGCATCGCTGTCTGCAGATTCCATCACGAGGTTTGCAGCTTCATTGATGTCCATAATGCTCATGTCTTCGCCACCTGTGATGTTGATCAACACAGCACGTGCGCCATCAATCTTGGTTTCAAGCAAGGGGCTTTGAATGGCATTTTTAGCAGCGTCCATCATTCTGGTTTCGCCCTTGCCAACGCCAATGCCCATGTGTGCCATGCCACCTGATTCCATCACTGTCTTTACGTCAGCATAGTCCAAGTTAATGAGTGCAGGCAACGCAATCAAGTCGGAAATGCCTTGAATGCCTTGACGGAGCACGTCATCTGCAATTCTGAACGCTTCAAGCATCGTTGTACCCTTGCTCACCACTTGGAGCAAACGGTCATTTGGAATGACCACCAAGGTATCTACATTTTGCTTTAATTCAGAAATACCCACTTCGGCATTTTTCATGCGCTGTTTGCCTTCAAAAGCAAAAGGCTTGGTTACAACAGCGATTGTTAAGCAGTTCATTTCACGAGCCACTTCTGCAACCACTGGAGCTGCGCCTGTGCCTGTGCCACCACCCATACCAGCTGTTACAAACACAAGGTCTGCGCCTTTTAAAGCTTGAGCGATTTCTTCACGGCTTTCTTCTGCTGCTCTACGGCCAATGTCAGGCACAGCGCCTGCGCCCAACCCTTTTGTTAATTTTTCGCCAATCTGAATTTTATAGTTTGCCTGTGAAAGAGCGAGTGCCTGACGATCTGTATTGACAGCGACAAACTCTACGCCTTTAAGACCCGTTTCAACCATTCGATTGACAGCGTTTGTACCTCCTCCACCACAACCAACTACTTTGATCGAGGCGAAGGATGATTGATCTCCCTGAATTTCAAAAGGCATGGTGTTACCCCCTATTATAAAACTTCTGTTTTAGATTTTGTTCATTAAGAGCCAAAAAGGCTTTTAAAGAATCCTGTGATACCATTGGTTGGTGCTGATCGATTGACCAAAGTATCTATAATTAAATCAAGTAACCCAAGAGCACTTGAATAAGCAGGACTGGATAATTTAACAGCTTTGCGAGGCAATTCACGCACAGGCTTGTCCAACTTTGCAGCAAGGTAATCCCTGCCACCACGGTTGATGGTCAGCCCACCCCCTGTTAAATACACAGGAGACCAGTTGCCAAGGCGCACGCCACTGTCTTTGATGGCATCTTTGATTTGTTCACAAATTTCGTCTGCCCTTGCTTCCAACACTTCTTCCACCTTTTCACGAGTAAAAGTTTCTGTTGTGCCCGATTGGCCAATTGCTTCAAAGGTCGTTTGCCCAGCTGAAAGCCCAAACACATATTGACGCTTGATTTGCTCTGCGGCTGTCAAAGAAATGTCCAGCCCATATGCCAAGTCTGCGGCAATGTGACCGCCACCCACAGGAAGTACTTTAAGATACGTAAGCGCATCCCCTTCGACTGTCATCACTTCTGTGTTTAAGTACCCCACATCTACCAATACAGCAGTGCGATCTCTTTCTTCATCTGGCACAAACAGCATAGCTTGCCCAGTAGGTGAAGAAAAACAACCCACTACATTGATGTTCAGCGCTCTAAAACGCTCTGTCACATCATCAATAAAGAATTGATCAGCAATCACAAAAGAAACCACTGCACGCAATTCGTACCCACGAACGCCCATTGGCTCTAATGTCTTTTTGCCATCATCCACCATAAACCATGCAGGGCTTCTGTGAATGATGTTGCCTTGCACATCACCAAGCAATTCTGTCGCTTTAATAAAAAGCTCGTCAATATCTTTCAAAGTCACTTTAGGGTCTGCCCCTTGCAAATCTACTTTTGCTTCGATGGCAACGACTTTAGAAAAGTCCCCCGGCACACCCAAATTGATGTCTCTAATTCTCGTGCGAGATTGTTCTTCTGCTTCACGTACAGCGCTTGAGATAGCATCATTGAGCTGCGTGGGCGCATTCCACTGTCCATCCAAAAAGCCGTCATACGTAGCAATGCCCGCTCCGATAATATCGCAGCGTTGACGCCCACTGGTTTCAGCTACCAATGCAACAAGTTTACTCGTTCCAAAGTCCATTGCGGCCACAGTATTTTTCATGAATCCTCCCCCGTTCTTCAGGAAAACTTATTGTCATCCTTCAGATGTCAATGAGCGCATGTTGGTCACAATTTTACATGCTCTATTTATTGTAACCTTTTTGTGATAATTTGGCAAGCCTTTCTTTGTAAAAAATTCAAAAAAAAGCTGTTTTTTTTCAAAATTTCATTGATTTTCTTATAAAAATCATAAATTAGGAGGTGAATAGGTGGCTTCGCCTGGAATGCAAGCATCAATCATGCCTCCTTGCTTCCCCATTTCACGCAATTTTTTGACAACGGCACGCACCGTGCCCACCTTCGCCCGAACGTCTTCCCCATTGCCAATATCTACCGTATAGCCATCTATTGTAATCAAATATATGTTGTCCATATTCGATACATTTAATTCTGCAATTTGGTGAATATAATCTTGTAAAATAAGTTCATCTACAACAGCTTTTGAAAGCTCAAACTGTTCTTTTTTTTGAGGTACAAATATGCTCCCCAGTCGAATGTCTTTCACCTTAACGCCTGTCACCGTCATCAGCCCATTGTCCAGCGCCACACTGTTCACCTTTTCAAGCACCATGCCTTCATCATCCAGCACATACGTCATGCCCATCACCATCATATTTACCCTTGGGTTTCTCAATTGAATGGTTAAAGAGAGGCCATTTGGAAAGTGCTTTTTTAAATCCACAAACTTTAAATATCGATTGTCATTGATGTTCTTTGCCACATTTCTTTTACTGACATTTAGATACCCCATACCGTATTTTAAGCCTGCTTCTTGCACAATATTTGCTTTATATTGACTATCGATACCAATGACCTCAATGTTTCTAATTTTGAGCACACTGATGTTCAAGAGAAAAATCACTGCAAAGAGCACGCACAAGGTGAACAAGACTGTAATCAGCCCATTTTTTTGTCGCACTTTAATTCTTTGAGTTTGCTCTTCATCTTCTTGTGCGCCCAAGTGTTCTCTTGTTCTTTTTTCTTCTTTATAATTTTCATCTAAAAAATTATCATAGCTAAAATCATACGTTTCTTGCCCCTCAAAATACGCTGCACTTGTATCATCAAAAGAAGCATTGTCTTCTCCATCGTTCTCATACTGTTGCATATTTTGATACGCATTTTGATTGTACTGTGCATTGTTTTGAACAGGCGTTATATAATCCTCCCGATACGCATTTTGCCCATTTTGTTCATAATGATTTTGTCCTTGGTTATTTTGCATGTGATGTTTTTCCCCCCTTTATATGCGTATAATATTTTGCCCTAAACTCGCAAGCATTTGTTCAAATGCCTGATATCCTCTGTCTATACATTCGACATTTTGCACCACTGTTTCGCCCTCTGCTTTAAGGCCTGCAAGCACAAGGGCTGCGCCCCCTCTTAAATCCTTGGCGCACGTTTTTGCGCCACACAATTTGGGCACACCTTTAATCACGGCAGTGCGCTCATTGATAAAAATGTCTGCCCCCATTTTGTTTAAATCAACTGCGTGAGAAAACCTGTTTTCAAACACATTTTCTATCACCACGCTCGTGCCTTCTGATACGCTCAAGAGCGTTAAAAGCTGTGCTTGCATATCTGTTGGAAACCCTGGGTAAGGCTGTGTTTTTACTTGCTGTAATGGGCGTAATCTATGAGGCGCTGATAAGTAAATATACTCTTTGCCCGTCCTTACTTCACATCCCATAAGTTGAAGCTTAGACAGCACTGCGCCCATATCTTTTTTATGTGCGCCGTTTAATTGGATTTTCCCTCCTGTGATGGCGCCTGCACACAACAATGTGCCTGCCACAATACGGTCTGGAATGGGCGTATACATACAACCGTGTAACTTTTTTACCCCTGTCACTTGGATTGTTTCAGAGCCGGCACCTTGCACATTGCCCCCCATCTCATTTACAAAGTTCTGCAAATCTTTTATCTCAGGTTCTCTTGCAGCATTGTGAATGAGCGTTTTGCCTTTGAGCAACACTGCGCACAGCATAGCATTTTCTGTTGCACCCACAGAAGGGTAGTCCAGTTGAATTTCCCCTGCCTTCATATATTCACCGTCACAATATAAAAATCCTGCTTTTTCTTCCACTTTTACGTGCAAAGCTTTTAAACAGGCAATATGTAAATCAATGGGGCGAAGCCCTATTTCGCACCCCCCCGGATAGGGCACCACTGCTTTTTTAAATTTAGAGAGCAAGGGGCCTAACATAAAAATGGAAGAGCGTATTTTTTTGGACAGCATTTCGGGCATAAAATAGCTGTGCATGCTCGATGCATCAAGCACCATACTTTGATTTTCTCTTTTTACTTTGCACCCCAATTCTTCTAATATCTGCCCCATGTAAAACACATCTAAAATACACGGTGCGTTTGTAATTTGCACTGCTTCTTCTGTCATAATAGAGGCCGCCATAATGGGGAGCACGGCATTTTTGGATGCCTGCACATTGATTTTCCCTTCCACTTTTGCGCCACCAACTATTTTAAATTTCTCCACAACAACCATACCTCCCTATTCAATATGTCATCATGGTATGCAAAGAAAATAAGAAGGTGCATTTCACGTATTATTCCCCGTTTTATATCTGCTGATATTGAGTACAATGCCTATGGCGCCCATCGTCATCGCAAGGCTTGTGCCCCCTGCACTAAAAAAGGGAAGGGGAAGCCCCGTGGTTGGCACAAGCCCGACCACCACGCACATGTTAATGAGCGTTTGAATGGTAATGAGCCCTATAATAGAAGACGCCAAGAGTATGCCGAATGTATCTTCACATTGAAGGGCAATGCGCATGCCTGTCAACAGAAACACCACAAACATAATCACTACGGCAATGCACCCTAAAAGCCCAAAATCTTCCCCCACAATGGCGAATATAAAGTCACTTTCAGGGTAAGGTAAGTAAGCGAACTTTTGCCTGCCTTGCCCTAAGCCCATGCCAAAAAATCCGCCCGAGCCAAAGGCAATCAAAGACTGTGAGAGTTGATACCCTTCATCGCTCATTTTTTCAAAAGGGTTTCTAAAAGAAAGCATTCTTTCTTTTCTGTACGGTTCGCTCATTGCATAAAAGAAAAAGAGGAAAATGCCCATCAACACAAGCAACATAATATGCTTTATTTTTGCGCCCGATATCATAATCATCATCACGCTTACCATCAAAAGCGTGCCTGCTGTCGACAAGTTGGGTTGCTTTAAAATGAGTAAAAACATAATGCCAACGGGCAGTAACACAGGCACAATGCCTTTAAAAAACTTTTGCATTTTCTGCCCTCTTTTGGTGAGCGCACACGCTAAAAAGAGCACCGTAAAATACTTTGCAATTTCACCCGGCTGAAAGGAAAATCCAAAGAGTTTGAGCCACCTTTTAGAGCCGTTGACTTCTTTTGAAAACCCAGGAATTAAAACGAGGAGCAACAACCCCATGCTGATACACAGCGCAGTGGTGGCTACTTTTTGGGACAAAAAAAGTTTATAGGGTACTCGAGATAAAAACACCATCAAGCACGCACCCAAAAGCATAAACAAAAGTTGTTCCTTTACTTCCATAAAAGGGTCGCCCAAATCCTGTGCTTTGTAATACGTTGCACTAAAGAGCGTCACAATCCCAAACATGAGTAAAAAAACAACACTTGTTAAAAAGGTCTTATCTATTTTCTTTTGTGGTTCTATTTTCTTTTGAATTGAATGAGAAACATGCTGCTGAGTCATTTTCTTCTTTCCAATTCTATTATTTTATTTTAATTGATGCACCATTTCTTTAAAGATTCTGCCTCTTTCTTCATAGT
Source organism: uncultured Oscillospiraceae bacterium (assembly GCA_964439755.1). Taxonomy (GTDB): domain Bacteria; phylum Bacillota; class Clostridia; order Christensenellales; family Aristaeellaceae; genus CAYTPJ01. The sequence continues at coordinate 21,433 of CAYTPJ010000004.1, forward strand.
CGTTAAACATATCAAAAGATGCACAAGCAGGCGAAAAGAGCACGCTACTTTTGCCTTTGCACAGGCTTGTTGCTTTTTCCACAGCCTGCAAAAGCGTATCCACCATTGCGATGTTTTGGTACCCTTTTTCCATGAGTTCCTTTTGAATTTGATTTTTTGTTTGCCCCAAGAGCACAGCGTGTTGGATAAAGGGCGCTTGTTTCATGCACTCTGCCAATTGCTCAAAGGAGATGTTTTTATCATACCCACCCAAAATAATCACTGTATTTTCATCCATCGTTTGGATGGCTTTTATCGTAGAGTCCACATTTGTGCCCTTTGAATCATTGTAGTAAGTGATGTCATTGAGCACACGCACTTTTTCAATGCGATGTTCCACCCCTTTAAATGCCTTTAAAGCGTGGCGTATAACAGGCGCTGGCACGTGCATCGCATAAGAAAGCAAGGTAGCTGCAAGTGCATTCTCCAAATTATGTGCCCCTTTAATGGCAATTTCTTCTGTCTTGATGATTTGTTTTTGTTCGCCATTGAGCGAAACAACCACGTATCCATCTTGTACATATGCACCTTGTGGTAATATGTTTTTGGAAGAAAAATAGAGTACTTTAGAAGGAATACCCTGTTCCATTTTTCTGCACTCTTGGTCTTCATAATTGAGCACAGCATAGTCTTCATTGTTTTGCCTATCAAATATGCTCTTTTTAAGCTCTATATATCTTTGCATTGTTTTATGGCGCACCAAGTGGTCTTCTGTGATGTTGAGCACAGCGGCTGCACGTGGCGCAAAAGTGTGCATACTTTCAAGCTGAAAAGAGGATACTTCAACCACTACCATATCCTCTTTTTTGCTCTCTAATGCAATCATAGAAAGAGGATATCCAATATTCCCTCCAAGATATGTTTTTTTGCCTGCTGCATTGAATATTTCACGAAGCAAAGACACCGTTGTCGTCTTGCCATTTGTGCCTGTTACTGCAAGAACAGTGCCTTGCAAATTCTGATAGGCAAACTCCAATTCACCCACCACATACTTGTTGAGTTTCTGCGCTTCTTTTACGAGGGCTGACGCTATGTCCACAGCAGGGCTAATTACCATAGCATCGCAACTTTTGAGCACGTCTATTGCGTTTTCACCCAATCGCCATTCGATTTGTTCGTACGCATCCAGTGTTTCTAAGCCTGCATCTTGCAGATCTTCTCTCTTTTTCATATCGTTTAGTACAGGGATTGCATGGAGCTTTAAGAGCAACAATGCGGCTGCAACGCCACTTCTTTTAAGCCCCACCACAAGCACACGCTTGTTTTGATAAGAAAAAGGTGTGTTTTGAGATTGAATTGTTTCTGATAACTGCAAATTTTTCAGCTCCTCACTGCGCACGGATATCCATGCATTACATAAATTGGTTCATAGAGAGTACTGCGATCAAGGAAAGGAGGATGGTGACTGCGACATACATGAGCACAATCTGCGTTTCCTTCATGCCACACAGTTCAAAATGGTGATGAATGGGAGACATTTTAAAGATGCGCTTGCCTTTGGTGAGCTTAAAGTATGTCACCTGCATCATCACAGATACGGAAGACATAATGCACGTAAAGCAAATGAGAATCATGGGAAAAGCTGTTTTGGTGAGCATAGACAGCCCCACCATCATCCCCCCAATGTACATGCTCCCAGTGTCTCCCATAAAGATTTTTGCAGGGTAGTGATTAAAGCGTAAAAAGCCAATCACAGCCCCCATTAAAGCAAAGCTTGAAAGGGTGATGACGCCTTTATGATAGGCATTGAGCCAAGGTGCATTTTGAAGGGTCATGGACAATACACCAAAGGCAATCATGCCAATCATCGTCACGCTGGACAAAATGCCGTCCAAACCATCTTGCAAGTTGGCACTGTTTGTCATAAACATCACCACGAGCGTCATGAGTGGAATGTAGAACACGCCCAAATCCAGCGTTTTGTTCGTAAAGGGCATAAGTAAATCATGCCCCACATAATAGTAACAATAAGTAGAAAAAATGGCGCCTGCAATGATTTGCCCCAATATCTTTTGCTTCGGGCTCAAACCATCATGCCTTTTTTTAACATCCTTGATATAGTCATCCAAAAAGCCAATCACCATGCAAGACAAAGTGATAAAAAGCAGAGGAAAGAGCCTATTATCCAAAGAAAAGAAGGCAGGCTTTGCGCCATCTTCTGACAAACTGTAAAAAAGAATGGAAAACACGAGAATAACAAGCGTAGAAATGCCTGCAATCAACACGCCACCCATGTTGGGTGTCCCCTGTTTTTGTTGGTGCTTAGGCCCCAATTCATAGATGGTTTGCCCAAACTTCATTTTCTTTAATATAGGCAAAAATTTAGGCATCAAAAGTAACATCAAAAGCACAGCACATATCGCTGGCAAAATCACGTACAGCATTTTTCTTTTCTCCTCATTCGTTGCAAATTTCTTCTAACAATTCACGCACCACTACTTTTTCATCAAAAGGCTTTTTAACGCCGTTGATTTCTTGATACGTTTCATGCCCCTTGCCTGCTAAGATGACCACATCCCCTTCTTGCGCCGATTGTAGAGCGTGTAAAATTGCTTGACGTCTGTTTTCAATCACCACATGTTCCCCAATTGTTTCTTCAATGCCCTTTTTAATGCTCATTAAAATGTCATTTGGGTCTTCTGTGCGTGGGTTGTCGCTCGTTAAAATGGTATAATCTGCAAGCATGCCTGCAATCTTGCCCATGATAGGACGCTTTGTATGGTCACGGTCGCCCCCACAGCCAAAGAGCACAATCAATCGACCCTTTGTAAAAAAGCGCATCGCTTCCAATATGTTTTTGAGTGCTTCAGGCGAGTGTGAATAGTCTAAAATCACCTTGTAAGGCGTGTTGGTGTCCAGCACTTCAGCCCGCCCAGGCACAGCCTTTACCTTGTCTAAGGCAGAAGCAATTTTTTCTTTTGCAACGCCAAAATTCAGCGCCATAGAAGCAGCTGCCAAGGCATTATAAATGTTAAACATACCTGGTAATTTTAGGTGAATTTTGTATTCGTCCACATTGACCACAGACAGTGTAAACTGCACCCCTTCTTCTGTGATTTCAATATCCCTTGCAAACACATCTGCATTTCTACAAATACCATATGTAATGTGTGGCACCCTAATATCTTTTAAAATACGTGCAGACGTTTCATCGTCAATATTGATCACAGCATTGTCTAAAAACGCAGGTACAAAAAACGTTTTCTTTGCTTCAAAATAACTGTCCATCGTATTAAAATAATCCAAATGATCTTGCGATAAGTTGGTATAGCACCCTGTTTCAAAATGCACACCTGTCAGCCTGTGCATATCCAAAGCATGGGCGGACACTTCCATAATCACCACATCCACGTGTTCATCCTTCATTTGCTTAAAGGTTTTGTGCAGTTCAATGGCTTCTGGAGTGGTTAAATTGCTCTTTATGTATTTGTCGCCAATCATATTGCCCGTAGTGCCAATCAGCCCTACTTTGTATCCTGCTTCTTCCATAATGGCTTTGAGCAAATAGCTTGTTGTCGTCTTGCCTTTTGTGCCTGTAATACCAAACAATTTCATGCTTTTAGCAGGATAATCATAAAAAGTAGCTGCAAGTAAAGACATGGCTTCTCTGGATGAGCGCACCAAAATTTGAGGCACGGTTACATGCTCGAGCACTCTTTCCACCACAAGCGCCACAGCACCATTTTGAACTGCTTGTTCTACAAAAAGGTGTGCGTCAATCTTAGCGCCTGATATGCAGATAAACAAGCCGTTTGTCTGTTTTTCACGGCTGTCCATTGAAATGCTTTGAATGTCTACATTGTCTAAGCCCTCTTTGCACACGGTATCTTTTAAACACATGCCCAAATCTTTAATCAAGTAGGATAACTTCATTTTTTATTCCCCCATAGTATCAGGTAGTGAAAATGTCACTTGAATGGTAGACCCTTTTTCTATATATGAACCGCCTTTAGGGCTTTGCGCAATCGCAATCCCACTGCCCGTAACAGACATATTCAAATGCTGTTTCCGAAGTGTGCGGTTAGCAGACACGAGATTTTCCCCTATCACATCAGGGATTAAGACCATATCCATAGGCGTTTTGGGATCCTCTTCATACGTGTAGAGCATCACTTGCGTGCCCTCCAACACTTTTGCGCCTTGTACAGGCAACTGTGCTTTTACATATGCGCCCATGCCATCCGTTTGTGCATATAGATGGCACTTATTCAATAGCTTTTCCCCTTCTTTTACCTTTAATCCCACAAGGTATGGCACAGTGACCTTTTCTTGCTCTTTTTCGCTGTCTTTTAAGATGCCCTTATACGTCAATATGCCTTCTATAATCTCCCTTGCAAAAGGCGCCGCCGTTGTGCCCCCATAATCAATGGGCACATCTGCTTCACTCACTGTTAAAAGCACGGTAAATAGAGGATTTTGAACAGGCGCAAACCCGATAAATGACCCAATGTGCATATCTTTTACAATCCTGCCATTTTGGTAAAACTGCGCTGTGCCCGTTTTGCCCCCCACATGATAGCCCTCAATATAAGCGTTTTTTCCACCACCATTTTGAACAACATCTTGAAGAAGCTTTGTCATCTGTTTGGAGGTTTCTTCTTTTATTGGGCTGTAAAGCACTGTGGGGTGCGTCTTTAACACTGTTTCCCCTTGATCATCTATCACTTCTTTTACGATATAAGGTTGCATAAGGCGCCCACCATTGATCACTGCATTAAACGCATTGACCATTTGTAAAGGGGTCACTGCAACACTTTGACCAAAGCCAATGCGTGCTAAATCCACATCTTTGACTTTGTTTACAGGGATGACAATGCCCTGCCCTTCCCCCAAAAGCTCAATCCCTGTTTTTTGACCAAGTCCAAATGTTTGAAGGTATTTATACAGTGTTTCTTTGCCCGTTTGAAGGGCAATCTTTACAAAAGCCGGGTTACAGCTGTTGTTGAGTGCTTGAGATAAAGTTTGATGCCCATGCGAGTTTTTCCAGCACCGTATTCTATCTCCATCTACATGCACTTGCCCTGTACAATGAAATGTGTCCTTTAAAGATACTTTTTCACTGTCTAATGCAGCAGCGAGTGTGAGCACTTTAAACACAGACCCTGGTTCATAGGCATCTTGAATGACTGGGATGCGCATCTGTTCTTGCAACACTTGGACGTTAGAACGGTCCAAATGATTGGGGTCAAAAGTAGGTTGCATTGCCATAGCCAATATTGCGCCTGTGTTTGCTTCCATTACAATGCACGATACTTTTTTCGCATGGTTATACGCAATGCACTCTCTCACAGCTTTTTCACAAATGCTCTGAATTGTGCTGTCTATGGTGAGCACCACATCTCCTCCCTTAATAGAAGGAACATAGATCATTTCACCATCTGGGAGCAACCTGCCCTGCCTGTCCGTCTCTGTTTTGATGTAGCCTCTTTGCCCTTTCAAAACATCTTGATACTTCAGCTCAATGCCTGACTGCCCTTTGCCGTCCACATTGGTAATGCCTAGCACCTGCGCAAGCAAGCCCCCTTTAGCATACCACCTTTTGCTGTCTTCGTCAAAGCTTATAGGCTTTAAAATATGATAAAATTCTTCGCTCTTATTTTTAAGCGCTCGGATTTCATCTATTTTTTCTCTGCTCACTTGCCTTTTAAGCGTCACAGACCCATAGTTTTTGTGCTTTATTTTATCTAAGATATACGTGCTTGTCGTGTCTAATATTGGCGCTACAAATTGCGCAAACAACGCATCATCTTTGACCAAGGAAGGATTGACTGTCACCACATATGCTGTGGTAGACACTACGAGCTTTTCGCCCTTTGTGTCCATAATATCCCCTCTATGCGCTGTCACAACCCCTTCTTTTGTCCACTGCTTGATGCCCCTTTGTTTGAGCACTTCTCCTTGTATCAACGTAAGGTTGCCAATACGTATGCCGATGATTACAAATAGTATAATCAACCCGAACACAAGTACGAGCAACCTTCTTTTGATTTTGAGCTCCAAGCGCATATATATCCTCCAAACGTTAAGGATTTTAGCACTGTCTGTTTTATAGACTGCCTGTTTTAACGCTTGTGCCAGGATTGTAATCACCATTTTGGGGTCTTGTTGGAGGAGCTTCTACATAGTACGTTTCTGCCCCTTCTGATGCAACCATGTGAAACTCGTGCACTGCTTTATAGCAAATGCGAAGGGAATCACGTGCTTCCAACACATCCACGTTGAGCAAGCGAATTTCTTTCATCGTTTCTTCAATAGATGCATTGAGCTGTGTAATTTCTTTTGTCAGTGCAGATTTTTGAGCAAAGTTAGAAATAAAACAGATGGAAAATGCCATGAGCACAAGGCCAAGCAGGATACCCGAAGTTTTGAGCGACAGCCCACGTTTTTTGCCTGATACAACGACATCTTGAACCTTTCTTTCATCCTTTTCTTTTTCCTTTGTGCCTTCAAGATCGACATCATCAGAAATGTGAAAATTTACAGAGCTTAAATTTTGATTGCCTGCGATTGAATATTGTGACATATCAGTATATGCTCCTCCTCTCTTTAATATTTAACCTTTGTTTTTCTGTTCCTTATTTTTGGAGTTCAGACAAGAATGACAGCGCATCTGGATGTTCTTCAAAGAAGTGTTCGTCTTCTTCTTCACCCACACTTGCTTCGAGCACTCTCACGTGTGTCTTTGCACCGTTGATTTCAATATCTCGAACATCCTTTAAAAACCTTGTTCTCAATTTTTGTGGCAAGAGCAAGCGCCCTTGTTGGTCCGTTTCGCTCTCGTCATAGCTGTACTTGTTGAATTGATCAATCAATTTTTGAGCACGCATATCCTTTTCGAGCAGATTTTCAAGCATGTCTTCGATTTTGAGCCATTCTTCTGTGGGGTAAATGGCGATACACTTAAAATCCAGCGTAGGTGCTAACACAAACTGGTTTCCCAAGAGTTGACGAAAAGACTGTGGTACAATCATACGCCCTTTTGCATCAATACCATGTGTATAGCTCCCTGTGAAAAATCTCTTTTTGATTTTAGGTTTTTCATCTTCCTTGGAAATCGTGTTAGAATGATCTTCTTTTTTTTCTTCCACAAAAGACTGTTCAGAAAGTTCTCCTGAACTGTGCTCCCGTTTTTTTTCATCAGACATTCTATCACCACCAAGTCGCCACATATTCACCACTTTTAGGGTACGTTCACCATTTTACCCCACTTTTAGGGAATTTGCAACCATCACTTTATTTATCTACATATATATGTACACCTCTTTTTAGAAACTTTGTTTGTCCTGTTTTTGCATATAAAAACACATGTTCTTATTATATTTTCCAAATATTACTTATTGTAAAATTATCGCACTGTTTTTAGTCGCATTTGTATGATATTTTAAAAATATATTGTGCATTATCACGTTTTTCACCCTTCGTTTGTGCGAACATTCCGTTCCCCTGTTTTTGTTCGCATCTTTTTAGTGCGTTCCTTTCGTGCACGGCAAACATTTCTCTCTGTTTTTTATAAAAAACAACACGTTTCATCTCTTGTTCATTCATAACACAATAAACAGCCTGTCTTTTCTAATACTTCTATTTTTATTTTTCGCTGTCTTTTCTTAACAATTTATCCTTTCCAATTTTTTCCTTCGTTTTTCATGTTTCGCAACCATCTTCTCCATGCACACGCCCATTCTCATATTTTTCCAAACTTTTTTCAAAAAAATTCAAAAAAGGTATTGACATTGTGTTCAATCTATGTTATCATAGCTAACGTGCTCAAGAAAAGCACACAGTGTATCGCGGGGTAGAGCAGCTTGGTAGCTCGTCGGGCTCATAACCCGGAGGTCGCAGGTTCAAGTCCTGTCCCCGCAACCATTTGGCTCCGTAGCTCAGTTGGCTAGAGCATTCGGTTCATACCCGGAGTGTCATTGGTTCGAGTCCAATCGGAGCCACCATAAAAACCGTTACAAGTGCGTAACGGTTTTTTCGTATGTTCATTGTTCTTTGTTTTTCCCTTTCACGCACCATTTTGTTTAAAACAGTCCTTGCAATATACATAAAAATACATTATAATATTCTTGTTCCCTCTGCAACACAATTTTATAAATACAATAGGAGATTTTCAATGAAAAAACAAAAGGCATTATTTCTACTTTGCATCCTACTTTTTATAACAAGTATTCCTTCTTCTCATGCAGGCGCCTCCAACAGCAAACTCACATTAAAAGAAGAAACAACAGGAGTTTCCTATACCCTTTCATCCTCTGAGCCCTATTTGTATGCAAAATTTAAGCACAAAAACGGAGGGGGCAGTTTCGTCATTCAAGCAGATGAACAAGGTATGTATCAAGGCGAATTGCCCCTTACCTTGCTCAGTGATTCTACAAAAGTAGAGCTTACGCTTTCCACGCTTTCTTTAAAACGTGTGGCGCAAGCTTCTATTGCGCTCACAAAAACCGATGCCCCGTTATGGCACAAACCTCAAAAAAATGCTGTGCACTCCATTCGAGATTTTACTTACACATTTTCTAAAAATTCTGCTTCCTATCGTTTTACAGCACCTGGGCACACATCCCTTTCTTTCTATTATAGAAGTGTATCTCAGAGCAACACTGTAACCATATACCCTGATGATCAAGGCGTGTTTTCAGGTGAAATTCCCTTTTTTTACGCACATCCAAATGACTTGCTCACCACCAAAATCTCCACCAAAGCAAATAGAATACTCTACGAAAATGCAGAACGCATCCCATTTTTTCCTCCACCCCTTGCGCAAAAAGGGGAAAACGGTCCACTCACAGATGTAACCATCTGCATTGACCCCGGGCATCAAGGGGTGCCCATTTTGGTACAACGTGTTGAAAATTGGCCTGGTTCTGGCGTATACAAACCCTGTGGTTCCACTGGCATGGCACGTGGCATTACAACAAGGCGCTTAGAATCCATCGTAGCGCTTGAAATTGCTTATGACTTATACAACATACTTTCAGATTTAGGCGCTGATGTCATTATGACACGCATGGATCAAAACACTGCACGTTCCAACATAGAGCGTGCTGAGATTGCAAATAATGCAAATGCAGACTATTTCTTGCGCATCCATTTAAATTACAGAGAAAACAACAGGGGCAAAGCCGTGGATGTGTATATGCCCAACCATTCCCCTCTCGCACAACAGGCGCAAGACAAAGAAACGTATAAAAAAATGGGAGAGGCATTGCTCTCCTCATTGAAAACTTCTATGTGTATTCAAGAAGGGTATGTACATATAAGCGACCAATTTATAGGCAACAACTGGGCAAAAATGCCTGCATTTTTAATCGAAGCAGGATATATGTCCACCCCCAAAAATGACCTTTTGGCATCCTATGAACCCTATCGAAAGGACATTGCTCAAGGCATTGCAAACGGCGTTCTTCTGATGGAAGATATTGTAAGAGAAAAAGAAAGTGCAAAGTAACTTATTGGATGTCCTTTATGTCACATCTAAAATAATCTTCTAAAGCATTTTTAAAGAAACGTGGAAAGCCAAACTCCTTGTTTGGTTCATCCACTTTTTTTTGCATGTCAAAATAATATCTACCTTCTTCATCCGTGCTGATAGAGTCCAGCGGAAAGCCTTGCACACGTTTTTTGTGTGGTGTAGACACCAAATAAAAAGGAATGCCTCCTATTGTATTATCTTCCAAACAATAAGAAGTTTTTTCATCCATGATCAGGCAAATGCCATTTCTATACTGTGCTTTTATACGTCCATATTGCTTGGCAAGCGTACTGTAATATTCAATCATTTCTTCATCTGAAAGAGTTTTGCCTTGCACACGCCGTGCATACACCCCCGGTTGATGTTCCTCTTTCACATTTTCAAAATACAATGCAGAATCACAAGAAAAACAGGGCATTTTGTACACATCAAAATACCCTTGAGCTTTTAAAATTGCATTTTCCAAAGGTGTTTCTCCCTCTTCCTGCACATTGGGCACAAATTCAAAATCTTTTAAGGAGAGCAATGTAATGGGCAAATTCTGTAAATTTCTTTTCATCTCATTGAGTTTCCCTGTATTGCCCGTTCCGTACAGCAGTCGCATTCGTTCATCCTCCTTCAAATGTTCTTTTGTATTATATCATATAGCAAAGAAAAAAGCACGTTTTTTTACACAGCTTTTTTTCTTTTAATCACTGCATTTTCATTGTCCAATATCTTAATACACAATATAGACATATCATCTTTGGGCATATGGTCGGACAAAACAAGCGCTTCTTGAAGCAATGTGTCTGCAATGATTTGTGGTGTTTCTTGAATCACACGGTAGAGAATTTGGTGGATGGCATCCGGATCCTTAAAGGCATCCGTCACGCCGTCCGTCATGAGTATGAGCACATCATTATGCCCCATTGTAAAAGCGTATTCCATAGGCACTACATGGCTGAGTATACCAAGAGGGAGCGTTTCCCCCTCAATGCGCTCTATTCTACGCCCTCTAATGAGCAAAGAAGGGCAAGCACCCAGCTTGTTCATCACCGTTTGCCCTGTAAAACAATCAAGTGTACACAAATCCACCGTTGCATACCGTTCATCTTGGGCGCAAGAAAGCATCATGCCATTGACCACCTTCATAGCATCCTCCCTTTTATATCCTGCGTGCATACAAAGTGCAAGCATTTCGAGTGTTTTCCTGCTCTCTTTTTTCGCTTCTTCCCCATGCCCCATGCCGTCACTCATTGCAAACAGCAATTGACCATTAGCCACCTCACGGAGTAAATATGCATCCCCATTTTGAGGGGCATTTTCCTTTGTTCCTGCACTTTGGGCAGATGTGATGGAAGAAAATCCACTCGTCAAACGCAAAGGTGGTGTTTGTTTTATCAGCACAGTATTTAGATTTTTCACACCATAATACAAGGGCACATGGAGTTTGCGTTGGAGCGCAAAAATCAGCGCATCTGCAACATATTTTTTGGTAAGCACATTTTGATGTTGTAAAGCAATGCTCACTTGCCCATCCAAACACTGCGCCCACAGCACCTCTGTTGGAATGCGCATGGCTTTTACCACTTCTTCCACTTGGCTTTCCACCCCTTCTTTGCTCCACGTAGCGCAAAAAGAGTTTTCTTTTATCTTCTTTATTTTTAATGCAATGGCGCTCAAATGTGTTTTGAGCATTTCCCTTTCATTTTGTGCACGCACAGCCATCTGCTGTTTTTCACCTATTCTCTCCACCATTTCTTCAATTAAAGGAGGAATGTTCTGTGCACGTGGGCACTCTAAAAACCCTTCACTGATGATTTTATGATACACCCGTTCATACCCCAAAGAGCCTGCCAAGCGCTGCATGAGTTCCTCTGTCTGTTGCTTTTTATCATGATGGCATATCGGCATTTTTTCGCACCCCACACACAAGGATGCCATTATCTTTTCCCCTTCTAATTTTATGTCCGTTTCAGGTTCGTCAATTTCAGGCAATGCTTCCGTTAAACGTGTCAAACAATTAGACAAAGCAGAAAGTTCTGTTTTTATAAACGCATTTTCCTTTCTGTTCCTGTTTAAAAAACACCAAAATTTTTGACACATGACTGCGTATTTTTCCTTTTTGGTGAGCAAAAAACAAAGTGCTGAGAGCAAAAAAGAAAAGGACAAGGAAGCGTCAAACGCCCCGAGCATTTGATATTGTACTGCTGCACAGGAAAATATAAAAAGCAAAGTGCTCAGCATCTTATTTTTCTGTTTCAAAAGCCCTGCTGTCATGCCCGACACTGAAAATACGAGCATTAAAAGAGGGTTGTGCCCCGACAGCCAAATAGGCAAAGCGCATAAAAACCCTGCGCATATGCCCACACCACTGCCCATTACAGAGCTGATAAAGAGCACAATATATGCACCCAAAAGATACCCTAAGTTGATGGCGCCCATTTGAATTTTCGCCATGCCCATAATGAGCAAGAGCAAAGGAAAGAGCTTTGAAAGCTCATCTTCTTCCCTTTTTTCTTCCCCTTTTTTCATGTTTTGCAAAGTGAAAAAGGAAGGCAGTGCAGCGCACCCCAGTAGAATAGAAAAGAAGGACAATATGATTTCTTGCGCCGTATCAAATGTAAAAAGCAAAAACACACTACGGCAAAAAAGTGCAACACTCGTAATAATCACTGCATTTTTAAGCGTATTTTCTCTCTTATATCCAAGCATTACCACCATCACACAGCTTACCACTTGAAACGCATCCAGCTCAATGCGCCAAAGAAAGCGACACAAAAGCGCAACGCACACGCCAAAAAGAGGGACAAGCACTTTTTTCTGGCTCAAGTAAAACACAGAAAAAGCAGCGACTGCATAGGGCGAAGGGATGGAAAAACATATACTTAGACTCAAAAAAAAGAAGGAGAAAAACATACACATCCCTTGTAGAGAGAAGAAGTTTCCCACCTTCTTTTTTATCTTTTGCACTTTTGCTTGACTGCTCTTTCGTGGTGTTTCAGAAGGAGCAAAGGCTAAATGCACCATACAAAACCTCACATATACATATATTATTATATTCAGTATACACGATGGTTTTATGTCGAAAAGGTCGAACGAAAGGCGCAAAGCAACCATTTATATGATTTTATATATTCACTACGCTTCCACGCCTGCTTTTGTGTTGATTTGCCATATACGATACACCCCAAATGCCACAAAGGACACGAGCACCCCTGCTACGAGCATTAAAATTTGCTTGTCATTGAGCGTTGTGCCAAAAATATTCAGCTGAATGTCGCTAAAATTGGTGACAAACGTGCGCCCTAATGTAGAGCCTAACAGTGCGCCCAAGTTACAGCTTGTGGCATAAAAACCAATGAAAAGCGTTTGATTTTCTTTGGGAATGTTGACATAGCTGATGCTACAAAATACATAGTTGATGCCTGCTGCAAATATGAAAGCCCAAATTTCTCCAAGGGGGAACAAAAAGAGCCGATCCGAGCTTACAAATGCGCCGATAAAATATCGGGGCACAAACAAAAGCAAAGCAAATGCCAAGGGTTTTAAAGTAGAGCTTCTTGCAAATATCTTGCGCCAAATGGGTGTGATAAAAAAGAGCACAGGCACATTCAGCATAGACACCAACGTGATAAACGAATAAGAAACACCCACATTTTTGAGCAAATGCACCATGTAATAAGAACCCACCGTAGCGATGGCAACGTTCCATGTGAACACGATGAACACCGTGCGCAAGTACGCTTTTTCTTTCCACGGCTTGACAATAAAATCTTTGAAATTGATTTTCTGTGTTTTTTGAACGGGCACTTCTTTTATTTTGCTGAGCAAATAAATGTCATACACAACGAGCAAAAGGGCAATCACACGAACAAACAACAAGCCGTACAATTCAATTTGCTTTTGCTTAAACAAGTCCACCAAAAAGGAAGCACCCAAGTTGAGCAATGCCACGCTCACACCGTTTACAACGGACACAACGGAAAAGTACGCCACACGCACTTTTTGAGGCACGAGCGACATGTGCCACACACTGAGTGCAGGCGCTAAAAGAGCGTTGCACACATTGACTGTGAGCACGCATACGGCGAGGAGCGTAAGGCGCACTTGCGTCACGCCTGATAAGAAAGGAATAAGCCCAATTACAAAAATGTTGACCACTTGGCAAAACAAGCGCAAAGAAATCATTATCTTTTTTCTTTTTTCTATGTTTTCCCAAAACATAGGTGCCACGAGTTGCAAAAGATTGCAGGCAAACACGAGCATGGTCATCAACCCAATGAACCCGTCATCTGCATTTAAAAGGATTAAAAACCCTGTGTAGAAGTTACCACCCACTAAATTCGCAATCGTGTTTGACGTCAAGTTAAACTGGATGAGGCGTTTTCTATCTTCCGTATGAGGGTCCCCTTGAATACACCAGCCTTCTCCAATTTTGTGTGTTAAATGTTTAAAAAAGTGTGTAATGCCCGATTTTTGGTGCTTTGTGCACTGTGTTTCATCGTTCATTTTCCTTGCTCCTTTAAGTGATTAAAATAAGCTCAAATCCATAACCAAATATATTTTTGTTCCCAAATAGCATCTTTTATGTAAAGGTGTAAAAGGAATTTTTGCCTTTTTCCCCACGGCAAAGCCTGTTCCTTTTTCCTTATCTAAATTATAAAGTATAACGGAGTAAATAGCAAGCCCTAATTTGAAATTTTTATAGATTTTCACAAATAAAAAAAGCGTATAAATTTTTTCTTTGCACACGCTCCGTCTTTTACATACATCTATTATTTTGCCTATTTTATCTTTTTAAACTCGTCTGCCCTGCAAGGACAAATGGCACATTTTCAGCCATCTCCTCACAGGGCAGTAAATACGGAAACTTTGTCCGTATACATAGTATATAACAAAATTATGAAAAATTTTTGTCCAAACTGTGAACATATGTAGGTGAAATGCGTTCAAAAATGTGTTATACTATGAGCAAGACTTTTTAGGGAGGCTTTTTATGTCAGAAACACTTCAAAAACCCTTGGTCATTGGCAACACCCAAACAGGCACACTCAAAATCATCGCCTTTATTTGTATGATTATGGATCACACAGGGGTGGTTTTATTTCCTCAGTTCCAAATTTTAAGGCTCTTTGGTCGTCTTGCTTTTCCTCTGTTCGCATGGTGCCTTGTCGTTGGGGTAGAGTACACAAGGGATATAAAGAAATATATGTTGCGCCTTTTGTTGCTCCTTGTGATTTCACAACCCTTTTACATGCTCGCCTTGCACCATCCCATCACCAAGCTCAATATATTTGCCCCTCTGTTCTTATCTCTGCTCGCTATTTATGGCATCAGAGAAAAGAGATATTACAGCCATATTTGGATGCCTATTTTAGTGTTTATGGTCGCACACTTTGTTCAAATGGACTATGGTTATAGAGGCATTCTGTTCATTCTCCTCTTATACGCTGCTCGAAAAACAAAGAGTGGGCTTTGTGCATTTATGATTGCCTATTGCTTATTTTGGACACAGTCAAGCTCTGTCATCACGAACATTTTGGGCATTTCTCTCAAGCCCTTTTACGCCATTCCACTTTTTTCTTCCTTTTCACGCCTCCAAATGTACGCAGTGTTCGCCCTGCCTTTCATGCTCTTTCCATTTAAAAAGAACATACGCATGAACAAATTTTTATCCTATTCCATATACCCTCTGCATTTACTCATCCTCCATCTTCTGTCTAAAATCATCTAACCTTCTTCCACTTCTTTAAATGCAGTCGCTTTTTTGAGTGCCTGTTCATGCTTTTTGTACACCCTTAAAAGCTCTTGATTGTACGCTTTAAAGGGCATATCTTGCACCATCTGCCCAACAGTTTCAGATGGTTTTTGTGGTGCATTTTGATTTGTTTCTTGTATGCACGTGTCTTTTTCTTCCTTTTTAAAAGTCGGTGCCTCCATTTCAGCCTTTTCAAATTCAAGGTGTGATGAACGCCATGCCATCCATTTTTCCTGTTGTTCTTTAAAGGATAGTGCGCTAAAAGGCAATTCCTGCTTATTTTTGTCTGAACTCATAATCACGCCCCCTTCTTTTACACTTATATGAAAAAAAGGAGGCGTTATATGCTGAAAATTCAAATATTTCACTCTTTTTTTAAACGCTGATATATTTTCTCCACCACTTGTTCCTCCTCAAATTTGCGTGCAAACAAAAAGCAAGCATCTTCTTTCAAAAGCGCCTCCACGTCTTGCATCTGATACACATATGGGTTGCCTTTTTCCCAGTCGATTTTTCTTAAAACATACGAATACGCATTGTTTTGCACCCCACCATAAACATTTTTTGAAAATGCACTGTTTTTTACCAATGTTTGCACAAATATTTCATCTGCACAATAACTATGCGTATACTGTTTTTTTATATTTTGCTTTTCCTTTACGATTTGTTTCGCCAAAGGGTGCGTAATGCTAAACCAGTTTGCCCCAAACGCAAAATCATGGATATCATACAAAAATCTTCTTCTTTTTAAAGCAAAAAGCAGTGCCTTGTGTGCCATTTGGTACAGCCTGTATTTTCTATAAAGCGTAGGAAAAAAATATATTTCCTGCACTCTACGCTCAAAATCAGGAGTTTTTTTGCGAAACAAAATAAATTCCTTGCCCTTATGTTGATCAAAAAAAGTTTGAATTTGCGCCTTGGTTTTGATTGGAAAATCAGCCCCTGAAAGCAAATGATAATAATCATATTCTTTTTTTACAGAAGCTGAAAGCAATGCCAATGTACACGCAATCATTGACCATCCACCCCAATAAATTCGTTTTCTTTCAACAAAATAAACTTTGGATTTTGTTACATTTTGAAGGAGCATATCTTTGTCAAAATGCTTATTTTTCTGATCAATGTGTATATAAAAATCGTGCATATCATCATCCAGCAATAATATCATCTTGTGTAATATTTCAAAATTTTGGTGTGCCATAATTAGAAATGCATGTCTCATTTTTTTCTTCCTTTCTTTTCTTCATTAAAACAGCAAAGAGCGTCACGCTTATCAGTACCACCCAAAAACTGTTTCTATATAAAAATTCAATGCTGGATAGCGTGTTTGCTCTTGGTATTAGAACAAGAGAATGCAAAAACAAAAGTAAAAAATATCGCATGTACACACTTTTTATAAATGCTTTGTATGTTGTTTTCAAAAATAATCCTAATGCAAAATTGAACACGCATACCCCTGCAACACCAAAATCCAAGTACAACTCCAGCAAATAACATGCCCCTGTACCATGACCCAAAAGATATTCTTTTTCACCAAATACAAGATAAGATAAATGATGTGCAAGTGCATGTCCTTGCGTAATCTGCATCATATTATTGCCATTTTGAATAGAAGGCACGTGAAACAAAAGACGAAAAATCGCATGGCTCTTTAAATAATCATACATACCCCCAAACGTATACCCTATATCACTCATTTCCTTTAGTTCCTCTTGCATTGCCACACCTGCGCTTAAAAACGAGAACGACACGCCCTGTTTTTTCATAAAATCTAATGGCAAAAAATACAAAGGCACACTTATTTTTTTTGATGTACGGATAAAGTCATATGCCCCCAATACAAATACAGCCAAAACGATCAATATTGAAAAAAGCACAATATCTTTTTTGCAAATCCATTTTTCCCTTTTTTCCATTTTATTTCTCAATATAAAATACACCACGCACAGCACCATATAAGACACAAGAGGAATGCGTGCAAATGACAAAAAACTTAATATATAAGGTAAAGAAAAAACAATCATTGTCAAAATCGTTTCTCTTTTACTCGGCAGAGTTGCAAGATAAAATGCAAAAAAATATATCGAAAAAGATGACAAAACATATATGAAATAAGGCAAATGACTTTGAAACATGGAAAAAAAAGATAGATATCCATTTTGCTTTATAAACAGATATTTTTCACACTCTAACACAACAGAAAACCCTGTGCAAATCATCAAAAATACAAACGAAAACACCTTGATTTCATCTTTCATCTCACTGAATAAATGCGTTTTTTTGTGTCCTTTGATGTACTCTTTTTCCCTTATCGTAAATACATATCCAACAAATAAAAACACGAGGGCGAGAAATAAAAGAAGA
>CAYTPJ010000005.1:0-37381 GCA_964439755.1 uncultured Oscillospiraceae bacterium
CGCATCTTCCCCTCTTGCAGACCCTGAAAAGCCCAGGTTCACAAAATCCATATGCAATCTTCTGGATAAAACAGCTGTGTACTGATTGCCTGGACGGCTTGCGCACCCACCTTGAGTGATGGAGGAACCGTAAAACACAATGGGCAATTTCTGTTTATAAGGATTGTGTGCGTTCACTTTCGCAACATTTTGAACACCCACGTAAACAGAAGACACATCATTATATAATGGGAAATGGATGAGCAATGTGCGTTCCTTTTCCTCTCCAAATTCAATCAGACTTTGGTATTCATCTTTTACATCAATGGGTGGTGTAAAAGACTTTACAAAGCAAAAACCGCCTTCTTTTTCTTCGTACAAATCAAAACCCATAGAACCTAAAAAAGTCATATGTGGCATAGGCGTAATGCGAGGAAAAGCTACTTTTAATGCGATTTTATTGGAGTTTGTTTTAAAGCATACACGACCACCCGATGTATTACCACTGTGGAACAATACACCTTCATTGGTATTTTCTGCCACATTTTGAGGTAAACGCCTAAAAGGAGCAGACAATTCATCTTTGAGCAAGCCAAACATGCAAAAATATTCATCTCGCACATTGTAAAAAACCAAATCATCTTGTACAAACGATTTTGGAACTTGTAAATTCGTATCAATTACACCTTGAATTACTGGCATTTTATACATACCCTTTCATTAAAATTTCGATTATTTTTCATTGCGACTGAGAAGGTATGCACCCCAAAAACCCAAACCAAAAGTGATTACGCTTAAAAAGTATGTCATAAAAGTAGCATCGATAAATGCAGTTGAGTTTTGCATAATGAGCGCAACAGGAGATGCGACCACAAGCCCTAAAATGGCGCAATATGTAGGGTTTTTAAACTTTTGAAGCAAAATTTCAATGAGCTTTGCAATAGAGAAAATACCAATTGCAACGCCCACGCCAAAGGGCAGAAGAATAAACAGTGCGCTTAAATCAAATTTCATTAAGTTATTCAGTGCCCCGATCACAGGTTCATAATACCCTAACAACATCAAAATCATGGACCCTGAAACACCTGGAATGACCATCGTTGCAGAGGCTAAAATGCCGATAAGCACCATAACGATGACGGTAGAAAAGCTTGGCGTCAGCACTCTTTCTGTGGTGCTTTGAAGCAAAGGCAATACAATGATTAAGGCAAAGAAAATCACAAACAAAAAGCCACCCACAGCATTTGTTTTCTTAATGTCCATGCGCTTTACAATCACTGGCAACCCACCTAAAATCAAACCAATAAAAGCGAAGTTGGTGGGCAAAGGATAGTGTTCAAGAAGGGGCTGAATGATTTTAGCAAGCCCTAAAATGCCTACGAGCATACCAATCCCCAAAGGTAAGAGCACAAGCACGCTGTTTTTAAACTTTTTAAACAAATTGGTCACAGCACTGATAAATTTATCATAAATGCCCATAGAAACAGCCAATGTGCCCCCCGAAACACCAGGAATAATATTTGCAATACCAATGACGATGCCACGTAAGATATCAATAAACCAATTCATACATACTGTCCTTTCTTTTTAAAGAAAATGCAAATTCCATGTAAAATTATACCATTATAAGAAACAAGAGTCAATCAGAAATTAAAATACAAACCGACATTTTATTCTGGATACACAGCACGGCATCCCCCTACAAATGGTGGACGTGTATATGCCATAACGAGGTTTGCTTCGCCAATTTTGTTTGTTTTAAAGCGCAAAGGCACTGCCACACTCTTTAAATGCATACCAATGAGCGTATCGCCTATATCTATGCCAGCGCTTGCCTGAACGTGTTGAACGAGTACAGAATGTTTTAGTTTCTTAAAGGCTGCTGAAGGCACGCTCCCTCCTGCTTTGGGTTGCGGAATGGCGCAAACCACAGTGTACCTACTTTTTTCAGCCTCGGCTGCGTCCATTACAAGAGATCTATTTAAATGCTCACAGCACTGAAAAACAGGTTGATAATTTTCTTTTTCACAAAACTCTATCACTGCATGTGCGATCCATTCGCCCACTTCAGGCGCACTATTTTTGCCGATTTTACCCCCTGTTACTTCACTTGTTGAACAGCCAATGACAATTTGACTGCCTTTTTTCACGTGACCTTCTTGTGTTAAAAAAAGAAGGGCTTCTTGTAATTCCGTTGCAATTGTTTCCTGTGTCATTTTTCATTCTCCTTTTGTTTGATTAAATGCGTACATGCCGATAGAGGCTGCAATGGATAAATTGAGCGAATCAATTTGTGTGTTATGTTCAATACGCACAGGCGTTCCAAGCTGTGCAAATTCCTTAGGCAATCCTTTGCCTTCATTGCCAAAGATCAAAGAAAATGGCTCTTTTTTCTGTTGAACCCCTTGTTTTAAAGGCACAGAACTGTCTAACATAAAAGGAAAAAATGTGTGATTTTGATATTTTTCAAAGTACACATTAAAACTTTCAAAGCGCTCAATACGCATTGAAAACATGGCGCCCATAGATGCACGCACCACACGTGGATCAAATACGTCAGCAGCAGGCGTAACAATCGCAATATCTTGATACCCCATACCAAGTGCTGTGCGCAAGATGGTGCCCAAGTTGCCAAAATCAGAGGGATTATGAAGTACAATGTGGTTGGTATCTCTGTTTAATGCTTGTTCATTTTTTAAGAACACAGCAGATGCAAAGCAATTGTCCTTCCCGGATATTTTAGCGAGCACTTTATCAGCTTGTTCTATGCGCACATTGTGTGTTTGTGCCAACTCCATTAGCTTCTGAACACCTTCTTTTTGGGTGGACTTGCTATCAACGAGCAAGCGTGTTACACTTTCTGGTGCATGGAGCAGAGCTTCCATGGAAGGAAAAATCCCAGGAGCATATGAGTATTCCAAATCATGTTGATAGGTGGATAAACTGGGCACGAGCGCGCCTCCTTATTTTAAAACTTTTTTTAAAAGCTTGTATTTTTTGTCTGTGAACGGTGGGAAAGGCAAAGACAATAGTGGCCGCACAAACTTATGCACCACAGGTTTTTGATGCGTAAACGTGTCAAAAGAATATTTGCCATGATATCCCCCCATGCCACTTGCCCCCACACCCCCAAAAGGCACGTGAGAAGATGCAAGGTGCAAAATTGTGTCATTGACACATCCACCTCCAAAGGACACACGTTGAAGCACTTCATGTTTCACCTGTTCATCCTTTGTAAACAAGTACAAAGCAAGAGGCTTATCGTGTGCATTGATATCTTCAATCACATCTTGTATATGGGTGAACGTGAGTATAGGTAAAATGGGACCAAATATTTCTTCCCGCATCACATTGGATTTTCTTGTTATATTATCCAACACAGTAGGTTCTATTTTGCCATCTTCAAAATGCCCACCATACACAACATTTTCGCCGTCAATCAGCGCAATCAAGCGATTATAATGGTGTTCATTGATGATTTTAGGGAACAAATCATTGTGCAGGGCATCGGGATAAAAGGTGTTCAATGCCTCTTTGAGTTTTTGTATAAATTCCTCTTTAATGTCTTCCTGCACATATAGGTAGTCGGGTGCAACACACGTTTGACCACTGTTTAGCCCCTTTCCAAACGCAATGCGCTTGGCAGTCACTTCAAGGTCTGCACTTTTTTCAACAATACAAGGGCTTTTGCCACCCAGTTCAAGCGTTACAGGCGTTACGTGTTGCGCTGCTTTTTCTAACACAAGCTTGCCGACATTTACGCCCCCTGTAAAGAAAATGTAATCAAATTTTTGCTCGAGCAACTGCTGATTTTCATTTCTTCCACCCAACACAACAGATACCATAAGAGGGTCAAAAGCCTCTGAAATAATTTTTTTGATTACTTCTGCTGTATATTTGGCATAATTACCTGGCTTTAAAATGCAACGATTGCCCCCACAGAGTGCGCCCACCAAAGGGCTTAATGTGAGCTGGAAAGGGTAATTCCAAGGCGACATAATGAGCACCACGCCATAAGCTTCTCTATAAATACGCACTTTAGCAGGCATTTGACTCAATGAAGTGCGTTTTTTTTGAGGCTTCATCCATTTTTTCAAATTGCGTTCGGCATCTGATATTTCAGTCAACACCATACCAATTTCCGTCATATACGCTTCTGCTTTGGATTTGTTTAAATCTTTTTTTAATGCGTCCAAAATACCCTCTTCATTTTTTAAAATGGTATTTTTTAAAGACTTGAGCAACTGTATGCGTACATCGTAGGGCAATGGATTTTCTTGTTGAAACGCTTGCCTTTGCGCTTTTACCAATTCACATATTTCCATGTAGCATTTCTCCTAACAAAGTAATCGCAGTTTTTTTGCCAGATTTTCCAATTTGAAGCATAGGGCCTACGCAAGAGGGACAACCGTTGGGGCAAGCACAGTCTTTTGCAATCATCAGTGCATGGTTTAAAAGCACATCACGCATAGAAAATGCCTTTTCAGAAAGCCCCACACCCCCAGGAATATTGTCGTACAAAATAATTGTAGGCAAATTTGTGAAAGGATTTTTCACTTGATACGTAACGGCGATATCCCTTTGCGCACACATGAGATATAAAGGTGCAACGATGGACAGCAGGTTTGTAATGCCCACCATGCCATTTTGAAGGTCATCTTTTTGGTATTTTGAATATATGTTTTCCTTTATCATCCAAAACACGGCAGTTGTGTGCATTTCTGTTTCAGGGAGCATAACAGGGCCAAACCCCAAGTTTTCTCCCGTATCAAACTGCATTTTTTTAAACATTCTAACAAGCGCCGTTACTTTAATTTCCATAAAGAGCGCATTGTCTTTTTCTTTTAAAGTATCCAAGGGGGCAATGGACACATTCAAATCTGCATCCGTATAATAATCCACTTGCACACGCTTTATAAAGGCTTTGCAACTGTCAAAATCCAGCTTTTCCACCTGATACGTAACACCTTCATGCATATAAATAGCATTTTCATGGAGCAACATG
Organism: uncultured Oscillospiraceae bacterium; assembly: GCA_964439755.1. Taxonomy (GTDB): domain Bacteria; phylum Bacillota; class Clostridia; order Christensenellales; family Aristaeellaceae; genus CAYTPJ01. The sequence goes on from CAYTPJ010000005.1 coordinate 4,985, forward strand.
GGCACTGTAAAACGATCCATTTCCCCTACCATTTTGATGTTTTTAGGGTCTGTTATGTCCATGATGAGAAAATTTTCTGTCATGGCAGAGCGCAAGGATATTTCACTTGCAGGAAATTCTTCTGCCATCCAGTGGTATGTATTGGAAACATGGCGCAATATGTTCGCATCTGTTAAAAAGGAGAGCATTTCTTCTGTGCCTTCTGCGTTGGAAAAATGCTCATTTTCCTTAAAAGGCAATTCGTATGCAGAACATTTTAAATGATTGAGCATCACATAAAGATTATCCGGATTGATCAGCGCATTTTCTGCTGGTTGACCAAAGAAATAATCAGGGTGCGTTACAATAAACTGGTCAAGTGGATTAGACGTTGCCACCAAAATAGTTAAACTTGTTGAGTTTCTTCTCCCTGCACGCCCTGCCTGTTGCCACGTGGAAGCAATCGTGCCAGGATATCCCACGAGCAAACAAGCCTCCAGCGCACCAATATCAATGCCCAATTCAAGTGCATTGGTGGACAGTACCATGTCGATGGAACCATTCCGAAGTCCTTTTTCAATGTCACGGCGTTGAGAGGGCAAATAGCCTCCTCGATATCCTCTGACACCATTTGAGTTGCCCAAAATATCTTCTTGATACGCTTTCATTTGCTTTGTGAGCACTTCCACTTGCAAACGGCTTTTTAAGAACACAATAGACTGAATTTTGTTTTGAAGCAATCTATACGCAATCTTTTTTGCTTCAGATAGCGCACTTTTCCGAATGAGCAACTGTTCATTCACAACGGGTGGATTGTATAGAACAACATTTTTTTCACCCATGGGTGCACCATTTTGATCCACCACTTTTACAGAGCGCCCAATGAGCGTCTCTGCCAATTCTTGTTTATTTTGAATGGTGGCAGAGCACAAAATAAAAGTGGGGTGGCTATTGTAAAAATCACAAAGGCGAATAAGGCGCCTTAAAACGTTGGCCAAATTGCTTCCAAACACCCCTCTATACGAGTGAATTTCATCAATTACAATGTATTGCAAATTTTCAAACAGCTTGACCCATTTTGTGTGATGTGGCAAAATACCACTGTGGAGCATATCGGGGTTTGTAACCACCACATGCCCTGCTTGGCGCACACTCTTTCTTGCAGATGCATTTGTATCGCCATCGTAGGTATACGCTTTGATGTCTTCCCCCATCAGCTCAATGAGCTCATACAAAGAGGCCACTTGGTCGGACGACAGTGCTTTCGTTGGAAACAAATAGAGCGCACGTGCATCGTTGTTTTTCAAAATCGCATCCAACACAGGCAAATTATAACACAATGTTTTGCCTGATGCTGTGGGCGTTACAATCACTGTATCTTGTTTTTTTGTTATCCACTCAAAAGCTTTTTCTTGGTGCGTGTAAAGCGCATGTATGCCCTTTTTCTTGAGTGCTTTTATGAGCCTTTCATCCAGCGTAGAAGGAAAAGGCGCATATTGTGCTTCTGTTTTGGGCATCACTTGCCACTTGGTCACACATTTTAAAAATGCCTTATCACTTTTCAGTTGCTCAATCATTTGATCAATGTTCATGCGCTTCTCCTTTTCATGGTATTAAGACCTCTTTTTCGTTTTCTTCCATTTCGTCCAGTTCTTTCACTCTGGGCAAATCACTTAAAGAAGTTAATCCAAAGTGCGATAAAAACTTATCCGTTGTGGCATACAAAATAGGTCGACCCACCACATCTTTACGCCCCACATCTTCAATCATGCCCTTTTTAATCAGCACTTGCACAGAATAATCGGACTTTACTCCTCGCACATTTTCAATATCCAACCTTGTAATGGGTTGTCGATAGGCAATGAGGGAAAGTGTTTCAAGTGCAGATTGAGAGAGTGCTTGCTTTTGAATGGGTTGCAATAATTTTTCGATATAAGGTGCGCACTCTGCTCTGGTGGACAATTGAATGTGTTCGCCGTGTATTTGAAGGCATAATCCACGCCTTTCTTTTTCCATGTTATTTTGCATTTTAAACAATGCAAACTCCAATTCGTGTAAAGGAATTTCAAGCGCATTCGCCAAATCCTGTTTGCATATTGGTTCGCCCGAAACAAAGAGCACGGCTTCTACCACGGACTGTATTTCTCTGTCCTCCATCTTTTACGCCTCCTTTACAGCTTGTTCTTGCTTTTTCTTAGACACCATCATTTGCCCAAAAATATCCCCTTGGACAACAGAAACTTTTCCCAAGCGCACAAGTTCAAGCAGAGCCAAAAATGTGGATACCACTTCATCCTTAGATGGTGCTTCTTGCATGAGTAACAAAAAGGGCATAGCACAGTTTTTTACTTTTTGCATAATGTTGTTCATGCAAAGGGGCACTGGAAACAGATCTCGCAAAATCTGCCGTTCTTGTTGTTCCTCTTTTTCTTCATCTTCTTCTTTTGTTTTTTGAAGAAGTTTTGAAAAAGCCTCCAGCAACCCTTCTAATGTTAAGTTGGTGAGTTCAAAAGTAGGTGGAGGCAATGGATATTCTTCAGGCAATTTATTGTATAACTGCGCCGCGGCTTTTTCATATGTGCGCATATCCAAAGCAAATTCCTTGAGCACTTTGTACGCTTCAAGCTGTTTGAGCAAGAGTGCTTGTGGGTCTTCTTCTTCCTCCTCGCCCTCCATCTTTTCTCGTGGAATGAGCTTTCTGCTCTTAATTTCAAGCAAAGTTGCCGCCATTTGAAGAAATGCGCTCGCATCTTCCATGTCAAGCATCTCTGATGCATGCACAAAATCAATGTATTGTTGCGTTACTTCGGACACAAAAACCTCCTGAATATCAATCTTGGCTTTTGATATCAAGTACAAGAGCATGTCCAAAGGGCCTTCAAATTGTGAAATAGAGAGCTGAAAAGGCATTCATTTACCTCACTGTATTCCAAATATCATCAAAAAAAAGTGCATGAGATTGCTTTGCAAAAAGTTCGTCACCGTTTGCATTAAATTAGACACGAGGTTTGTACCAAAACACAAGAACATCAAACCAAATGTAAATACCATGTGCATTTGTGGGGTGAGCACCAAACGACCTTTGAGCAAAATATCATTCACCACATGGTAACCATCAAGGGGTGGAATGGGCAAAAGATTGAAAATAGCCAATCCTAAATTCACCATGGAAAAGACGGCAAAAAAGCGTTGTACATAAAGTAGGAAAGGTGCTCTCACCAAGCCTTCTTCAACAAACTGCGCCGTTGCCCCAGAATAAATGGACCAAAAACCCCATTGCTTAACGGACAAAAATGTCTCTGCATTGAGGTTATAATATCTTGCTAATTCAGTAGGGTCAAACATAAGCTGATTGACAAGCACCATGAGCAAAGATGTGATAAAAAACAGTGCCAAATTCACCGTGACCCCTGCAACGGACACAAGCAAATCATCCCTTTTATAATTCCTAAAATTACGAGGATTCACAGGCACAGGCTTTGCCCAACCATATCCCAAAAAGAGCATACACAGGGTGCCTACGGGGTCCAAGTGCTTGATGGGGTTTAAAGAAAGCCTGCCCATCATATATGCAGTAGGGTCTCCACAACGTTTTGCCACATAACCGTGCGCCACTTCGTGAAAAGTAATTGCCAATAAAACAGCAGGGATTTGAATCAGCATAGAAGCCAAAAAATTGAGTGGGTTTGTTTGCAATTGACTGATAATATTTCTCAGCAAAAAAATACCCTCCTTTAAAATCTCGCGCCCAATGCGCTATTATAATTATAACGCATAAAGCTCAAAATTACAAGGGAAGGAACATTTTATTTCATATATTGTCTTAATTTTGACCCTATTCAAACACTGTTTCTTGTTCGCAAAAATCTTGTTCTGCAGTTGGCATTCTATCCTTCACCATGAGGTAGCCATCTTCCCCATTGTCTTCATAATACTTTTGCCTTACATGCACTTTTTTAAACCCTAAAGAACGGTATAGCTGAATGGCTCTCTCATTGCTGACACGCACTTCGAGCGTGATATATTGAACGCCTAAGTTGGCTGCATACTGAATGAGCGCTTCTGTTAAAAGGCGCCCATATTTTTTGCCTTGTTCCTCTTTTTTGATCGCAATATTTGTGATGTGCGCTTCTTCAAATATCATCCATGCGCCTGCATAGCCGATCACATGGCCTTGTTTTTTTAAAACAAGGTATCGGGCACACTTGTTTTCTGTCAGCTCCTGCGTAAAAGAGCGTGCACTCCACGGCATAGGGAAAATACTTTTTTCCAGTTCTGCCACTTCCAACACGTCATCTTCCGTCATTCTTTGAATGACCACATCTTGTTCACTCATGCCCTAACAACCTCATGTTTCTTTCTCTTTCTGCTTGTGGTGCACGCAGGTATAAAGGATGCACATCTTTAGCGAACACAGCGTTTTGTTTGTCTTTTTGTGCCATCAAAGCAAGCACACAAGGGCGCACATATTGCATATGAGCAGGTGGAAACTTTGCTCTATCTTTTAAAATTTCCTGTATTTTTTGTTTATACACAGGCACGCCATCTCCTACAAATAGCATAGGTTTTTGACTTTCCATATCGACTGCTTTTTGAATAAAATCCTCCAGTTTTAAGGCATCATTTTGCAACAACTGTTCATCAGCTGTGCCATCAAACATCGCACAATACACTTGCCCTCTCCTTGCATCTTGAATAGCGCAAATTACGCCATCAAAAAAACCTATGTTTTTAGCCAGTGCATACAATGCATTGATCGGATAGCAAAGCGTGTTGTGTGCATTCGCCATGCCTTTTACAAAAGAAACACCAATTCTAACGCCTGTAAAAGAGCCTGGGCCTACTGTTAAAGCGTAGCAATCAATGTCAGAAGGAGATAATTTGAGATAGGAAAATGCTTCGTTTGTCAAAGGCAAAATATTCTCAGAGTGCGTCATTTTATTCTTGACCACTGCTTCAAATTTCACCACATCATCTTCCACAATGGACACGCCCAAAGAGCTGCCCGATGTATCTAAACCAAAAATCAACATATCTTTTCTCCTTATCCCAACAAGTCAAATTGTCTATTTGCTGTTCCATGTTGTATGATGGATATTGTGCGTACATTGTCAGACACTGTTCGGATAATCACCTCAATATACTCTTTCGGTATCAAATCCATGCCATTTTGCGCCCACTCAATGAGGGACACACCTTCCCCCAATATCTGTTCCTCCACACCCATCTCATAGAGTTCTTCTTCATCTGCTATTCTATAAAAATCAAAGTGATACAAAGGCATTGCGCCCTCTTGATAAGCATTTAGAATGGTAAAAGTAGGGCTGGGCATGGGCGCATGAATGCCAAGCCCTTTGGCGACACCTCGAGAAAATTCGCTTTTCCCTGCCCCCAAATCACCATTTAAAGTGAGCACATCCCCTGCTTTTAAAAACTTTGAAAGTGCGCCTCCCAAAGATTGTGTTTCTTCTCTTGAATGAGAAAAAAAGGTGCACGCATTTTTGTAATGAAAGATATACTTGGACTGCATTTTGTCTTTATCAATCTGTTCTTTCACTTCTAAAAGGTTATCAAATTTTCTAATTGCACGAATATACTGGTGCAAATACAATGTGATTTCTTCCCCATAGATATCTTGGTCAAAATCCAAAATAAGCGTTTCTATCGTGGGTTTTGTTTCTTGATCAGCCGTAGGACGAGTGCCCACATTGGTGACCCCTGCATAGAGCACTCCTTTAATGAGGAGGATAGAAGCATACACACCGTATGGTGGCAATGCGCATGTTCCTTCTATGCTCAAATTAGCAGTAGGAAACCCTGCCTTTTTTCCTTTTCCTTTTCCATGGACAACTCGTCCTTTCAGTATCGGCTGATAAAGCATGCTTTAAATAACTCCTTGTAATACGAGAATAACAACCACACAAGTTACGATAATAAACAATGAGAGCAACACCACACTCATGGAAAATGGTTTCTTATTTGCATTTTCTTTTGAGGGCTGAATGAGATGTGCTTTTCTCAAAGCTTGAACAACTGGTTTGTACAAGAGCATAGCAAGTGCAGCATTCAAGGTGCCTTTTAAGAGGTTAAAGGGCAAAAACACAGGCACAAGCATTTTAGCAATTTCTACACGTGGCAACCCCATGTAAAGAGGTGTAATCAAGTAATTCCACAATATCATCACGCAAGTCATGAACACAATGCCTGTTACAAGCCCTAAAACAGCTGTTTTAATTTGCTTGTTCTTCTTATACATGTAAGAAGCTGTGCACGCAAAAGCGCATGTGGACAATACATTCATGATAAACCCGATCCACCCGGTAGATGAAATGGTAACCCACTCAATGAGGGACACGACAACGGAAATGAGCGCCGCAGCGAGTGGACCAAACATAAACCCACCAATGACGATGATGACGTCTTTGGGCTCGTAGCTCAAAAATTGAACAACGGGAATGCGAATGAGCAAGACGGCTGCAAAAGCAAGGGCAGAAAGCATACCAAGGGTAACCAACCTGTTTGTACTGAGTTTCATGTGTTTTATCTCCTTTAGATATGTTTGATAAATAGAATGCTCGCCCAAAAAGCATTGCTTTAAGAGGCGAGCAAGACACACGTATATCAAACGCTATCTAATCGTCTTTTCTTCATCCAGACTATACTGTCGGTATCGGAGTTCCACCGATTCGGCTGCAAAACGCAGTTCACGGACTTTACCGTCGGTCGGGAGTAGGCTGTTACACCGCACCCTGCCCTAAAGACATGCTGTTGGCGATATGCTATTTTCATGTAGAAGAAATTCTTCTACGTGTTCTATCATAGCACAGTTTATTTACCCTGTCAATTGTTTTTAAAAGCTTTGTGCTAAAATGTAAAAGAAATGAATATGGTATACAAAACAATGTGGACAGGAGGATTAAAATGAGCAGCGAACACGCTTTTAAAAACATCAAAAAGGAAAATGTTGTGCATGCCAAACAACAGCTCATCACCACTGAAGCAGAGGTGCTCTTAGAGGGTGGATTAAGAGAAGAATGCAAAGTATTTTTAACCATCGCAGAGCCTGTGGTGTTAGGGGCAGAAGCAAACGGCAACCAAATGCTTGTGGATGGGAAAATGAATTTTCACGTGCTTTATGCACAAGGCAATTTGAGTGAAATATTATCCTTGGATGCTTCTAAAAATTTTAAAGAACAATGCACTTTTGAAACAGAAGAAAAAGACTTGGTGTATAAAGATGCCTATTTTCACACAGAGCTTCAATCTGTAAATGCACGTATTTTTAATGGAAAACTGTTGCTGAAAGCCACCTTTTTGCTCGACATTGACATGCTGTTTGAAAGCAATGAAAATGTGATTGAAAAGGCGAATTATCAAAAACAAGAAACAAAGTACAAGGACATACAAAGTATTTACACAGTGGGCAAAGGAGAGGCAGAAACCATTGTAAAAAGCGATGTGCCCCTTTCTAAAGACCTCAATATACAAAGTACCCTCTACGGAACAGCCTCATGTCAAATATCTGACATTACAGGAGGGGACAATGGCAAAATCAATGTAAGTGGTACAGTGATTTTGTGTGCTACGCATTTATCCAGTGATGTAAAAGAACAGATAAAATCGACAAAGCATGAACTTGCGTTTGATCAAACTGTGCTTTTATCTGGAGAAATGGGCGAACAAATCAGTGCAGACTGTAAGGTCATTGATGTGGCTCTTTTGCTTAACAATGATAAAGATGTGCAAACTTTACGTGTTGAAATACTGCTTCAAACAAAAGTAAAAGCATACAAGGAAGACCATTACACGCTTTTGGAAGATGCGTATTGTTTAGATAATAGCACATTATATCCCACATACAAAGATTTAAAAACATGCTCTGCGCTCATCAATGAGCACCTAAAAGAGAGCAACAAAACAACACTCATGCTCCATGAAACGGACAAGAAAATGGCTCTCCCTTTGCTTGCACACCTTTCCCCTATTGTGCTTCAAAAATACACACTCAATCACCAAATGACGATAGAAGGCATTATGCTTTGCAATCTGCTGTACCTCTCCGATGACAGTGCGATACCCGAAACATGTTTTATGGAGGAGCCTTTTAAAATATCTTTTAAAACAGATGCCCCACCTCAAACGATGGCGAATTTATCCCTTTCAGATGTGGACTTTAGGTGTTTAACAAGTGACAGGGCAGAAATAAAATACATCATGCACCTTGAATTGTTAGGCAACCACATAGAGAGTACCCCTTGCATTACAGACATCACACGCAAGGAAAACACAGAAGATTGCGCTGGTATCCACGTGTACTTTATCGACAAAAACGAGAGTTTATGGGACATTGGAAAGAAAACTGGCACAGCACTTCAAGATTTAGATCCTCGTTGCGCTGACACGGAAAACAGTTTAGGGCAAAAAGACATTGTGGTCACGTATAAAGAATAGGTTTTTTAGACCACAAACTCTTTCTTTTCACATAGTATTTTAAAAGGATATGCACAGATATAAAAAACGAAAGTAGGTTTTTTAAAGGCAAATAAGCATTATCCCTCCATACAATCAAAAAATATGTGCATATAAAAACAAAAAAGAAAATCGCAAACTCCAAAACCATTTGTCTTTTTTCTCTTTGCTTTGTAAATCGACCAATCCACGGATAATAGAGGCATTTTCTAATCACCCTATAAAAAATGCTTAAAAAAAGCGAATAAAAGAAACACATCAAAATAAAACCACCTATCGTGATGAAAGCGCAAACTGCCGAGCACAAAAAAGTGCTAAAAAGTAAAATGCTTTTCTGATAGGTGGTCATTTTTTATTCCTGGTACAAAAGCATGGATTTACACAATTCTTCTGCTTCCGAATTGATTTGGCTTAAAGAGTTGGAGGTATCCATTTTTTCTTCCAAATCATTGAGCTTGCGCATTTGCGCATCATCTTTTGCAAAATACACGCTTGTGATATTTGGATGCACGCCCTTTACCCTACTGTACACCATTTTTTGCATACGTTCATCCAAATCGCCTTGATATTGATCATCAAACTCCACACCAATCAGTGCTTTAGAGCCTACAACAACAGCCGTTGCGTCTTTTACTTCTGTCAATTTTTCCAACACTTCCTCCACATCATCCGACACAGTTTTTGCACTTTCTATCGTGGTGATGGGTGCATTTGATGGATTGGTGGGCGTGTTTGTATTGTTCATCGTGCCAACATTTGGCGAAGCAGTGGGCATCACCACGGGTGAATTGGTTGCATTTACATAGGGCGTGGGTGTGGGCAACATGTCAGCATTGCTCGAACAACCAGTGAGTGCGCAACATGCAACGAGTAAGAGTGTTACAAAAATACCTGTTTTTTTCATTAAAAATCGCCTCCTCATGCCTATTGTGCACAAGGAAGCGAAGGAATATGAGGGTAAAATGATGTAAAGTTAGATAGATTTTTATTTATTGCTCATAAAAGGTACATCCACCAATAAATTCACGAAGCAAAGAAAGTGGAGGAATTTCTTTGAAACTATCCAAAGGCGCATTGAGCAAATAATGCATTATTTTAAGCAATCGCCTTGAAGAAAGGTATGTAACATCCTTTTTATCAATGAGTTTGAGTAAATCATACGCTATATTTTTAAGCACAGGCAATTCGTAATGCAAAGCAGAGTTAAAAATAAAGTCTGCACTCTCTTGGTAAGGGAAAATCCATTTTTCTTCCCCTTTGCGCACATTATTCCACATTTTGAGCGTTTCAACAGGGTTTGTGTTTCTAAACTGATGATCACGCACAATGCGCCTTAAAAGGCGTGCATCCGTGGTGCGAATTCTATTATGATTATCTAAATTTAGGCAAGTCAACTCGCTGATAAATATTTTACATATATATTTTGCATCAATCGAATGGTGCAACATGGGGTTTAAAGCGTGAATGCCCTCAATGATCAAGGGTTGATTTTGGGAAAGCTTGATTTTTAAAGGTTTTTCTTTTCTCTTTTGCATTTTAAAATCAAACTTTGGAAGCAGTGTTTCCTTGCCCTCCGTCAAGTCCTTGACGCATTTTAAAAACAAGTCAATATCCAGTGTAGATATCGCTTCCAAGTCCTGCGTACCATCTTCTTCAAAGGGAATTTGATCTCTGTTGATATAAAAATCGTCCAAGGAAATCATAACGGGCGATAAGCCCAACACACGAAGGTGCAAAGAAAGCCTGTTTGAAAAAGTGGTTTTGCCACTTGAAGAAGGGCCTGCAATAAAGATTGCACGGGGTTCTTTTTCCTGAACAGATTTTGCAAGCTCTGAAATACTTTGATCGTGCAACACTTCATTTAAACGGATAAAATCAGAATACTTGTTTTTAATGATCATATCGTTTAAATCCGAAGCGTTGGTGCACCCCAAAATTCTGCACCATGCATTGGATTGCGCAAACGTGCTGAGCAATTTTGAACGGTTCGGGCTTGGCGCAGCCACGTTTTGATTGCTCGGTGCAGGCATTTGCAAAATAAACCCTTCCTTATGCAAATGCAGTGCAAACACAGATACATAGCTGGTGTCTGGGAGCATAGCGCCGTAAAAATACTCGCACATGCCTCCACAACGATACACATTAAAGTGCTCATAGGGGCGGTACACCAAAAGGTGCGTTTTATCAAACTCTTTTTCGTGCTTGAAATACTCGATGGCTTGGTCACGTGTCCAACGCTCTTTTACAAAAGCAAGCTTTTCATGGACGATCGAGTGCATTTCACGCTCCATATTTTGAATATCTTCAGCAGTCAATATGCGTCCAATTACATTGCCGAACACACCATATCCAAGAGAGTGTTCAATGCGCACATGTTCCCCTTTAAACAGTCTTCTCACAGCCAAAAGAAGCACAAAGCGCAAGGAACGTTCATATATTCTCCTGCCCTCTTCATTTTGGAATGTAATGGGGTGTATAGCACAATCTTCATTGATTTTCTGATTAAGCTCCAAAGCCATGCCACCTGAAAAACACCCCAGCGCATGGATATGCTCATTGCTCCCATTTTTTTCATCAAATTTTTGAAGAATTTGAAGTACAGTTAATCCCTTTTTCATAACGAGTGTTTTATCCGCCATAGTGATTTTCAAGTGTCACCCCTCCTTTAAAGCGCTTGTTGCTTTTTTACTTTATTTTGCCATTGGAGAATTTTGGTAGAAATATACGCCTTGTGCTGTTCATCAGACACTGAAATGCTTCTTTCCATCACTTTTTTGTTATTTTCATCTTTTTTGAAGTGCAATTTTACAAACAGCAACCCATGGTCCTTGCACACGCTCAGCGCCGTGTACTGCATGTCCTTTTCCTTTAAATACGCCGTTTCAAGCGCATATTTCTTTCCACAAATAGGGCAAGCAGGGTTGAGCGCCGCAGGTGACTTTAAGCATTCTTCTATATTCTTTGTCGTTCTAAACAGCTGTACACACGCTTTGTTGCGCTTGTCAATATGCGTTAATTTTTTAGGCGTCAAAGGGTGTAAAAGCACTTTTTTAGGGTCTGGAAATTTAGAAAACACGAGTGCTGTATAATACGCATCATGCATAGCATTATGAAAAGGCATATTGTCGTCTGGCTCAATTTGATAATACTCCATTGCGCTCTTTAAGCCTTTTCTCTCTTTACTATTGCCAATGATGTCCCCAAACAAACGCTGTAAATCGTAAATTTTGCCCAAATTATTTGGCAAATCAAAGAAAGTAATATTTTGGTTGAGCACAGAGATATCATCGCACCCCCATGTGAGCAACACATAATCTTCTCCACACCATTTTTCAAAGTTTTCAAGCGCTTCTTCAAAATAAGGTGCTTCATCTAATTGCTCTTGCTCAATGTGCGTGATGCGTTTAATTCGAGGATGAATTTTCACATAATGCTTAGGCTGAATCAGTTGGCTAAAGGAAGATATTACTTCGCACTTGTCGTTTAACTTCACAGCGCCTATTTGAATGAGCTCAAACAAAAGCTTCCCCTCTACCTGCTTATACGCACTGCTATTATAAGAGAGTGGCTGATTCCACTCAAGATCCATTACAATGAACGTCATACAAAAATCCCTTCGGTTTAAAAAATGTAATATTATATTTCTTTTTCAGCGCAAGCAGCAGAATACCCTGCCAAAGCACCTGTTGAAAATGCAATCTGGAGGTTAAACCCTCCTGTATGCGCATCTACATCCAAGAGTTCGCCTGCAAAATACAAGCCTTTGACCTGTTTTGATTGCATTGTTTTGGGCGACACGTCTTTCACGCTGACGCCCCCTCTTGTAATAATCGCTTCATTTATAGGTCGAGTGTTTACAAGCGTTACAGGCAAATGCTTTAAGAAATAAATGAGTGTGTCACGCTCTTGCTTGCTAATTTGAGCAAGCGTTTTTTGCCCATCCAGTGCACAGATTGCAGGAAACAATTCTGCAAATCTCTGTGGCAAAAGGTCTGTCAAAATACTGCTCAAATGTTTTTTCCCATGTTCATGAAAGAGCTTAGTAAGCCGTGCAGAAAGCTGTTCATTAGACAATGCAGGCTTTAAATCAATGGATACTGCAACATCCTTCAAATCCTTTTGATTGACATGGCTACTCATTTCAAGCACAATAGGCCCTGATATACCATAATGTGTAAAGAGCATTTCACCCATGTTTTCATATAGCACTTTTTTACCTTTTGTGGCTTTGATCACCACATTTTTAAGCGCCAACCCTTGTAGTTGTGTGTGCCACGCTTCTTTTGTGATATAGGAAATCAAAGAGGGCGTAGGGTCTACAATTTTGTGCGCACACTCTTTTGCAAATGTATAGCCATCACCTGTTGAACCGGTAGAGGGGTAAGACACACCACCTGTTGCAAGGATTACAGCATCACAAAGCAATTGATCGCCATTTTGAAGTTGCACCCCCTGCACAGTTTCATCTTGAATGATCAAGCTTTGAACAGCTGTGTTTAAGCGAATTTCGCACCCCAACTTTGTCAATTCCATCTTTAATACATTCGTCACATCAGATGCTTTTTCAGAAAGTGGAAACACTCTGTTACCCCGTTCTGTTTTTAAAGGCAAGCCAATTTTTTCCAGAAGTGCCATCATATCTCTGGCAGAGAGAAAATCAAATGCACTGTATAAAAAACGTGCATTTTGAGCGACATTCTTGAGCAACGTTTCATTATCACAATCATTGGTCACATTACAGCGCCCTTTGCCTGTAATATATATTTTTTTGCCAAGCTTTTCATTTTTTTCAAGCAAAGTCACCCTTGCACCATTTTTAAGAGCAAAAAGCGCCGACAAAAGCCCAGACGCACCGCCCCCCACTACGATTACCTTAGCCATTGTTTTCTTTGTTGACATACACACTATGTTCTGCCCATATCCCTTCTAATTGTTTAAAATGCATATTGAGTTCATCTTTTCTTCTCAAGGCCATCGCTACAATCAGTGCATTGACCACAGAAATAGGGGCTGCAAAGGAATCCACAAAAGATGCCATATCTGTTTTTGCTGAAAGGCACACGTCCGCCGCACTGTGCAGAGGGCTCATTTCACCGTCTGTAATGCCCACCACTTGTGCGCCCAACTTTTTCGCATAGCGCATAGCATCCAAAGTACGCCTTGAATACCTTGGGAAGCTAATGCCCACAAGCACATCCTCTTTTTTAATTTTAGAAATGCTCTCATACACATCTGTGACATTGAGCGCCACAATGCGCACATCATCTAAAATGTAATTAAGATAATATCCAAAAAATTGTGCAAGCAGTGCAGAAGACCGAAGGCCTACAATGTACACTTTTTTAGCATGCAGCACAGTATCCACCACTTTTTGAAAAGCTTTTTCGTCAATTTCTTCAATGGTGTTACGGATATTCAGCATATCAGCTTTTAAAACAGTATGCAGTGTGTTCTCCGTGTTTAAATCTTCAAACATTTCAAATCTTTGTTGCGCCGTCAATTTATGCCGTGCAAGCTCTTGCAATGCTTTTTGAAATTGAGGATACCCTTCGTACCCAAGGGCAACGGCAAAACGCACCACAGTGCTTTCACTTACGCCCACCATTTCGCCCAACATAGCGGCTGTCATGTACACAGCTTTTTCATAATGGTCAGAAATGTATTTTGCAAGCATATTGTGCCCCTTGCTCAATTTCTTACCACTCAAATTCAAGCGATTGATCATGTCTGTATCCTGCATACTGTCTCCTCTAATCCTTCAAATGATGGATATATTATACTAAATTTTAGAAAAAAATGCAAGTTTTTATTCAAAATTTCCTATTATTTTAAGAAAGATGGATCCACGTGCAATTGATTGTTCAAATTTTCTGGGATGCCAATCAAGGTACAAGTGATATGCCCTTTTCTAAGCAAATCATAATCAGACCCTTCTTCTGGTGTTTCCATTTTTACTTCTTTGCCCAGCCAAAAATAGTCCTGTCCACGTGGCGTCTTGCATGGCACATATTTATCCACAAAAAAAGCTTGTGACATAAAACACATTTTCATTTCCTTTACTTCGCTTGGCTTTATATTCGGCGCATTGATATTGATAACAGCCAAGCGTGGAATGTCCTGTTCATAAAAATGTTCTGCAAATAAGATTGCTTTTTGCGCAAGGTTTTGTATGCTTTCTACTTCTGCATGTGCAACAATAGACACTGCCATAGCTTTTATATCGTTCATTCTCGCTTCTCTTGCCGCTGCAAAAGTACCGCTATAATAGATGGCTGACCCTGCATTTTCGCCATCGTTGATACCTGAAATACAAAAATCAAAGGGTGTATCTGTAAGTTGCCCTGCCACTCGCACACAATCAGCTGGAGAGCCTGAAATTGCATATGCTTTTACTTGATCGCCAAAAAAATATTCTTGCTTTACCATGAGTGGATCAAAGAGTGTTAAGCGATGGCTCATAGCGCTCTGCTGAGTTAAAGGCGCACTCACAGTGATTTTATGCCCTCTTTTAAGGCCATGTTCCACCAATGCCCGAAGCCCAACAGAAGAAATACCATCGTCGTTTGTGATTAAAATATGCATAAATTGCTCCTCAATCTATATTTTGCGTTCTAAGTAGATAAAACGCATATCTATTATACCTTTTTTTAAGTTAAAAAACAAGCATGAGCGTGCATTTTGTTACAACCATTTTTTCTTTCTAAAGATTAAATATAATGTAATAAAAACAGCAATGCTCAATAAAATGACATATAAATATCCGTGTTGCCACATAAGCTCTGGCATGTTTTGAAAATTCATGCCATACCAACCGACAATGAGTGAAAGAGGCAAGAAAATTGCAGAAATCACAGTAAAAGCACGCATTAAATTGTTTTGTTGAATGTCCATCTCTGCTTGCACAGACTCACGCATTTCCTTCACATATTCACGCAAGTTCATAAGATTATTGAGCAAGCGATCAATGCGCGTGTCTATGATTACAAGATTTTTCACTTCTTCTTCTGATAAAATATTTTGATCATTCGCTAACAACCCATCCATAATGATGGATAAATGCTCATAATATTTTTTTAGATGCAACAATCTTCTTTTGTAGTGCGCAATAATTTTAATGTAATCTTCTTGTTTATGCTTGATCGCATCATCCTCTGTTTTAATGATATTGTCTTCCAACACCTGAAGTTCTTCCATATCTTTTTTTAGAATGTACATAAAAAAATGATACACAGGTTGATTTTGCATTTCAATATCTTGAAAAGGCGTTTGCAATTCGTGATACACATCATCGTTTTCCGTGATCACATAAAAATGTTCTTTTTCAATATAAAGGTACACCTTAGACATTTTTCTAAGCGATTTTTCTGCTTTTTTATTTTCTCTAAGATAGGAAAAAGAACACAGATAATACGATTTATTGCTTTCAAAATTGTCCACTCTATCTGATAAAATCATTTCTTTTGCAAGATTTTCCATGTTTACATTTTGAAGCATTTCTTTTTTAATGAAATAACAATCAATTTTTTATACTCATAAAAAAATCTGCCCTCTTTGCATGAAACACACAAAAAGGGCAAAGCATAAAACATTTTAATTTTCTTCGTTTGAGAGCACAACGCAAGCGCCTTCAGGGCGAACATCGAGTATAACACAAGCACTTTCACCGAATAAAGCATTCATTTGGTTTACAAAATTTTCCACCATATTCTCTGGAACAAAATTCAGTGTTGTACCTGCAAACCCACCACCATGCACACGGCATGCGCCTTTGTTGTAGAGCATTTCTGTTGCATACGCAAGCGCAATGGCAAGAGGCTGAGAAGAAGCATCCGAATAAATATTCTGAAGCAATGTCCAGCTACTAATACCCGATTCAAAAATAGAGCTAAAGAAGGAGCCTAAATCATTGTTTTTAATATTCGTCCATTGCTTTTTCACACGAGCATTTTCATAGAAAAAATGAAGTGCTCTAAGGGCAGCTCTGTCGCCCAATTTTTTGCGAACAAGAGGCAAAGACTGTGCCAACTGTTCAGGGCGCACTTTACGCAAACAAGTTTCATCAAAAATATTTGCAACTGCTTCCATTTCACGCCTTATGGAGGCATAATCCTCTGTTAAGTCCTTATGGTCGCTCCCTGTATTTACAACGACAATTTTATATCCTGCATCTGAAAAGGAGAAGGACACGGGAGAAATATGGGGCGTATCTTTAAAATCAATCGCCATCATCCCCCCTGTGCTCACAGCTGTTTGATCCATCAACCCACAAGGTTTATCAAAGAAAATATTTTCAGCATATTGTGCAATCTCTGCTCTTTGCAAAGAAGAAAGCACTTGACCGTTAAACAGAGCATCAAAAATAGTGCAAATAAGCACTTCATAAGAGGCTGAAGAAGAAAGGCCACTGCCTGGAAGAATATCCGAGCACACTGCCGCATCAAAGCCACCAATTTTATACCCTAAGTCCTTTAAACGTGCTGCAACGCCTCGCACCATCGCTTTTGAAGTGCCTTTTTCTTCTGCATGCACACTCAAATCATCCAAGGATATTTCTACCATAGGAAAGCCTTCGCTGTATACACGAATTTGATTGTCTTCTCGTCTACTCACAGCAGCCAATGTGTCCAAATTTACAGCAGCCGCAAGCACACAGCCTTTTTGATGGTCTGTATGGTTGCCCACAATTTCAATGCGTCCAGGAGAAGATACCATGGTCAAAGAATTACATGCGTGAAATACATCTTCATGTACTTTCACAAGTTGGGAATACCTTGTCAACTGTTTTGCAAACTCACAATTTCCATGCCCATAAAGTGTGGAAAAACGTTCCATCGCTTTAGGGGTTTTTAAATCTCTTAGCATTCTGGAGTATGTTTCCATGATACTTTTTCTCCTTATTTGTTACAGATTATTTAAAACTTCTTGCCAAATTTCAATAAACTCTTTCAAACCTTTTTCGTTCAATGTCTTATAAAAATCTTCAAATGTTTCGTCTGTAATTTCCTTTTCACCCAGTACAAACTGCGCAATGGACATATCTACATACTTGCCCAATTCGTTTTGCAAAGGCGTGATTTTATCTTTTTGTTCCTTTGTAAGTTCATAATAAGGGAAAGGGCGCACGCACAATTCATTGAGTGCGAGCATTTGACTGCTCAACTGCGCAATGGTTTGATCATGATAGCTCACTTGGAATTCATCAGAAGACATACCAGGAGGTGTAGAGCCTGACACGATCAAAGTTTCTGTTGTAAAATAGCTGTTTTGCTTGGTGGCTTCAGAAAGCCTCCATGTACCATCGCCATCCACCAAATAATCCACATTTTCTTGACCCACTGTGGACAGCTTTGCCCCTTCTAATGTGTAGAGATAGTCCACCCACTGGAGCAATTTTTCAGGCTCTTTGCATTTTGAAGTGATCGCAAAAGTGCCTCTAAACAAATTGCCACTAAAATTTCTATATGCTCTTTCCCCTTCGTATTCAAGGGGCAAAATCACTTTGTATTCTGTCGCCCATTGCGTGGGGAGCACGTTGGTCACAGATGTTGTTAAAATAACACCGTATGTATTTGTGGCTTTTTCATCTTGCACTTTTCTTAAAGTATCTGAAGTTGAAAAGCCATTTTTGTCAAACAGACCTTCTTGGTACATGTCCTTGCACCATGTCACAAAAGTGCGGAAATTTTCATCCAAAGGCATATAGTGCACTGTACCATCTTTTTGATAAATGTTATAATCATTTGCAATGAGGCCAAATGCATGCCCTAAAAATTTCAAGTCAAATGCACCCAAAAATGCAAGAGGCACTTCGTCTGCTTTTGCATTTCTGTTTGGATCTTTGGTTTTAAATGCACGGAGCACTTCTGTAAAAGATGCCAAATCGTGTGGCATTTCTAAATTGAGTGTTTTGAGCCATTCAGCATTGATCCACATAGCATTTTGCACAGGTGCTTTGGTAATGTATGGGAGAGATAAAATATGCCCTTCTTTGTCAGACACTTGGTTTATGTATGTTGCATCACTCATCAAAATTTGATATAGATTAGGCGCATTTTTTTCCAACAAAGGTTTTAAATCAATCAGCACGCCTTTTTCATACAGTGCATTTGCCTCATCGTTTGTGATATCTGCTTTAAAGAGCACGTCAGGCAAATTTTCGTCCTCTTTGGTCATATTCTGCTTTGCCAAATTCCATTTTTCTTTATCTGCATACTGTTCAAAGGCAAACACAACACCCGTTTTCTCTTGCATACGTTGAAAAAACAAGTTGGTTTCCCAATTTCTAAAAGAATTTTCTCCGTCATACCCTGCCATTTTAAAATCAGGCACTTGCTCCTCTTTTTCTGTTTTTCCCTCTGCTTGTTCAGCAAAAGAAAAAGAGCACGTGAATAAAAGGCAAACAATCATAAATAATAAGGACAACCGTTTGAACACAACAAAACCCTCCTTTAAATGTAACCTTTACTATTATACAATAGGAAAGGTGTTTTGACTACCCTTTTTTTATAAAACGACACAATTTTGTTAAAATCACCTTGCATTTTTCACTAAAAGAGTACACAAAACAGGCAAAAATGCAATAAAAGAAACAAAATGCATATGAAAAACACAATCGTTTATGCACTTTGTTCCTAAAAAATATTATTTTTCCTTCATATAGCCCAATGTTCTTAAATCTTGCACAGAGTTACGCCAATCTTCACGCACTTTGACCCACAAACGGAGATTGATGTGCATATCCAATAAACGTTCAATGTCCATTCTGGCTTCTTGTCCTATTTTTTTAAGCATAGAACCATTTTTACCAATGATGATGCCCTTATGCGAACTCTTTTCGCAATACAAGGTTGCATCAATTTCCATAAACTTATCATTTTCTTTTTTCATTGCCATCATTTCAACGCCAATACCATGTGGTACTTCGTCACGCAAATTGAGCAATGTTTTTTCTCGAATAATTTCAGCGCAAAGCACTCTTTCTGGTTGATCTGTGAGCATGTCATCTGGGAAATACTTAGGTCCCACAGGCATGTGCGCCATCAACTGATTTTTAAGCTCCTCTACCCCTTCACCATTCATTGCACTCACAGGCAAAATAGCATCGTAAGACAAATTTTTAAATTCATCCATCAAAGTTAATAAGCTGTTTTTAGCAATCAAATCTGTTTTATTTAAAATGAGCAATTTGTAGCATTTTTTTTCGCTCATTTTCTGAACCACTTCTCTATCCTTGTTAAACACACTGGATGCATCGAGCAACACAACCAACCCATCAATGCTATCCATGGCATCCATTAAAGAAGTTTCCATGTATTCACCTAATTTGGTGCGTGGTTGATGAATACCAGGGGTATCTACAAACACTATTTGAGCATTTTCTTCGCTCATAATGCCCATCATTTTTGTGCGTGTGGTCTGTGGTTTATTGCTTACAATTGCCACTTTCTCGCCCACCAAAGCATTTAAAAGAGTAGATTTACCCACGTTTGGACGCCCTACAATTGTGACAAACCCAGAACGAAATTCCTTTTTTTCCATATCCATTATTTCTCCTTACGCATTCTCATTTGTTAAGTTTTGAGGTCCAAACCCATGGGGCAACAGCTCGTTTAACTTTGTAATGATTGTTTGACCATTATAAGACACAATCACGTCTATTTGAGGGGCAAATTCATTGAGCACTTGACGGCATATACCACAAGGAAATGCCAAGCCTTTGGAAGCGACAATGGCTATTTTTTCAAACTCCGTTTCCCCTTCGCTCACGGCTTTAAACACAGCTGTTCTTTCAGCACAATTCGTGGCGCCAAAGGAGGCATTTTCAACGTT
Source organism: uncultured Oscillospiraceae bacterium (assembly GCA_964439755.1). GTDB lineage: Bacteria > Bacillota > Clostridia > Christensenellales > Aristaeellaceae > CAYTPJ01. Next base: position 25,262 of record CAYTPJ010000005.1, read on the forward strand.
GCACCCTGTGTACACACGACCACTTTTTGTCAGCAGACATGCACCCACTTTAAACCCTGAATAAGGTGCATACGCAACTTGCATCGCTTCTTGTGCTTTTTTAATCAAATCATCCTCTGTAATACGCTCTATACCAATTGATTGGAGCGCCTTTTCTTCCATCGCACGCATTCTTTTCTTATCCTCCTCGTTCATGTGGTCATATCCCATAATATGGAAAAACCCATGTGTCGCTAAATATGCCACCTCTCTTGTTTGACTGTGCCCAAACTCTTTGGCTTGGCGCATTGCGTAGGGCATAGATATAATAATATCTCCTAAAAAATACCCATCCATCGTATCATCATACTCATTTGAAAGGCTTTTTTGACTACTGTGCGCCGTCTTGCCCTCTTTGTATTCAATAGAAGGGAAGCTTAGCACATCCGTTTCTTTGTCCATATTCCTAAAAGTACTGTTGATCTGTTTGATGGTTTGATTGTCAACAAGCTGAATGTGTGCACACGTTTTAAAGTGCAAATCTTCTGTTTTTTCAACAGCATCTTTGACTTTGTTCATCACGGACATCACATCTTTGAGCAAATCACTATCTTCTTCAAAGTAAAGGTTTTCAATTTCAATTTGCATTTTCTTCTTTTATATGTTCCTTCTTTTCAATCTCTATATCATCTGAAACGTTTTCTTTGACCTCTGCTTGCATTTCATCTGATGAAACATTTTCTTGCGTCTCCAAAGGAACTTCTTGCATTTTTTCTTGTTCTTTAAGCAATGCTTCTTGTTCCCTTTTTTGCTTTTCCTTTTCCCTATCCAATCTTTCAAATTCAAGCTGTGAAATATCCACTGTTTGAATGGGTTCAAGCTTAAATAAATCATCGATTGAAACAGGTGCTTGAACAGGCATGGGCGCAACATGCAAAGGATTGTCCATTGGTTGCGTTTCCTGCTGTTTTATTTCCTTTTCCTCTGTGTGCACTTCTGTTTCTGCTTGCACATAAAGAGGTATTGCATCCACTTTATTGAGCATTTCCTTCTTGATCTCAGCTTTATTTTCTAACTTTGATTTTTTAAGAAGTGGTCTATGCTTTTCTTTGGGGATCACTTCATCAGGATACTGAATGCGTTCGTGGTATACACCTTTAAGCACTGTGATGCACGCATTCGTAATCTTATCAAAGTCACTCAAAGTCAAAGGCGCATTGTTGAGCTGACCATCTGCCAATTTGCCTCTAATCAACTTCAAAATGTATTCTTCCATGTCATCAATGTTTGTCGTGCCATTTTTACTTCTAATCGCCGCTTCAATCGTGTCACAAAGCATGATGATAGCGCTTTCCTTGGTGGAAGGCAAGTTGCCATCATAACGGAAATTTGAAATATCCACATGCTTTCCATTTGCATTTGTCACAGCTTTATGATAAAAATACATAACAGGCGTATTGCCATGGTGTTCTGCAATAATACGTTGAATTTCTTGAGGCAAACGATATGCTTTGGCAAGCGCAACCCCATCTTGTGTGTGCGCTGTTAAAATAGCTGCCGACACTTGAGGATCTGTTTGGTCGTGAATATTTTCAATGCCCACTTGATTTTCCTTAAAATACAAAGGGCGCTTGAGCTTGCCAATATCATGATAATAGGCGCCCACTCGTGCGAGCAAAGGGTTTGCGCCAATGGCTTCTGCTGATGCTTCTGCAAGGTTTGCCACCAAAATGCTATGATGATACGTGCCCGGTGCTTCCAGCATCATACGCTTTAAAAGAGGATGGTTTGGGTTGCTCAATTCAAGCAATTTCATAGGTGTAGGCAAATTAAAGATGGCTTCAAGCAAAGGCTGTAAACCGATGGATAATAAACCACTGAGCACGCCTGCACCCATAACATAAGGCACCGTCATATAGATTGCTGACAATGAATCTGCTGTAATCAACCCTAAAGAAAGCATCACGAGGAAGTTTAAAACAGAGGCAACCACGCCTGCAATCAATGCACGAAGTCTGGAAGCTTTGAGGCTCATGATGATAGAAACCACAGTACCTGAAATCACAGTGGTTGAAAATACGTTGACAATGAGCGCTGTGTACGATTGACTGCCCCCCGCCGCTAAAGCAGATACAAGCAAAGCCATTGCGACATTGCAATATATGCCTGCACGCAGAGAAATCAAAGAGCTGATCAACATGGCACACAAAATAGTGGGCGCAATATGCAAATCAATAAATCGGGATAACACAGCAAAGCCCAGTGTAATAATCATGATAATGCTGAGCAAAATCAAACGCTTTGTGTTGAACATCGTTTCTTCTTTAGAAACACGAAGGAGAACAAAGAGAATAGACATTACAAGGAACACAAGCAAGATGGCGCCCAAATAAATGGTCATATCCAAGGACACTGTGCTTAAAAGCCCTAAGGATTCGAGCATTCTCAGCTGATTGACTGCAACACGCCCTTCCCCTTTTACAACGATGTTTTGCCCTTGTTTAAACACCACAGGCTCTACCAACTTTCTCGCTTCTTCACGAGCTGCGTTGGTCGCATCTTGGTCTATCACCATATTGGGTTGCATAATGGATTTTAAAACAGGTTGCACCACGTTTTGAAGTAAATCCGTGTCTGTTTTAAAGCCCACAATCATACTGATATTTTGAATGGCTTCGCTTTCTTGCCCTTGCGTCACGTGCCCATTCATTGTATTTTTTACAGCCGTATACAAGGACTTTTGAAGTGCTTCTAAGGACTCATGAGAAGTGTCCAAAAGCGTTGACATCTGGTAATCCCTTAAAGAGAGCATGGTCAACATGCCTCCAGCGTAGTCCAGTTCTTCTCTTGTATACTCGTGAGTGCTTTCGTCATCTCTGAGTGTTTCGCCATATTGGCGCACTGCTCTCAACTGTGAAAACACTTGATCAAAAAGGGACAACACGCTTTCTGTAACCCCTTCTTGATACTTATAGGTGGGTGTAATAAAAGCCGCTGCTTCCACTCTTTTTTGCTCTGTGGTCACTTCGTCCACCACATCTTTGGTCGCAGCAATTGTCACATTGGGTACTTGGCCAATGTGCAAATCGTATCTTGCAGGCACAATCGCAGCTACAAAAATGAGCATGGTCAAGACAATGACGGATATAACAATCAAAAGCCTTAAAGCATCTGATGTTCTCAAATACTCATGCACAGTTTTCCACGCACGCTTTATCTTTTCTCTTTGAGTTTTTTGTACATGATCATTCGTCAATGTCTTTCAGCTCCTTTTGCTCTTGGTCGAATTTTTCATACGCAGATACAATTTTCTTCACCAGTTCATGCCGTACCACGTCATTTTCGTTTAAATGCGTAATGAACACTTCAGGTACATTTTGAAGCACTTGGAGTGCTTGAATCAAGCCCGACCCTTTGCCTCTTGGTAAATCAATTTGCGTTGTATCCCCTGTCACCACGCATTTTGAACCTATGCCTATGCGTGTTAAAAACATTTTCATCTGTTCGCACGTTGTATTTTGAGCTTCATCTAAAATAATAAATGCATGGTTTAACGTGCGCCCACGCATAAAAGCAAGAGGAGCTACTTCAATGGTGCCCTGTTCGAGCAACCTTTCATACCCCTCTGGCCCCATCATGTCAAACAATGCGTCATACAAAGGACGTAAATACGGATCCACCTTTTGTGTCATATCCCCTGGTAAAAAGCCCAACTTTTCGCCTGCTTCAACGGCAGGTCTTGTTAAAACAATGCGCTCTACTTCACGGTTTTTAAGTGCATTGACAGCAAGCGCCACAGCGAGGTACGTTTTCCCTGTACCAGCAGGCCCTACTGAAAACACGAGGTCATGCGTTTTAATATGGTCTGTATAGATCTTTTGCCCTAAGTTTTTGCACTTGATTTTCTTTTGTCTGTGTGTTGTACATACAACAGTAGACAGCACTTCTTCTAATTTTTGTAATTGACCTATTTTAGACAAATGTACAGCATACACAATGCGTGCTGCATCCATCGTTTCTCCATTTCTTTGAAGGGATAATAAAGCTTCAATCACCTCTTTAGCACGTGATGTGTTTTCTTTTTCTCCTAATAAAACAATAGAGTTTTGGTCGAAAGAAATATCGATATTCAATTCTTTTTCAAGCGTTCTCACGTTTTGGTCGTGAATACCAAATACCATTACGTCATCGCTCTGATTTTTTATTACTTCTTGCAAAAGCTGAACTCCTTCTAAAAAGAATAGAAATACTTTTTACTTGTCGCCTATTGTGGTGAGTATTTCAGCAGATACCGTCGCTAAAATTTTCTCCCCTTCTATCATACTATAATCTACCCATTTGTCAATGACTACATCAGAAAAAGACAAACTTTTTTTAAGTTTGATGAGAGCTGAAGCACACGCCTCCTTTTTTATATTCTCTATATCCCTCGTATTCTCCTTTAATTGCACCTCAATATACGTTTTTTCTATTAGAAAGAAAGGAAAAAACACACTTCCTATGGGTGTTTTTTGAATTTGTTCGTCATAATGTTGAAAAAGAGGGAGGCTATTTTCCCCAAACATACAATATGGCGTTTGAATTTGCCTGTTTTTTTGTATGCGTCCCGTTTCAAGCGATTGAATTTCCTTGATTGGCACATACACGGACGCTTGCTGATACGTTTTACATATTATTTTTCCTCTTGCTATAACAGGGTGCATACTTTCCATGTCCTTTTTTTCCATCCCTTTAATGAGCACATCTCCCTTTTTTATCACATCCCCTTTTTTCACATGGGCTGTACCTGCATACACAAGCACTTTATCTACAATGCCATTTATATTCGATACTACATCCTGATTGCCTTGAATTACAGGTGCATTGCCTTTATACGCTCCTCTTTTAAATGAAATACACAAATCCTGCCCTTTTTCTTCTACATGCACCCACGTTACAGCAGGGAAACTCCATTCCAAAAGTGTACGCACTTTGTTTCTGTCCACGTCACTTTTTTTAATCAAGGGCACAATCCCTTCTTCTTTTAGTATTTCTTGCGTGTAATGTAAATATTCCCCTGCATTTATTATATCCACATAAAGATACCTCGTCATCATGTGCGCCAATGCACCTGACAATATTAAAAATAATACAATCAAATAAAGCCTGCTTTCTAAAAAAACATAGGCAAAATACATCCCTTCCTGCTTTACTTCAAGCGTTTTATATCCTTTGTCCAGCAATATTTCGTTCACCTTTTTTCTATCTTTGATATCATAAGAAAAGGTCAACGTATTTTCTTCCTGCTTTATTTTTTTAACTCTAATATGATTTTGATGCAGAAATTTGAGCACAGTATGCACATGAAACCCCTGTATTTTAATGTTTTCTATAAAATACATGTTTTCTCTCTCCTTAACAAAATCTGTTCCATCTGACCATGTACCTTTAAGTCCTCCAACCCTAAAAAAGGTATGGTTAAGTTGTGCCCTTCTATATCAACCACAAACATTTTACACCGTATGGATATTTTATTTGAACTGTAAAAATATATTCCTCTATGTTTTTCTATGAGTAAATCATTTGCCCCTGTCACAATCAACCTTGGTGGTAAAAACACATCTTGTACGCTTTTTTTATCTTCCATACGCCACACCCTTTCTTTTATTTGTATGCACACCCCAAGTTTTTTATCATGTTCGTATGCAGTAAAATGCAAATACTTGATAATTTCAAAAAAACATGCTATAATAAAGCGTCAGCTTTCTAAACGCTGAATGAACCACATTATTTTGAGGGGAGAAAAAAATGGCGCATATATTTTTAGATGCCATGGGTGGAGATGATGCACCTCGTTGTACAGTATTGGGCGCACTCGAAGCTTTGAGAAATGATAAAAACCTTGTTGTAACCTTAGCTGGTATTGAAAAGGAAATGAAACCCTATTTAGAAAATGCAGATGATGTGATGGATAGAGTGAAACTGCTTGAAACACCTGACATCATCACAAATCACGATAGCCCTGTGATGGCTGTACGTCAAAAGAAACAGTCTGCCGTTGTAGTCGGTATGCTTCAAGTCAAAGAAAAGCAAGCAGATGCTTTTGTGTCTGCCGGGTCTACGGGTGCAACCCTTGCAGGTGGTATGTTCCGTTTGGGCAGAATTAACGGCATTGAGCGCCCTGCGCTTGCCCCTCTTTTACCTAATGGAAAAGGTTTCTTTTGCTTGATTGACTGTGGTGCCAATGTGGACTGTCTCCCCCAATATCTGCCCCAGTTTGGCATCATGGGCTCTGCGTACATGAAAGCTGTGCTCAATATTCAAAACCCTCGTGTAGGGCTTGTAAACATTGGTGCAGAAGCTGAAAAAGGCAATGCGCTTGTCAAAGAAGCGTATCCTTTAATGGAAAACGCACCCATTCATTTTGTAGGCAACATTGAAGGCAGAGATATTACCAACGACCAAGCAGACGTCGTTGTATGCGATGGTTTTTCAGGCAATCTCATCTTAAAGTTCATGGAAGGTGTGGCTGGCACATTGCTTGGCATCATCAAAAAAGAGCTTTTAAGTGACTTGCGTGGCAAAATCGGCGCACTCATTGCAAAGCCTGCTTTTAAACGTGTTAAAAAAACAATGGACTATACCGAAGTTGGAGGCGCCCCTCTTTTAGGTGTCAACGGCGTTGTTGTAAAAGCCCACGGGTCAAGCAACGCACACGCCATTGCCTGCGCTATTCGACAAGCAACTCGCATGGTCGACGGCAACGTCGTTCAGTTGATACAAGACTCTTTAAGTGAAAAATTGTAATTTTTAGGAGGACAAAAAAATGGTTTTTGAAACAGTACAGGAATTAGTTGCAAAGCAACTCAAAGTAGACAAAAGTGAAATCACCCCCGAAAAACGCCTTGTGGAAGATTTAAAGGCTGACAGTGCAAACATCATGGTGCTCATTATGGATTTAGAAGATGAGTATAACTTAATGGTAGAAGATGATGCCATCAATGCTCTTAAAACAATTGGTGACGTTGTAAAATACATCGAAAAAAGAGTGTAATTTTCATTCAATTTTAGCCGTGGTAAAGGATTGATACCCTTTCCTCGGCTTTCTTAAAAAGGAACAAACTATGAACAATTTGCAATTTCTCCAACAGTCCCTTTCTTATTCCTTTCAGGATGAAAATTTACTAACACGTGCCCTCACACATCCTTCTTTAGGTGCTAAAAACAATCAAAGATTAGAGTTTTTAGGGGATGCTGTGTTGCAATTGGCTGTAAGCAAGCGCCTCTTTTACTCCTATAAGGAAAAACAAGAGGGTGTGCTCACTCGATTGCGGCAACAGCTTGTGTGTGAAAATGCACTTGCACACGCTGCGCAAAAGATAGCATTAGACAAATATATTTTGGTCGACAAAGCGAGTGAACATGCAGGCGTTCAAAGAAACAACAGTGTGCTCGCAGACACCATGGAAGCAATTTTTGCAGCCATTTACATGGACGGTGGCATTGAAGAAGCTTTTAAAGCAATCGATTTACTCATCACTGAAGTGCCCACTTCCAAAACTGACCCCAAAAGTGCATTGCAAGAATATTTGCAGGCAAAAAAAATGGATGTACCCACGTATCGCACACTCAAAGAAGAAGGCCCACCCCATCAAAGAACATTTACCATTGAATTATTGCTCTGTGGCAAACAGATTGCTGTGGGCACACAACAGAGCAAAAAGAAAGCAGAGCAAATGGCTGCACAAATTGCTTTAAACTATCTCAAGGAGCATGCATGCGACTAAAGCGTTTAGAAATACAAGGTTTTAAATCCTTTATGGACAAAACGGTGATTACTTTTGACCAAGGCATTACGGGCATTGTAGGTCCTAATGGTTCGGGCAAGAGCAATATTGGTGATGCCGTTCGTTGGGTGCTTGGTGAACAAAGTGCCCGTGTCCTTCGAGGTGCTAAAATGGAAGACGTCATATTTAACGGTACGCAAAAAAGAAAGCGTGCTGCTTTTTGTGAAGTTTCTCTTGTATTTGATAACGAAGACATGTCGCTAAAAAGTGCTTTTTCAGAAGTCATGGTCACACGCCGTGTGTTTAGAAACGGTGATAGTGACTATTTGCTCAACAAAGCCCCTTGTAGACTGCGTGATATTTTAGAGCTTTTCAGAGATACAGGCATTGGGCGTGAAGGGTATTCTTTGATTGGTCAAGGCAGAATTGACGAAATCTTATCTCAAAAAAGCGAAGATAGAAGGCAAGTTTTTGAAGAAGCTGCTGGCATTATGACCTTTCGTGTGAGAAAAGAAGAAGCAGAAAGAAAGCTTGTAAAAACTGCCGACCATCTATCTCGTGTTTACGATATTCTAAGCGAATTAGAAACAAGATTGCTTCCTTTAGAAAAGCAAGCACAAGTAGCAAAAGAATATCAATCTCTATTTATCACCCTTAAATCCCTCGAAGTGAACATCTTCTTACTGCGCTATGATGTGCTCAACGCACGCATTAAAACGCTGGATCATGCGCAAAAAGAACAAAATGATCTGCTCTTATCTTACGAAGCACGCATCAATGAAATCAATCAAAAACGTGCTGTTTTAGATGATGAAATTCTTTCAATCGAAGAAAGCTTGTCCAACATGCGCACCTATCAGGTGGACAAAAACCAGGCGTTGCATGAAGAAGAATTGCATTTAGAACGCATAAAAAATGCCCTCGTTGTGCTCCAAACAGACTATAAAAACGCCCTTCAAGAAAAGCAGGATTTGCTTTCTAAAAAAACCATGCTTTCGTCTATGAGCAAGCAAAATGAGGAACAAATTTGCACACAAAAAGAGCAAGTCGATAAAGCTTTTGAACTTCAAAATGCACTCACAGAAAAGGTAAACTGCGCTGTTCTGGATGCACAAGAAAAAGAAGCTTTGTTGGACACGCACAAAAACAACATTTTAGACACTGTCAATCGTTTGAGCGATGCAAGAGATACACAAACAAGGCAAACGGCTATTTTACAACAAATGAAAGCACGCCTTTTAGATGTTGAAAAGAAAACATTGTCTTTAAATGAAAACGAAAGCGTACTTCAAGCATCCGTTTTAAGCGCAAACTCAGCGCTTGAAAGTACCAAACAAAATTACAACAAACTCTTTCAAGAAGTACAAGGTTTTCAATCTGCTCTTTCTCAAAAGAAGGAGCAAAAACAATCACTTTTAGAAAAAGCACAGGCTTTGAATTTAAAGCTACAAGGTGCATTGAGCCGTGAAAAGCTCATGACAGAAATGCACAACGAAATGGAGGGTTTTCAGCTCTCTGTTAAAAAAGCACTTGCTTTTTCTAAAGATGATTTAAGCGTACATGGCGCACTCGCTCGCATTATTTCAGTGGACGAAAAATACGAAACTGCCATTGATATGGTGCTTGGAGGCGCCCTTCAAAACATCGTTACAGAAGATGAACATTCTGCCAAGCGCATGATTGAATACCTCAAGCAAAACCGTTTAGGCCGTGCCACCTTTCTCCCCCTTTCTGCCATCAAACCACGTGTTTTAAATCAAAGTGAAAAAAACGTGTTGTCTATGAAAGGGTGCTTAGGGGTTGCCAGCGACCTCATTTCCTATGACATACGCTTTCAAAATGTCGTTCAAAATCTGTTGGGTAGAACGCTCATTGCAGACAATTTAAACAACGGCATAGAAATCATGAAAAGAGGCAACCATCAATTTCGGTTGGTCACACTATCTGGCGATGTCATGCACTCAGGAGGTTCTATGACAGGGGGTACTGCGCAAGGCAAAGCATCTTCTTTGCTGGGCAGGGAACGCCAAATCAAAGAACTAAGAGCAGAAATCCATCAAATGAAAGAAGCTCTATCTTTCATGCAAAAAGAGCTTTCCTTGTTAGATGCGCAAATTTTAGAAGACAAAAATGCGCTGTTTACTGCGCAAGAAGCACTGCATCAAGAGGATATCGCTGTTACTCGAGATAGGGAGAGAATGCACAGTGTGCAAAATGAACATGATACACTTTTGCAAAGCATTCACCTTACAAACGATGCCAAGGAGCAGCTTGAAGAAGGCATTTTGCAAATCCAACAGGATTTAGAAAAAGCGCAAGCAGCAGCACAAAATGTATCTGTTGACAGAAAAAAAATGGAAGAACAAACGGATATTTTGCAAAATGCACTCTATGATGCAAGGCAAACGCTGGACAGCTTAAGAAATAAACTGACAAGCGCACAGCTTATGTATCAAGAAGAAAAGCATACTCTGCACGTATTAAGCAGTGATCAGGACAGAAAAAATCAAGAAATACAGTCCATTTTGCAAGAAGTATCGCAAATTGAAGACAGAAACACACACAGATTAGCAGAAGAAAAAAATCTGAATGAGCACATTTCTGCTTGCAAAACAATTCTTTCTGACCTTGAAACGCAAAACAACGCTGCACTCCAAAAAATCTCGAATTATGAAAGTGAGCGTATTGCAAAAGCCGCTCTACAAAGAGAATGCATCAAGCAATCGGATGAAACGCACACACTCTATGACCAGGTATCTTCTCTCCTACACAAAACAGAGCTTCAATTAAGCAGAACACAGACGGACTTAGACAGCATGTGTGAACACATATTGAGCGCTTATGACCTGACGTACTCAACAGCTGAGGAATATCGTTCTTCCCTCCCCTTTGACCTTCCAGAGGGCGAAAGGGAAGCGACCAAGCTTCGTGCAAAAATCAAAGCGCTTGGCATGGTCAATGTTTCTGCCATTGAAGAATACGAAAACGAAAAAAATCGTTTTGACACCCTCTCTGCACAACGCAATGACCTTTTAAAGGCAAAAGAGGATTTGGAAACGCTCATTGCACGCTTGATGAAGCAAATGGAAAGTGTGTTTATAGAAGAATTTACAAAATTGGGTGCATATTTCTCCGTCACCTTTGAACGGTTGTTCGGAGGGGGGCAAGCAGAGTTAAAGCTACAAGATGCACACAATCCCCTTTCTTGTGGCATTGAAATTGTTGCTCAACCACCTGGAAAAAAATTGCAGTTACTTTCCCTTTTATCAGGGGGCGAACGTGCACTCACAGCCATTGCAATTTTATTCGCAATGCTGAAATTAAAACCCACACCCTTTTGTATTTTGGATGAAATAGAAGCAGCACTGGACGAAGCAAACATCACGTACTTTGCAGACTATTTATCCGAATACAAAAACACGACACAGTTTGTCGTTGTCACACACAGAAAAGGTACGATGGAAAGATGTGATGCGCTGTATGGCGTTGCCATGCAGGAAAAAGGTGTTTCATCCATGGTTTCTGTTGATTTAAAAGATTATCACTAATTTTAGGAGGGCAATAAAATGGCAGGTTTTTTCAAAAGACTTAGAGAAGGGCTTACAAAAACAAGAGGCAATTTTACAGAACGTGTGGACGATTTAGTTGAAAACACGCAGAAAATCGATGAGGATTTTTACGAAGAATTAACAGACATTCTCTTGCTCGCAGATGTGGGCGTATCTGCCACAGAGGATGTGATGGATAAGCTCAAAAATAAAATTCATCAAGACAAAATTGTGGATGCCAAAGATGCAAAAGAAATTTTAAAAAGCATTCTCATTGAAGAAATGAACATCCCTCGTCCCCCATTAAAGTGGCCTATGGTCATGTTTGTAGTGGGCGTAAATGGCGTTGGTAAAACCACCACCATTGGCAAAATGGCACTGCGTTTTCAGGAAATCGGGCGCACAGTGATGCTCGCTGCAGCAGATACTTTTAGAGCAGCAGCAGATGCTCAGCTTGCCATTTGGGCAGACAGAGCAAACGTGCCCATCATTCGCCATCAAGAAGGCTCTGACCCTGCTGCTGTCGTGTATGATGCTGTACAAGCTGCAAAAGCCCGAAACATTGACCTTTTGATTGTAGATACAGCAGGCCGTTTGCACAATAAAAAGAACTTAATGGATGAGCTGTCTAAAATGCGCCGTATCATCGACAAAGAATATCCTCAAGCTGAAATGCGTTGCATGCTCATTTTAGATGCGACCACAGGGCAAAACGGCATTCAGCAAGCCAAACAATTTAAAGAAGCAACAGATATTGGTGGTATTGTGATAACAAAGTTGGACGGCACTGCAAAAGGTGGCGTTGCCATTGCCATTCGTAGAGAGCT
>CAYTPJ010000006.1:0-30220 GCA_964439755.1 uncultured Oscillospiraceae bacterium
AAGAAGTAAAGGAAATCACCTACTGGTCCATGTGGACAAGCGCAGAACCACAGGCCATCGCTCTCCAAAAGATCATTGATGACTATACAGCACAAACTGGTGTTAAAGTGAACGTTGAATGGAAAGGCCGTGATGTGAAAACCATCATCGAACCTGCCCTCACAGCTGGCGAAAACATTGACGTTTTTGAATCTGATGCAAAGCTCATTGCTGAACAATTCAAAGACCACACAATTGACCTTGAAGAAATGGCAAAAGCTGCAGGTTATGACTCTTTCGCAATTCCTGCTTTGCCTGCTGACGTTCGTGCAAAAGCTGGTAGCTTGGTGGTTATCCCTTACCAATGCTTCACTTCTGGTATCTTCTACAACGCCACCATGTTCAAAGAAGCTGGCATTGAAAAGACACCTGATACTTGGGCTGAACTCTTAGAAGTTTGCGAAAAGCTCGTAGCTGCTGGCTATGCTCCTTTCGCACAAGATGATGCTTATGTAGAATACACCTACGGTTTCTTAGCAGCTCGTTACTTGGGTCAAGACGGCGTAAAAGACTTAGTGAACAACAACAAATGGTTGGAATCTGAAGGCGCTTTAAAAGCTGCAGAACGCATTGAAGAACTCCGTACCAAAGGCTACTTCAGCCCCGAAGTACCCGGCACTTTCCCAGCCAGCCAAAACGGCTTAGGCTTTGGCACAACGGCTATGGTTGTTTGCGCAACATGGATTCCTAACGAAATCATCATGAACACCCAAACAACTGACCAAATCGCTATGTTCAACTTCCCTTCTGTTGAAGGTGGCGTTGACCCCAACACTTTTGCTAACTTGGGTTCCCAAGCATTGGCAATTTCTTCCAACAGCAAATATCCCCAAGAAGCTTTTGATTTCATCATGGCAATCGTTTCCGGCAAGGGCGACGAAACACTCGCTCTTGAATCCAATGGTATCCCCAGCGACACCAGAAACGAAAACTGGCCTACATTGCTCGCAGGCTGCCGTGACGCTGTAAACGTACAAACTGGCGTTTACGAATGGAACATGGGTCTTTCTGCAAATGCTGAAATCGCAGCAACTTTGAAGAACAACCTCTTGAAACTCTTTGAAGGTGGCTTAACAGCTCAGCAATTCGTAGAAGAAATGGCTAAAGCATACTAATTTAAAACTTTTATCAAAGAGGGTGGCTCTGTCGCCACCCTCTTTTTAAAAATGGAGGAGGAAAACACGTGAAACAGAGCAAAAGTATGATTGCTACTTTTATCTTACCTGCCGTTATCGCTTTTATCGTTATGTTCTTGTACCCTGTATGTCGTACAGTATTCATGAGTTTGTTTAACGTAGAAGGCGTAACAGACAGCTTCAGCGAATGGAGCTTTGTGGGTTTTCAAAACTATATCAACTTAGCAGGCGCCCCCACCTTTGTTGCCTCTATGAAAAACATCGGTAAAATTTGGTTTTTCGGTGGGCTCATCGTGTTGTCACTTGCGCTTTTATTCGCTGTTGTGTTGAGCAGTGGCGTAAAGGGCAAATCCTTCTTCCGTGCCGTCATTTACTTGCCCAACATCATCAGCGCCGTTGCGCTGTCCACCATGTGGAAACAATTTGTTTTTGTAAACGCCAAATACGGTTTGGCACAAACTGCCTATAAGTTTTTAGGCCTCCCACGAGTCAATTTCTTGGGCACGGACCTACTCTTTTGGTCCATGCTCATCGCCTTTTGCTTTGGCGCAATCGGCTACTACATGCTCATTTTTTTAAGTGGTATTGAAAAAATCCCTGCCGACTTGTTTGAAGCTGCCACCATCGATGGCGCAGGCAAAGGCCGTCAGTTCTTTGCTGTGACGCTCCCTTTGATCAAAGATACCATCAAAACCAACCTCACTTTCTGGACCATTGGTACTGTGACCTTCTTCGTGTGGAGCAAAATGTTCTCCCCACTGGGCACAGACCTTTCGACTGCTTCGCCTATGATTTATATGTATGACATCACCTTTGGTACACAAGGCAACACAGCACGTGCTGCAGGGCAAGGTGCTGCAATCGGCGTTGTTATGTCACTCATTATTGTGCTTGTATTCTTCATCTTTAATAAGCTCATTAAAGATGATGGCATTGAATATTAAGAAAAGGAGGCATAAAAAATGGAATTAAAAAATCAAAAACACGACAGTCGCAACCTTTCTTCCACCTTAAAGCGTGAAAGCAGATTGCTCCCAGGGTATGCATTGCTCGTATTGTGGCTCTTATTTACCGTTGTTTTGCTCGGCTGGATTTTATCTGCAAGCTTTCAAACCACAAGAGAAATCAACATGGGCAAAGTGTTCCAATTCCCCACAGGGTTACACTTTGAAAACTATTCGGATGCTTGGAATAGTTACAACGTTTCCATCTACTTTATGAACTCCTTGATTTATGCAGTGAGCGCACTTGCATTCATTATTATCATTTCTGCACCTGCCTCCTACGTGCTCTCAAGGTTTAAGTTTCCCTTTTGCAAAGTCATCAAAACATGCTTTATCATCGCTATGAGCGTGCCCATGATTATGGTGATTTTGCCTGTGTTCAGTATGACCACCAAGTTGCGTTTAAACGGCACACGCACCACCATGGTTGTGCTCTACACTTTGGTCAACATTCCCTTCACCACCATTTTCTTAATGAACTTTTTTGGTTCTTTAAGCCGTACATACGAAGAAGTTGCCTCTATTGACGGCTGTACGCAACGTCAAACCTTTTGGAAAATCATGTTGCCTTTGGCACAGCCCGGCATTGTGACGGTGAGCATTTTCCTCTTTTTGAACGTGTGGAATGAATACTTTATGGCAATGATTTTCGCTAGCTCGGAAAGCTTGCGCCCTGTGGGCCCTGGGCTTTTCCTCATGGTAGAAGCGATGACGAGAACAGGCAAATTGGGTGGTCTGTTCGCAGCTGTTATCATTGTTTTCTTGCCTACTTTCTTGCTCTACATCTTCCTCTCTGAAAAAATCATTGCAGGCGTTACAGGTGGGGGCATCAAGGGCTAAAAAAAGGATTTTACACTTTTGTGTCGAACTGGATAAGGGTATGTAAAGCGTTCTTAGCACATAAGAGCGCTTTTTACCCAGTCAGTTTGAATTGTTTTCTCAAATTTTACTTTTGGGGAGAAACACATGGAAAGATATTTATTTTATAAACAGCCTGCCAAGAACTGGAATGAAGCACTACCGCTTGGCAATGGTCAATTGGGCGCTATGGTGCATGGGGGCACAGAAGAAGCTTTGTTTTCCCTAAACCACGATACTTTGTGGAGTGGGTATGTGAAAACAGAGCCTTTAAAAGACGTATCCGAGTACACCAAAAAAGCGCAAACACTGCTTTCAAATGGGCAGTTTAAAGAAGCACAAACGTTACTTGAAGAACATGTGTGTGGGCCTTTCCACGAAGGGTATTTGCCTATGGGCGACCTTAAAATGCAGTTTTCTTTAAAGGGCAAAGTAAGCAATTACGATAGACGTTTGGACTTAAAAGAAGGGCGCACGGTCACCTCTTACACGCAAAACAATTGCGATGTACAGCAAGAGGCTTTTGTGTCCTTCCCACACAATGTATTTGCTGTGCACACGGTATTTTCTAAAAAAACAGACATATGTATTTCTTTAGAAACACAGTTAAAAGGGCAAAAAGCGTGTGAACAAAATGTGCTCTACATAAAAGGCGAATGCCCCACAAGGGTAGAGCCCAATTATGTGAAACACGACAACCCTATTGTGTATGACAGTGTGCATGACAGCATACGCTTTGCCTTTGGCATAAAAGTGCAAACGGACGGCAACGTGCAGTATACGCAAGAACACATCCATGTAACAAACGCTACTTTTCTGCTCGTTGTTTTAAAAGCGCAAACTTCTTTTATCGACTATAAAACATCGCCTAAAGATGAGCAGTATGCATGCAAAACACGCTTGATTGAGGGGTTGACAAAGGAAAATACAACGTATGAAATGCTTTTAAAAGCACATACGGAAGATTTTACTGCCCTCGAAAGCCGTTGCACCCTCTCTTTAACAGAAGAAAATTCAATTATCCCAACAGACGAACGCTTGATGCACTTTGACGGCACAGACGTAGGGTTACATGAGTTGCTCTTGACGTTTGCTCGGTACTTGACCATTTCAAGCTCTCGTGTAGGCTCTCAAGCCATCAACTTACAGGGCATTTGGAACAAAGAAATGCGCCCACCGTGGAGCAGTAACTACACGTTAAACATCAACACGGAAATGAACTACTGGCCCACTTTTAAAGGCAACCTTGTAGAGCTTGCTCTCCCCCTTATATCTCTCATCAAGGACTTGAGCGAAAAAGGGCAGGAAGTGGCGCAAAAAGTGCACGGCGCAAAGGGGTATTGTGCACACCACAACACAGACCTTTGGCGCAACTGTACGCCTGTTGGCAACCATGAACAAGGGTGCGCTTGCTATGGCTATTGGCCTATGGGGGCTATTTGGCTCTTGCTCACTGCGTATGATTATTACGACTATACACGGGATGAAGCGTTCTTAAAAATGCAATTATACCCCTTGTTTCAAGGGGCTGTGGACTTTGTGTTGTCCACCTTGGTGGAGGACGAGGACGGGCACTTGGTGCTTTCCCCTGCCACTTCTTCTGAAAACAATTTTGCTTTAGACAAGGCACACATGAAGGATGTTTTGTCTGTGGATGTGTCCACAGCGATGATGCAGGAAATGGCTTTTGATTTGCTCACAAAGTACGCTGAAATATGCCTTGTGCTCTTTAAAAAGCCCAATGAACAAGTGCTCTCTGCTGTGCAACGCTTGCGCCCCATAACCTTAACGAGTGACCAGCGCATCAATGAGTGGCACAATGAGCACTTGGAAACAGAAGTGCATCACCGTCACTTATCGCACCTGTTCGCTTTATATCCTGCTCATATGATGGACAATAATGAGGCACTCCAAAAAGCTGCAATCAACAGCTTAAAAGTGCGTGGAGATGAGGGCACAGGGTGGAGCCTTGCATGGAAAGTGTGCATGTATGCACGTCTGCACGATGGCGAAAAAGCGCTTGAACTGCTCAACATGCAGTTGCGATACATCAAGAGCAATGGTAAACTACACATGTCAGGTGGAGGCACATACATCAACATGTTCTGTGCACACCCTCCCTTCCAAATTGACGGCAATTTGGGCGTAGGTGCAGGCATACTCGAAATGCTCATTGCTAAAAACGGTGCAGACATTACTCTGCTCCCTGCGCTCCCTGCACTTTGGAAAAAGGGGTCTTTAAAAGGGGTGCTGTTGCAAGGGGGCATTGTGGTCGACATGGAGTGGGAAAATAATGCCGTCACGAAAATTGCCTTTACCTGCCCTTACGACACAAGCATTTCTGTAAAAGCAAAAGAACGCATTGCCTTTATCACACTCAAAGCCAATCAAACGGTACAAATGGTGCTATAATTAAAGGAGGACAATCAAATGGACAAAAAAATTGCAGGCCGTGTAACCATCCCCACAGACTTGGACGTGATCCCAGAAACCTTAGAACTCATGAAGCGTTGGGGAGCAGATGCCGTGCGTGATTGCGATGGCACAGACTTTCCAGAGGAGCTGAAAGACGTATCTTGCAAGGTGTACAAAACGTACTACACCACAAGAAAAGACAATGAACATGCAAAGAAAAATCCGGACGAAATTCAGCAATGCTATTTGATGACAGGCTTTAAAATGGCAACTTCCTCCACTTTGGACATTTCTTTGATGCAAGGCATCAGCGATGAGCTTATGCAAGTCAACGAAAGAGATGACAGAAAAAAATGGTGGGAAGTGGTAGACAGAACAACGGGCAAGGTTGTTTCCACAGACGAATGGACATATGAAAAAGGCGTGGTCACTTTGACGCACGCACAGCCTTTCCACGAATACACCGTGTCTTTCCTTGCTTACCTCATTTGGGATCCAGTGCACATGTACAATGCTGTGGTCAATGACTGGCAGAACGTGGAGCACCAAATCACTTTTGACGTGCGCCAACCCAAAACACACGTGTTTTCCATGGATAGATTGCGCAAGTTCATCCAAGAACACCCCTATGTAGACGTCATTCGCTACACCACGTTTTTCCATCAATTCACCCTCGTGTTTGACGAATTAAAGAGAGAAAAATTTGTGGACTGGTATGGCTATTCTGCCTCTGTATCCCCTTATATTTTATCTCAATTTGAGCAAGAAGTGGGCTACGCTTTCCGTCCTGAATACATCATCGACCAAGGGTATTTTAACAATCAATACCGTGTGCCCTCCAAAGAATTTAAGGATTTCCAAGCCTTCCAGCGCCGTGAAGTGGCAAAGCTTGCCAAAGAAATGGTGGACATCACACACGAAATGGGCAAAGAAGCCATGATGTTCTTGGGTGACCACTGGATAGGCACAGAGCCTTTCATGGACGAGTTTAAAGAAATTGGTTTGGATGCCGTTGTGGGCAGTGTGGGCAACGGTTGCACTTTGCGCTTAATCAGCGACATTCCAAACGTCAAATACACAGAAGGCAGATTGCTCCCCTATTTCTTCCCCGACACTTTCCACGAAGGGGGCGACCCTGTCAAGGAAGCCAAAATCAACTGGGTGACGGCACGCCGTGCTATTTTGCGCAAACCTGTTGATAGAATTGGCTATGGTGGGTACTTAAAGCTCGCTTGCGAATTCCCTGAATTTGTGGACTACGTGGAAGAAGTGACAAACGAATTTAGAGAGCTGTATCAAAATGTGGTGGGCACTACGCCTTATTCCGTTAAAAAAGTGGCTGTGCTCAACTGCTTTGGTAAAATGCGTGCTTGGGGTTGCCACATGGTGCACCATGCTCTTTATTATAAGAAAAATTACAGCTATGCAGGTGTTATTGAAGCTTTGAGTGGTGCACCTTATGATGTACAATTCATCAGCTTTGACGATATGTTGCAAAACGAACACATTTTGGACGACATAGATGTGATCATCAACGTGGGCGATGGCGACACGGCACACACAGGGGGCATCTATTGGGAAAATGAAAAGATTTCCTCTATGGTCAAGCAATTTGTGTACAACGGTGGCGGCTTTATCGGCGTAGGTCAACCGTCTGGCCACCAATACGAAGGCCGTTACTTACAGCTTGCCTCCTTGTTGGGCGTTGAAGTGGAAACAGGGTTCACCTTGAACTACGACAAGTACAATTGGGATACCTTGAATGACCACTTTATTTTGGAAGATGCGCAAGAAGGCATTGACTTTGGCGAAGGTCAAAAGAGCGTATACGCTTTAGAAGGCGCACACATCTTGTCTCAAAAGGATAAGGAAGTGCAAATGGCTGTCAATGACTTTGGTAAAGGGCGCAGTGTGTACATCAGTGGCTTGCCTTATAGCTTTAAAAATGCACGCTTGCTCCACCGTGCTGTGGTTTGGAGCACACACAGCGAAACAGAGCTTAGAAAATGGTACTCCGAAAACCTCAATGTCGAAGTACATGCCTATGTAAAGAACGGCAAATACTGCGTGGTCAACAACACATATGAACCACAAAGCACCACCGTGTATACAGGCAATGGCGAAAGCTATCCCTTGGATTTAAAGGCAAACGAAATCAAGTGGTATAACATCTAATCGTTTAAAAAATAATTTTTTTTACACAGAGCACCTCGTCTTTATACGTAGATGAGGTGCTTTTTGTATACAAAAAACCCCGTCATGGTGACGGAGTTTAAAAGCAAAATAATGTAAGGAATTTTACACTTCGGTAAAAGCGTCTTTACCAAGGCCACAGATGGGGCATTCCCAATCTTCGGGGACATCTTCCCACTTGGTGCCGGGGGCAATGCCGTTATCCGGGTCGCCTTGAGCAGGGTCGTATACGTAGCCACAAGGGCATTCATAGCTTTTCATGCTGTTGCTCCTTATACTTTAAAATTACTTGAAATATCTGTTCAAGAGGCCTTCAAAAGCTTTGCCGTGGCGAGCTTCGTCTTTTGCCATTTCGTGCACAGTGTCATGGATGGCATCGTAGCCCAATTCTTTTGCCAAAGTAGCAAGCTCTTTTTTGCCAGCTGTTGCGCCATTTTCAGCGTCTACACGCACAGAAAGGTTTTCCTTTGTGCTGTCAGAAACCACTTCGCCCAAGAGTTCAGCGAACTTTGCAGCGTGTTCTGCTTCTTCATAAGCAGCCTTTTCCCAGTACATACCGATTTCTGGATAGCCTTCACGGTGTGCAGCACGAGCCATCGCCAAGTACATGCCTACTTCTGTGCATTCGCCAGTGAAGTTAGCACGGAGGCCTTCTACCACACGTTCATCCAAGCCTTTGGCTACGCCAATTCTGTGTTCGTCAGCCCAAGCTCTTTCTTCAGCCATTTGTTCAAACTTGGAAGCTGGGGCTTTGCACACGGGGCACTGTGCTGGTGGTTCTGCACCTTCGTGAACATATCCGCAAATCTTACATACCCATTTCATAATTGTCATCCTCCTAAAAATAATTCGTGCAAGGCTTTTAAAAGCCGTTGTTTATTGGTTACATATGCATTATACCACGTGATTTGAGTGCTAAACATCTTTTTTTGAAATAATTGACAAAATTTATAAAAAAGTTTATACTATGCCTATATTTTAAGCAAAGGGAGCAAATTAAATGGGTAAATTCACTTGGAAATCAAGTTATCAAGATCAAATTGCACTGCGCAATGACGAGGCAGACAAACTCTATCGCACAGAAGGCAAAGTGCTGATTTCAGGGCACCGTGGAGCAAAGGCACTTTTCCCTGAAAATACACTCTTTTCTTTTCAAAAAGCATTGGATATGGGCGTTGATTCTCTTGAAATGGACGTCAATAGAACAAAGGATGGCATCAACGTTGTGTGCCATGACAATACCTTGGATAGAACGACCAACGGCACAGGCTATATTCATGATTATACATTGGAAGAAATTAAAAAATTAAATGCAGGCTATCATTTTGCTGAAGGCAAATTTAGAGGGCAAGGCCTTGAAATGCCTACGCTGGAAGAATTTGCAGAGCTGTTAGAGCCGTATCACCACATCATGCTCAACGTGGAAATCAAGGAAAAAACAAAGGACACCGTGGACGAAACGATGGCGACCTTTGGGCACTTCAACATGCTCTCTCGCTGTGTCTTCACCTGCTTTGATGCAGAAATTGTGCACTATATGTACGACACCTATCATGTCAAAACACAAGGCTTTGTCAAAACCATGATGGGCAATTTTGACGACAGCGAAAAAGGCACATATAGCAAACTGTACGCCGTGGGGCTTTCTATGAATGATTTGACACCTGAAAATGTGCAGTTTTTTGAAGAACAGGGCATTTTGGCATGGTGCTGGTGCCCAGACACGGAAGAAACGGTGCAACAAGCGCTTCAAATGAAGGCACGGTTGATGACTTGTAATGATCCTTGTCCTGCGCTCAAAATCATAAAAAAAACGTGTCCATAAGGCATCATCTACTGTGTCAACTGCGAGCGTTTTAATCGGTTACGTACCAGATGTACGCGCCCTCATAAAACCTCTTGTTTCCTTGTATCTAATACCTTCTGCCCACGTTTTTAGATGAGGTGTCCATAAGGCATTATCTACTGTGTCAACAGCGAGTGTTTTAATCGGTTACGTACCGTGAGTACGCGCCCTCATAAAACCTCTTGTTTCCTTGTATCTAATACCTTCTGAACACGTTTTAGATGAGCTTGGTTTTAGGATGAGGTGACCATAAGGCATCATCTACTGTGTCAACTGCGAGCGTGTTAACAGGGGGAATTGCCTCAACGCCACACGCACATAAAACCTCTCTCTAACGAACAAACACCTACCATTTCACATTCTCCATTCTCCATTTTCCATTTTCCATTTTCCATTTTCCATTTTCCATTCTGCATTCTTCATTCTGAATTGCCCTTCCCCTTGTGTATCATTTTTTTACGCTTGTGTGCATATACAAAGAAAAAAGGCAAAGGAAAATGTGTATGCGTGCAATTGAAGAAAGGGCAATCATGTTGGGGGAATACATTGTGCAAACAGGGGCAACCGTGCGTAAGGCAGGAGAAAGATTTGGCATATCCAAATCCACTGTGCACAAGGATGTGAAAGAACGGCTTTATTTTGTAGCTCCCAGTTTGTTTTACAAGGTGCAAAAAATACTTTATGTGCATTTAAAAACACGGCATTTGTTGGGTGGAGAGGCAACGAGAAAGCGATACAAAAATAAAAAAGTGGAAATGAAAAGATAAAGAAGGGCTAAAAAGAGGGAATTTCCACAAAAAAAGTGGTGATGATAAACAGCATCAAGAACAAAAAGAAGGAAAAATCCTATTTGTGTCGTATATAGAATAGTGCGCAAAAAATATCACAACATTGGTTGTGGTGCGCACATAGAAAGACTGGAACGAAAGCCTTTATAGAAAGCCTTTCAAAAAGGGAGAAATTGCATGGCGCAGTTAGTGGACTTAGGGATTGACTTTGGGACGGACAGCATTGTATTTTACGGCAAAGGCAAGGGCATTTTACTCAATGAACCTGCTGTTATTTCTGTCGACCGTGAAACAAGGCAAGTGCTGGCTGTGGGTGAAGAAGCGCATAAAATGCTTGGGAGAGCACCTGGAAGCATTGAAGTTCAAAGACCTCTAAAAGAAGGGGTGATGATGAACTTGGAGCTTGCCAGTACGTTGCTGCGTTATTTTGTAATCAAAGTAATTGGCAAACGTCTTTTGAGTGGCCCTCGTGTGGTGTTGTCTGTGCCTTCTGGAGTCAACGATATTGAGTGCCACAGCTTAACAAGCGCACTGTTTGAAGCAGGCGTGCGCCGTACACAGATTTTGGAGCGCCCTATTGCGGCGGCCATTGGTGCAGACCTTTCCATTTCAGAGCCTTATGGGCAAATGATTGTGGATATGGGCGCAGGCATGACGGATGTGGCTGTGGTGTCGCTTGGACGTACCATTGTGAAAGACAGCATCAAAGTAGGGGGCGACCTCTTTGATGAAGCAATTATCAAGTATATTAGAAGAAAACACAATTTGCTCATTGGGGAAATCACAGCAGAAGATTTAAAGGTGAACATAGGGTCTGCCATGCCTCGAACAGAGCAACTTTATATGGAAATTACAGGGCGCAATTTGCTCACAGGCTTGCCCAAGATCATGCGCATCACGTCAGACGAAGTGACAGAAGCCATTGATGAACCCTTGCAAACGTTTATTGAAAATGTGCACAACGTGTTAGAGCACACGCCTGCTGAGCTTGCAGCAGATATTTTTGACACAGGCATTGTGTTGTCAGGTGGGGGCGCAAACCTTACAGGCCTTTCAGAAGCTGTGTCCATTGCGCTTAAAATTGGGTGCAGACCTGCGGACAACGCACAAGAGTGTGTGGCAAGAGGGTGTGGCATGGTGCTTGAAAAATACAGCGAATATGCCAAATATTTGGGCAAAGGCAAGCAACGCAAAGGCAGATAATGGCAATGTAAAATCCCTTTTCACAGAGCGTGAGAAGGGATTTTTTGATGTTGACGAAAATGTGAGAACATGATACAATAAACACAGCCTTTTAAAGCAAAACACATGCCCTTTTAAGGCGATTTAAAAACAACGAGGTTGGAAGGCTTAAAAGGGGAAAATGCAAAATAAACTGTGAAATACTTTAAATATATAGGAGATAAAAAAGATGAACAAATGCGCCCTCGCCATTGATATTGGCGCTTCCAGTGGTCGACATATCATTGGGTATGTGGAAGATGGAAAAATCAAACTGCAAGAAATGTATCGTTTTAAAAATGCTTTTATTGAAAAAGATGGGCACTTTTGCTGGGATGAAAATGCCTTGTTTCAAAACATTGTAGAGGGCATGAAACAGGTGAAAGAAAAAGGGTTTACCCCCCTTTCTGTGGGTGTGGACACGTGGGGTGTGGACTATGTGCTCGTGACAAACAAGGGGCAAACTGTGGGCAACTGCTATGCCTATCGGGATGACCGTACAAAGAGCGTTTTAGACCTTTTGGACGAAGACGAAATTTATAGAGAAACGGGCATTGCAAAGCAGTCCTTTAACACAGTGTACCAGCTTATGGCAACAGATAAAGAGGAGGTAAAAAAGGCAGATAGATTGCTCTTTATGCCCGATTACTTCCATTATAAATTGAGTGGAAAAATGGCGAATGAATATACCATCAGCTCAACGAGCGCTCTGCTCAACGCAAACACGAATGAGTTTTCTAAAAAAATGCTTAACATGATGCATATGGATGACCATTTGTTTAAAGAAAAGCCTCAAATGCCTGGCACGGTGCTCGGATGTTTAACGGAAGAAATACAGGCGCAAGTGGGGTACAATGCACAGGTGATTTTGCCCCCTTCGCACGACACGGCAAGCGCCTATTTGTCCATCCCCGCCAAGGATGAAAACGCCGTGTATTTGTCCAGTGGCACATGGAGCTTATTAGGGGTTGAACTTGAAAAGGCACATTTAACAGATGAACAAAGTGGCTTTACCAACGAGGGCACATATTCGGGGCACAAGCGTTTTTTAAAAAACATCATGGGGCTTTGGATGATTCAAAATATCCATAGAGAATTGGGCGAAAAATATTCTTTTGCACAGCTTGCGCAGTTTGCAGAAGAAGGGAAAAATTACACAGAGATTGTGGATGCCACAGATGCACGCTTTTTAGCCCCCAAAAGCATGATAGAAGAAATCAAGAAAGCACTTTTGGAACAGCAAAAACCTCTTTTTAAAGATGAAAAAGAGTTGCTTTCTTGTGTGCACAGAAGCTTGGCGATGTGCTATAAAAATGAGATTGAAAAGCTTGAAAAGTTGATGCACAAAACGTTTACTTCCATCAACATCGTAGGGGGAGGCTCTCAAAATGTGGTGCTCAATCAATTGACAGCCTCTTGCACCAAACGCCCTGTGTACGCAGGGCCGAGCGAGGGCACAGCGCTTGGGAATATCATTTGTCAGCTCATTGCCTTGGGCGAAATAGACAACCAACAGCAAGCACGGAGCATGGTGAAACATAGTTTTGAAATCCAAAAATACGTTTAAATAAAACGGAGGAAAGAAAAATGTTTGACTTTGAGAAGTACAGAAAACGGGTGGCATGGTATCAAAAGGATAGGTTTGGCATGTTCATTCACTGGGGCATTTACAGCACCCCTGCACGTGGGGAATGGGTGAGAAGCATAGAAAAAATTTCTGTGGAAGATTATCAGCCCTACTTTGATAACTTTGACCCTGTGGACTATGACCCCAAAAAGTGGGCGAAGATTGCCAAAGAGGCAGGCATGAAATATGCTGTGCTCACAGCCAAACACCATGATGGCTTTTGCTTGTTTGACAGCAAACTCACAGATTATAAGAGTACCAACACAAAGGCAAAGCGTGACCTTGTGAGAGAATATTTAGAGGCTTTCCGTGCAGAAGGCATCAAAGTAGGCTTGTACTACTCTTTGATTGACTGGCCCCATGAGGATTTCCCGCATTTTGGGGATAAACATCACCCCATGCGTAACAATGAAAATTACAAGAATGACAATAGAAACTTTGACAATTACTTGGACTACATGCACGGGCAGGTCAAAGAACTGTGCACAGAGTATGGCAAGCTGGATTTGATGTGGTTCGACTTTTCGTATGACAATTTGCAGGGCGAAAAGTGGAGAGCATCAGAGCTTGTAAAGACCATCCGTACACATCAGCCCGACATTATTTTGGACAACCGTTTGGAAGTGAGTGGGTCAGGCTTTGGCTCGTTGATTACAGAAAATCCAAGCGATTTCTGTGGCGACTTTGTAAGCCCTGAACAGATTATTCCCCCAAAAGGCATTGTAGACTACAAGGGTGACCCTGTGGTGTGGGAAGCGTGTATCACCATGAACAACAACTGGGGATATAACGAAAAAGACCATTATTACAAGCCATATGCCATGCTCATTAGAAAGCTTGTAGAGTGCGTGAGCAAGGGGGGCAACTTGTTGCTCAATGTGGGGCCTGATGCGAAAGGCAACATTCCAGATCCTTCCATCCGTATTTTAAAAAATATGGGTGATTGGATGAAAAAGAACAGCGAGAGCATTTATAACTGTACTTTTTCAAATGTTGAGAAGCCCGAATTTGGGCGCATCACGCAAAACAAAAATGTGTTGTATTTTCATGTATTTGACAACCCGATTGGGTTTGTGCCTTTAACAGGTGTCAAACGTGATGATATAAAATTTGTTCAAGCACTGCATAGTGGTGCTGAACTGCCTATTATTAGAAACTGGATTACGGATAATTATCCCGACATCACATTTGTTTCTTTGGGCGATGACCCTGTAATGGTAGACGAAGTGGACACTGTTATCAAGGTCACATTGAAGGACTAAAAAGCCTTATTTTACTTTATTTTAGGAGGACTACTGTATGCGCCCAGAGTGGGAAGGTCGATTAAACCATTGGATTTCAGCTTTAGAAAGAGAATTTTATGAGCCTCTTGACGTAATTCCCTTTGAAGGATATAGGACGTATGATATGCTCCGTCAAGAAGAGGCTGAAAAACAGACATATACAAAAATGCCCGAAGGCACAAAGTGGGGCAGAACATGGGAATACTGCTGGATGCGTTCAGACATCGTGCTGGACGAAAGGGCACAAAATAAGCGCATTGTGATGGATTTGCTCCAAGGGGGCGAAGCCTCTGTGTATGTAAATGGCATGGAGTTTGGCACACGCCGTGCAGAATGGGTGGGGTGCCGTCATCACTATATTTGTGATCAAGTGCTCTCTTTAAAGGGCAAAAAGGGGGATACTTTCCATTTGCTCGTAGAAGCTTATGCAGGGCATGATTTCCCTGACGTGGGCGGTTGCGCCACAGGCCCTATCCGTGTGGGTACAGAGGATTGCGCAATGCCTCCCGAAGAGCAAGTGCGCCAAACAGTGGGGCACACCACATATGGTATTTGGCATGAAGAAGCGTACCAACTTTGGTTGGACGTGGTGACCTTAAAAGATACCTATCAAGCGATTGACGCCAAGTCCTTAAGGGCAGCGAAAATTGAAGAAGCGTTGGAAACCTTCACTTTGATGGTGGATTTTGAGCAAGAACGAGCAAAGCGCATAGAGGACTATGTGAAAGCCAGAGCCATGCTCGCCCCCTACATGCAGGCAGAAAATGGGTCTACCATGCCTGAATTTACAGCAGTGGGCAATGCGCACCTTGACTTGAGTTGGCTTTGGCCCTATCGTGAAACAGAGCGCAAAGTGCTCCGTACTTTTGCCCAGCAAGTGCGCTTGATGGACATGTACCCCGAATATCGTTTTATTCAAAGCCAGCCTGATTCTTACAGAATTTGCAAGGAAAAATACCCTGCACTGTATGCACGCATTCAAGAAAAAGTGAAAAAAGGGCAGTGGATTGCAGACGGCAGTATGTGGGTAGAACCGGATACCAATATGACGAGTGGTGAATCCTTAATTCGCCAAGTGGTGTATGGCAAGCGTTTTTACAAAGAGGAGTTTGACGTGGATTGCAAGCTCTTGTGGCTCCCCGACACTTTTGGGTATAGTGCTGTGCTCCCCCAAATTTTGCAGGGCTGTCACGTAGAATATTTGACCACGCAAAAGATTTTCTGGACATACAATGGGTCAGATAAATTCCCCTACCACTACTTTACATGGCAAGGCATGGACGGGAGCAAAATTACTTCCTTCCTGCACATGGATTACACGTCCAAAACAGATGCAAAAACAGTTGTGGAACGCTGGGATGAGCGTGTACAAAAGAGGGATTTGGACAAGTTCTTCTTGCCCTTTGGCTATGGCGATGGTGGTGGTGGCCCTACTCGTGACCACATCGAGTACATTTTAAGAGAAAAGAATTTAGAAGGTGTGCCTCGTGTTAAAATGGATGCCCCTACCCCCTTCTTTGAAGAAATGAAGCAACAGGGCGCACCTAAAAACACGTATGTGGGCGAACTGTACTTCCAGTGCCACAGAGGCACATACACCTCTCAAGCTGCTGTGAAAAAGGGCAACCGTGTGTGTGAAAACATACTCCGTGAAGCTGAAGTTTGGAGCAGTTTGTTAGACAAAGACAACACTGAAAACTACGCTGTGTTGGAAGATGCGTGGAAAGAAGTGCTCTTAAACCAATTCCACGACATTTTGCCTGGTAGCTCCATTGCGTGCGTGTATGAAGAAGCGCAAAAACGCTATGACAAAGTCAAGTTAAACGCAGGCAATATCATCCAAAACACACTCAAAAAGCAAACAAAACAAGAGGGCAACACGTACTTTAACAGCTTGTCTTTTGACCGTGATGCGCTTGTAAAAACAGACAAGGGGTATGGTGTTGCGCACATTCCTGCCTTTGGGTTTACTTCAGAAGTAACCTATGATGCCCCTCAAAAGGGTGTGACTGTGCAGGAAGAAAACAACACCTTTGTGCTCCAAAATGCCTTTGTAAAAGCCACCTTTAACTCGGCTGGTGAAATGCTCTCTTTAAAGGATAAAATGGGCAAAGAGCGCATTTCTAACAAGAGCAACGTAATCAAAGTGTATAAAGACACCCCTCGCATGTTTGATGCGTGGGATATTGACAGCATGTATGATATGTCCCCTGTGGACATTGCACACGAGGGCACGTTTGAAATTGTCGAAAATACCCCCTTTAGAGCAACTGTGCAAGTGACACGCACCATCCTTTCTTCCACCTTTGTACAAAATATTTCTTTGGATTATAACAGCGCACAGATTGTGTTTGCCACAGAGGCAGATTTCCATGAGCGCCATCGTTTGTTCAAAGTGGATTTTGAAACGGGTATTCACACAGAAGAAGGCATCAACGAAATTCAGTTTGGCTATGTAAAGCGCCCCACGCACAGAAGTCGCCCCTATGACCAAGACCGTTTTGAAGTGTGCAACCACCGTTATACAGCGTTGACGGATGAAAACCGTGGTGCAGCTGTGCTCAATGACTGCAAATACGGTGTGAGCATGGAAGAAGACAAGATTTCTTTGACCTTGCTCCGTGGTGCAACAAGCCCTGACCTTCATGCAGACCAAGGCAAGCATGCGTTCACATACAGTTATTACGTGTGGGATGGCGCTTTTGTGGACAGCGATGTGGTGCAAAAAGCGTATGAAATGAATGTGCCTGTGCGTGTAGCAGAGGGCAAGGCAGACACAACACGCTTGCTTTCATTGAGCAATAGCACTGTATTTGTGGACACTGTAAAGCAAGCAGAAGACAAGTCGGACGATCTCATTGTGCGCTTGTATGAATCAAAACACGCTTCTCAAGATGTGACACTTCAAATGCACTTTGATGTTAAAAATGTGTATCAAGCAGACATGCTCGAAAACATTGAAACAGAACTGCCTGTAAACAAGGACGCAGTATCTTTAACCTTTAGACCTTTTGAAATCAAAACATTGCGCATCAAGCGCTGAAAAAGGGAGGGGAAAACATGGTTATGGTAGATAAAATCATTCAAAAGTTGGAGGTACTGTCCCCCAATTTGTCTAAAATTGATGGATTGCACGATATGTTTAAAGAGTGCTTTATGAGCACACTTTCAACAACGTACAAAAAGCAAGAAAATGCGTTTGACTACATCATTACAGGGGATATCAACGCCATGTGGCTGAGAGATTCCACCGAGCAAGTGCTCCATTATCTGCGCTTTTCAAAGGACATTGAAGAAATCAAAGAGATGATTTGCTCCGTGCTTCAGCGCCAAGCGATGTACGTGATAGAAGCGCCTTACGCAAACGCTTTTAACTTTGAAAAAAATGGCCGTCACGGCTATCAGGATTTGCCCAAGCCCAGTGATATGGTGTGGGAAGAAAAGTATGAGCTGGACTCTTTGTGCCACGTGCTCTTGCTTGCAAAACGCTATTTTGAAAAGACGAACGACCAAGCATTTTTGACCCCCTTATTTGTAAAAGCACTGCATGTGATGCTGGACGTGATGCAAACAGAATTGTATCACGATGAAAAAAGCCCTTACCGTTTTGTGCGCTCGGATTGCCCTCCAAGCGATACTTTGAGCCATGACGGTAAGGGCGCACCCGTTGCCTTTACAGGCATGACGTGGTGTGGGTTTAGACCAAGTGACGATGCGTGCAAGTATGGCTACTTAGTGCCTGCAAACCTCTTTGCGCTCTCTATGCTCCCCTTTGTAAAGGAAATGGCAGGGTGGATACAAGATGAGGATATGGCGCAAAAAGCACAGAGCTTAATGGACAATATCTCAAAAGGTATTGAACAATATGGCATTTTAAAAGATGAACAGGGTGCGCCTTATTACATCTATGAAACAGACGGCAGGGGCAACACGTTGTTCATGGACGATGCCAACATTCCCGGCCTCTTGTCCCTCCCCTACCTTGGGGTGCTGGGCAAAAATGACCCCTTGTACATCAACACGAGGAAAAAAGTGTTGAGCGCACAAAACCCCTTCTATTATGAAGGGCAGTTTGCAAAAGGCGTGGGCAGCCCCCACACCCCAGAAGGTTATGTGTGGCCCATTGCGCTGTGTGTGCAGGGCATGACCTCTACTTCTGTGGAAGAAAAATCTGCACTTTTCCAAATGCTCATCACCACGCACGCAGACACCACCAAAATGCACGAGAGTTTTGACCCTCAAAACCCCAACGACTTTACACGCACATGGTTTGCGTGGGCAAACTCTATGTTTGGTGAATTTGTGTACCGTCTGTATGAAGATAAGGAACTGGACACTGTGGTTCAAAACGCAGTGAACGCAGGTATTTTAAAGGTATAATCAAATACATAAAAAAGAGTGCATCCCCCTTTGTGTGGCGCACTCTTTTTTTGCTTGAATAAAGGGAAACAAAGAGCGATTGTCGAATAAAAAAAGGGGTTTTATTGCCCCATTAAATATAGAGGATGATGAATGTGAAAAAGTTATGGTGCATATGCCTTTTTCTTTTTATAATGATGAGTTACACGTTTGGGTTTGCAGAATCGGAAGAAGAAAGCTCTTTTTCTTTCCCCACCAAGGAAGAAACAAAACAGAGCGTTGCACTTTCAAACACCCTTCAAATACTTGCCCCTGAGATAAACCAAACATACCCCAAAGGGGGCGTGTTGCCCGTTCAAGTAGAAGGAGAAAATTTTGATAAAATTTCTGTGACGTTGCTCTATAAAAACGAAACAGCAACCTTTGAAACGGAAGAAAACGCTTTTACGCATATTTTTGACACACCCATGTTTTGGGACACAGGCATTGTGCGTGTAACAGGCGAATTTATAGACGAAAGTGGGCAAAAACAAACTGTAACGCAGGAAGTGACTGTGCTTGCCCCCAAAGATAAGCTGATTTTAGACATGTTTGCGCTTGCGAAAAAGAACAGCAAAGAGGCGCACTATCGCCATGCCCCTGCCCAAACGGACAGCGACAGAGGGGGGTGCAAAAACTTTGTGATGCGCATGTTTGACACGTTTAAAGAGGATTACAGGATGAAAGAGTACCCCGATTTGCCCCTTCATATGCCCAAAAACAAGTCCAAAAAAGACTCTGCCCCCTATCAATACGGCATAGAGTGGCGAGATGAAAGCGCAGAAGACGGAAGCCCCTTTGTTATTGCAGCGCAATATAAGTATGACAAGAGTTTGTCGCACGAAGAAAATATGGAAAATTGTAGGCAAGTGCTCCACAGCGTTCAAAGTGGGGACTTTTTCCAAATGACAGGGGATTATTACCACGGCAACGGCCCACACAGTTTGCTCTTTATGACGGATTATGACGAAAAAACGGATAATTTGTATTTTACGGACAGCAATATGTTGGGTGACCGTGTGGACGGCGCAAGATGGGGGTACATGCAGTACGAGGCAGAGCGCACAGGCGAGTGGTTTGTGGAAGCCATCTCCAATAAATCCACATACAAAACAAGAGGGTGCACGCTCTATCGCTTGCGAGATGACCTCTTTGTTAAATGATGCACTTTAAAGCGTGCAAACAGAGCATTGGGTGTGTTCAAAGGGTGGTTAAAATAAGGGCTGTGCAAGTGATTTTTATAAAGGGCACGCATGGAAAAATAGATGTTTCTCTTGTGCAAAAAATAGTCCATGAGCAAGTGAAACATGCAATCAACTCCTTATTTTATAGTGTTTACTTTTGTAAAAACATTATGCACGCTTGACACAATATATCTTCTGCTTTACAATAGAAAAAGCAACATGTAGGAGGAAAAAGAGTTTGCGAATTTTGGGCATTGACCCGGGGCTTGCCATTATGGGGTATGGCATCATCGACACGGACAACAGAAATTATCAGCTTGTTACAGTGGGCACAGTGACCACCACCCCAGACATGCGCATGTTTGACAGATACCACGCAATTTTTCAAGGGGTGAAAGACTTGATTGCGCTGTATAAGCCGGATGATATTGCCTTTGAAGAACTCTTTTTCAGCCGAAATGTGACCACAGCGCTCAGTGTGGGTGCAGCCAGAGGGAGTGCGCTGTGTGCGTGCAGTGAGTACACCAAAAACATTTATGAATACACGCCTATGCAGATCAAGCAAGCTGTGGTGGG
Source organism: uncultured Oscillospiraceae bacterium (assembly GCA_964439755.1). Taxonomy (GTDB): domain Bacteria; phylum Bacillota; class Clostridia; order Christensenellales; family Aristaeellaceae; genus CAYTPJ01. The sequence continues at coordinate 20,569 of CAYTPJ010000006.1, forward strand.
GTATGGTAGAGCAGATAAAAAGCAAATTCAGCAGATGGTGAAGTTGCTTTTACATATGGAAGAAATTGTAAAGCCGGACGATGCGGCAGATGCGCTCGCTGTTGCCATTACGCACAGCAACGCAGGCCATTTAAAATCGCAGTTTATGATGAAATGAGGAGGGGTAAACGTGTACGCATACATAGAAGGTACAGTGGCATATAAGGGCAAAAACGAAGTGGTGATCGATGCAAACGGTGTGGGGTACTCGATATTTTGTAGCATGACCACTGTGAGTACGCTCCCCAAAGTGGGGGAGAAAAAACGCATTTACACCTTTTTAAATGTGCGAGATGATGCGCTTGAGCTCTTTGGGTTTGACTCTATGGAAGAAAAGAGCATGTTTTTGCGCTTGACGAGCGTGTCCGGTGTAGGGCCTAAAACAGCACTTCAAATATTGTCCACTCAGCCTCTAAAGGATTTGACGATTGCCATCGTTACAGGGGATGTGACAGCATTATCTCGTGCACCTGGCATTGGCAAAAAAACAGCGCAACGCATTGTGTTAGAGTTAAAAGAAAAGGTGACGGATGATGATATTGCCTTCTTAAACGGTGCGCCCATTGGGCAAGTGACGCTTCAAACGGATGCCTTTAATGAGGCGCTGGAGGCGCTTAAATCGCTTGGGTACACAGGCTCTGAAGCGACCAAGGCGCTCTCTAATATCAACCAAGCAGATAAAAAAGCAGACGAGCTCATTCGCCTTGCTTTAAGAAATATGGCAGGGATGTGAAAAAATGTCTGAAAATAAAAATGAAGTAGACCGTCTGATGATGGCGAATATGCGCAAGGATGATGAGGACATAGAAACGTCTTTGCGCCCTAAAACACTGCGTGAATACGTGGGGCAAACGAACGTCAAAAACAATTTGGATATTTATATTAAGGCTGCACTTTCTCGTAGAGATGCGCTTGACCATATCTTACTATATGGCCCTCCTGGGCTTGGGAAAACCACGCTCGCTTGCATTGTGGCCGCAGAAATGGGGCAAAACATTCGCATTACCAGTGGCCCTGCCATTGAGCGCCCAGGCGATTTAGCCTCCATTCTCACCAACCTTGCAGAAGGGGATATTTTGTTTATTGACGAAATTCACAGGCTCTCTCGCTCTGTGGAAGAAGTGCTCTACCCTGCAATGGAAGATTATGCACTGGATATTATGATTGGGAAAGGGCCTACGGCACGCTCTGTGCGCCTTGATTTGCCCAAGTTCACCTTGATTGGCGCCACCACTCGTGCAGGGCAATTGTCAGCCCCTTTAAGAGATAGATTTGGCATTATCTTTCGGCTTCAAATGTATTCAAGTGAAGAATTAGAGTCCATTGTGCGCCGTTCTGCCTCCATTTTAAACGTGCAAGCCAACCATGAAGGGTTGTACGAAATCGCAAAGAGAAGCCGTGGCACCCCTCGTATTGCCAACCGTATGCTCAAGCGTGTGCGTGACTTTGCGCAGGTCAAAGGAGAAGGGATTATCACAGAAGATATGGCAAAAGAGGGCTTGGATATGCTCGATGTGGATGCCTTGGGGCTTGACCATGTGGACAGGGCTGTGCTTTGTGCCATGATGGATAAGTTCAACGGAGGGCCTGTGGGGCTGGACACACTGGCTGCAACAACGGGCGAAGATGCGCTCACCATTGAAGATGTGTATGAACCTTTCTTGATGCAATTGGGCTTTTTAATGCGCACCCCAAGAGGGCGTGTGCTCACACCTGCTGCGTATAAACATATGGGCAAAGTTTGCCCCAGTGATCAACAGACAGACCAAACAACACTCTTTTAATATAAAGGAAAAAAGTATGAAAACATCTGATTTTTACTATGATTTACCCCCCGAATTGATTGCGCAAACGCCCATAGAACCACGGGATCACGCACGTATGCTCGTGTATGATAGAAACACAAAATCTACGCAGGACTTGCATTTTTTTGACTTCCCAAGCTTTTTAAAGCAAGGGGATGTGCTCGTACTCAACCAAACAAAAGTCATCCCTGCACGCTTGTTGGGCGAAAAGAAGGACACGCATGTGCCCACAGAAATTCTGCTCTTAAAGCGCATCGACAAAGATACGTGGGAAACGCTCGTGCGCCCAGGTAGACGCCTTAAAAAGGGTGCAGAAGTGGTGTTTGGAGAGGGCAAATTGCTCGCCACCATTGGCGACACCACAGAGGCAGGGGGCAGAGTGGTGACCTTTTCTTACCAAGGAGTGTTTGAAAGCATATTAGACGAATTGGGGCAAATGCCTCTCCCCCCTTATATCCATGAAAAATTGCTCGACCAAACACGCTACCAAACAGTGTATGCAGTGCAAGAAGGCAGTGCGGCGGCGCCCACGGCAGGCCTGCACTTTACGCAAGAAGTGCTGAATAAAATCAAGGAAAAAGGCGTTCAAATTGCGCCTGTGCTCTTGCATGTGGGCTTGGGCACATTTCGCCCTGTAAAGGAAGAAAACATTCAAGACCACCCTATGCACGAAGAATATTACGAAGTCACGCAAGAAAGTGCTGACATAATAAACGAAGCCAAGCAAAAGGGGCACCGTGTGGTGTGCATTGGCACTACGAGCGTGCGCACGCTTGAAACAGTGTCTACACCAGATGGCGTGGTGCATGCAGGCAAGGGCACCACGAGCATATTTATATACCCTGGTGTACCCTTTAAAGTAACAGATGTGTTGCTCACAAATTTTCACTTACCAGAGAGCACTTTGCTCATGCTCGTGAGTGCATTTATGGGGCAAAAAGAGGCGCTTGACCTCTATAATGAAGCCGTTTCTAAAAAATATCGCTTTTTTTCCTTTGGGGATTGTACATTACTTTTATAAGGAGTAAATTAAAATGTCGATGTATTTTCGTAATGAGGACTTTTTAAATGCACTATCGGACAGCACTTTTTCCTTTCAAGAACAAGTGTACACGTGTCATGTCAAAGATGCTCAAAAAGTGGATTATAGCTTTTCAAACACGGATAATTTGATTGAAAAGTATGCAGCATATGTGCTTAAAAATCAAAAAAATGTGGAAATTGACTGTAAAAATGCAACGTTTTGTTTTACAGGGCATTTAACCCCTTTTCTGTTTGACAGTTGCGAAAATGTGACGTTGAAAAATCTGACCATTGACTTTGACCCACCTTTGGTGGCAGAAGGCAAAGTGATTGCAAGGCAACAAAATATAGCAGATGTTCAAATAGACACAGCGCAGTTTCCTTGCGTTGTAAAAGAGGGGTGGCTGTATTTTTACAACACTCAGGAGGAGCTTTCCCCCATGACCAAGTGGTCGCAAATTCACTTTGACAAATATTTTCATGTGAATACAAATTCGGGGGATGACTTTGTTGTTCAAAAAGTAGAGCAGTTGTCTAACAACACTTTCCGATTGATTGCAAAGGACTGCCCTGCGCAAAAAGCGCCTGTGGTGGGGGATTATTTTGTACTGCGTCACAATGCACGCAGGCACCCCGGCATTTTTATGGAAAATTGCAAAAATATCAAGCTCCAAAATATCACTGTGCATAGCTGTGGGGGCTTGGGTGTGCTGTGTCAATTTTGCGAAGATTTGGACTTTTCTTCTGTGCACTTTGAGCCAAACAGAAAAAAGGGCAGACATATTTGTTCGGGGAGAGATGACGGCTTTCAAATTGCCTCTTGCAAAGGGCATGTGCAGATCCAAAATTGTTCCTTTTTAGGGCTGATGGATGACCCCGTCAATGTACACGGATGCAGCGTGCGTGTGGCAGAGTTTGTGGATGCACATACGGTTAAAATACGTTTTATGCACGAGCAAGCGAATGATTTTGAATATTTCGCAAGAGAAAATGACAGCGTGGTGCTCATGAAAGAAAATGACTATGTGCCTTTGACAGAATACACAGTTCAAAAGAGTCAAAAGTGCTCTAAAGAAGAAATGCTCTTGACTTTTTATGAAGAAATAAAAGAAAAAGACATTGAAGGGTATATAGCGCTTGAAAACCTCACAAACACCCCTTCTTTTACGTGTAAAAACAATATTTTTGGCTCTACAAGAGCACGGGGACTGCTCGTTACCACACCTAAAAAAGTGCTCATTGAGGACAACCTTTTCCAGTCCTCCGGCAGTGGCATATTATTGTCAGGGGATTGTGCATCTTGGTACGAGTCGGGCGCATGTCACGATGTCACGATTAGAAGAAATACTTTTTTAGATCAAACGATGAGCTCTATGTATCAATTTACATATGGTATGATTTCCCTTTGCCCAACGCACAAACAACCCTCTTTAGAGCATCCCTTTCACGACCATATTTTAATCGAAGACAATGTGTTTTACACGCCGGATGCGCCTGTATTGTATGCTTATTCGGCGCAAAATTTGGTGCTGCAAAATAACAGGATTTTCCGTTCTCTTGCAGGAAAAAATGTCACCCCCTTTGATGCGCTCGTTGTGTTAGACAGCTGTAAGGAAGTTCTGCTCAAAGACAATGTGTATGTGGGGAGCAATAAAAACGACATATGCAAAATCATCATCCATCAATGTGAAGACGTAAAAAGCCAAGATTTTTTAAAAGCATAAAAGCATAAAAATAGGGCAAAGTAAAAAAAGGCAGGCGTGCGCCATGTTTTTGACACATTTTTTGCAATTCTTTCATAGTTTGTTCATACTTTTGTCATTTTTTCAGCGTATACTATGTTTGTACCTCAAGCAAGGTACAGAAGAAAAAATATTCTATGTTTTTAGAAGGAGGCAAATTTTATGAAAAAAAGAATGCACTTTACAGCGATTATTGCGCTTGTAGTCGCCACCATGATGATTTTGAGTGCTGTGGCGCTCGCAAGTAGCAACAAAAACACAGGGATTTTGACCAACGACGAAGTGGACAAAATCATCAACACTTCAACGGACGCATCCAAAGTGTCCAGCCCTTTTACACAGGTGGCAGATGCTGTGCGCTCCAGTGTCGTGGGCGTGCGCAATTACCGTGTCGTTAAGCCCTCCTATTACAATGATTTTGGGTTTGGCTTTGGGTTTGATTTTGGGTTTGACTTTGGGTATCCCCATCAGCAAGAGCCAGAAGCAGGCCAAGAACGTTTGGCAGGCTTAGGGTCGGGCGCAGTGATTACAGAGCATGGGCATATTTTGACCAACTACCATGTGATTGAAGATGCAGTGCGCTTAACGGTGACCATTGAAGGCAGTGACGAAGAATACGAAGCGACTGTGTCAGGGTATGATGAAGATTTGGACATTGCTGTGCTCCATGTGAATGACTTGCCTTTAAAGCCTGTCGCATTAGGCGATAGTGACCAACTGCAAGTGGGCGAATGGGCAATCATCATCGGCAACCCTTTGAGCGAAAGCTTTGCACGCACCATGACAGTGGGTGTAGTGTCTGCTTTAAACAGAGAAATTACAGACACAGCCTATGATAAATATGGCAGAAAAACAGACATCACAAACACCATGATCCAAGTGGATGCAGCCATCAACTCGGGCAACTCTGGTGGGGGCATGTTCAACACATTAGGGCAATTGATGGGCATCCCAGCGAGAAAATATTCAGGTGTTACATCTTCAATGACGAGCATTGACAACATTGGCATGAGCATTCCAATCAACGTGGCAAAGCCTTTAATTCAAGATGTTTTGTTAAAATATCAAGGCAACACAGCCCCTACAACGGCTCAAAATAATGAGCAGGCAACAGATCGCCCTATGCTCGGGGTCACCGTGTCTACCATTTCATACGGTGATGGCTCTATCCCTCAAGGTGCCTTTGTGCGTGAAGTGTCTAAAAACTCCAATGCTGAAAGAGGGGGCATACAGGTAGGGGATATCATTGTAGAAGTCAATGAAGAAGTGATTTCTCAGAACAATCAGCTTGTCAACGTCATCAAAAGCTACAAGGAAAATGACGTGCTCCAAGTCAAAGTATACAGAGCAAAAGGGCTTTCTGACTTTGCAAAAAAGGATGGCATTGACTTTAGCGAGGTAGAAGAAGGCGAATACGTGGATTTGGAAGTGGAACTGAAAAAAACAAACACATCATTGTGATTTTAAATAAAAGGCAAAGTTTACATAAATTTTAAATGGACAGCATCCGATTGTTTACACAGTCGGGTGCTTTTTTGTGTATTATAATCACTTTTTTGTTGCATACTGAAAAGAAAAGGAGGGATTTTGATATGCCAAACAGAGCAGAAGCTGTGCTTTTAGGGCACGTAAAAGAAAAGGAAAAAAGCATATTAGATGCCTTAAATTATAGTGAAAATCAAGACATCAATGTGCGACATTTGAGCGTTTTAGGGCAAGAAAGCGTGCTCATTTATATAGATGGTATGGCGGACAGCAAAAAAGTAGATGAATTTATATTGCCTCCTTTGCTTTTTTTAAAGGGCGAAAAAAAGGAGGACGTAAAAGCACACCTTGCGTCTTCCCTCTTGTCCACTTCCTTTTCTTTTACAAATAATCTTAAAAGTGTAGTCAACAGTTTGCTGGGCGGCGATACAGCGCTCCTTGTGGAACAGATGGACACCGTGTGCGTGATAGACACAAAAGGGTATGTGCATCGGAATGTGGAACAGCCCACCAATGAGCGTGTGGTGATGGGCGCAAAAGAAGCTTTTAATGAATCTTTGAAGGATAATATTGCGCTTGTCAAGCAGTTTGTGCGCTCTCCTTTTTTAACGAGCCAAAAGCTCGCAATCGGGCGCATTGCACCTTGCCAAGTGTGCGTGATGTACTTAAAAAATATTGCCAGAGAGGATATTGTAAGCAGGGTCAAACAGCGTTTGATGGATATTCAAACGGATGCCATAGAGAGTGCAGGTGCGCTCGAACAGTTTTTAGAAGATGCGCCCTATTGCCTTTTTCCACAAATCTTAAAAACAGAGCGCCCCGATAGAGTGCTTTCTTTTTTAAAGGAAGGGCAAGTGATTGTACTCCTTCAAAATGCACCATATGCGCTTGTCATGCCTCTTTCTTTTTTTCACTTGTTTCATGCGCCCGATGACTATGGATTGCGTTTTTTGTATAGTTGTTTTATCCGTGCGCTCCGTCTGATTGGGCTTTTGGTGGCAGTGTATTTGCCTTGTTTTTTTGTGGCGCTGAGCATGCACCACTTAGAAGGCATGTCGCTTGCACTGTCCACTTCCATTATGGAGTCACAGTCCAACGTGCCTTTGTCGCTCTTTTTGTCCACACTGTTTATGCTTGTGATATTTTCCCTTTTAAATGAGGCGGCAACTCGTGTGCCCAGCGTGATGGGCACGAGCTTATCCATTGTAGGGGGGCTTATATTGGGCACAGCCGCCATTCAAGCAGACATTGTAAGCCCTGTGGTGATCATTGTGGTGGCGCTGTCTGGCATAGGCAGTTTTTCAGTGCCCGATTATCCACTCACACTGTGCATACGCATACTGCAAATGATTTATGTGGTGTTCGCAGGCTTTTTTGGCTTTTTTGGCATTGCCATGTTTTCCTTTTATCTCTTTTCAAGAGTGCTTACTTTGACAAGCTTTGGTGCGCCCTATTTTGCGCCTTTGTATCCCAAAAGACCTTCTAATATGGATGGCATTTTTCGTTTGCCTGTGTTTTTAGAAAAAGTAAGAGGGTACTTGGTGAAAGACAGTGCACTGTACAAAAAGGAGGGCAAAGAGTGACACAAAAAATGCAAACAAATACGCAAAAAAGCAAAATAGAGGCAGGGCAGAGGGAAGAAAGAAATGCGCTTTCTCTATCGATGTTTACGCAAATCATGCTCTGTTTGTGTTACGGCTTATTTGGGCATGTGGGCAGCAGCGCATGGCAAACGGTGGTGTTTACATGCCCTTTTGCTTTTCTGCTCTTTTTTTGTAGCAAAAACCTCTCTGTGCCCTCTGAAAAAAATGCGCTCAAAATGCTCTTTGTACCCTTGTTGTTGCTCGATGGATGTATGATGTCCTTGGCGCTCATTGACTTGTTAACAGCAGTTGCGCTCCCTTTTCACAGCAAACTGTTGCTTGTAATTTGCATTTTTTTAAGCGTGTACGTGCCGTATAATGTGACGAATGACAGCGCATTTGCACGCATGGCAAAGTTGCTTTTAAAGCCCTTGTTGTTCGTTTTGATATTTTCGCTTGTCACTTCACTAAATGTCATGGACATATCTTTTATTACCCCCATTGGAGGCTTTTCCATAGTGCGCACAGCGCTTGCAAGCGTGCTCCCTTTGTCCGTGTTGTGGCAAATTGCACTCCCTTTTTTGTTAAACGATGAAAAAGGGCATAAACACTCTATTGGCTTTTTTCTCTATCCCCTTTTGCTGTCGTTGCTCACAGTGTTTTTGCTCTGCACATTTTCCCCCATGGAGGAGCTTTATCGCCCTCTTGCCCCCTCTAAACGCATGATGCAGTTTGAGAAAACGAGCGCTTCCACTTTCACTTTTTCGCTCGTGCTCTTTGCATGGCTTTTTGTACTTTTAAACAGTTTGTCAAACGCTGTGCGTGTGAGCACCAAGTTTCTTTCAGAGGTTGTGCTCGTGCCTTATGGCAGATGGATATTCTCCTTTTTATTGTTAGGCGCAATGTGCGTTTTCGCCTTTTTTTCAGAGGATGAAACGACCAAAGTGCTCTATCAAATATTGCCGTACAGATATCCGTATGCTTTGCTTTGTGTGCTCTTTTTAAGGAGGGTTCAGTGAAATATTTATTGCTTTTTATGTGTATTTTTATGTTCGCATTTTCTGGATGCACGCTCATTCGCCAAGTGGAAGAACAGATGCCCGTTGTGCTCTTTGGCATTGATTTAACAGAAGAAAAGGAAATACTGCTCAGCGTTAAAGTGCCTCTTTTTGGGGGCAAAAAACAGGGCGGAAAAGAAAATGGGCAGGAGGAAAAAGGGTACGCTGTGGCGCACGCAACAGGCGTAGGCTTTAAAGGCGCACTGGAAGCGTTGTACCACACACTCCCTTTGTCGCTCAATTTTAGCCAAGTGAGGGAAATCGTGTTCGGGGAAAAAATGGCGAAAGATGCGCAGTTTATTCGCCGATTTTTACAAGTGGGGGATATTGACAACATTCGATCTAAAGCGTATATCATCATTGTAAAAGGGCAAGCGAAAGACTTTTTAAAAAAACAAGAAGTGCGCTTTGGCGAGCGCTTGAGCAAGTATGTAGACAATGCGTTTGAACGCTTTACGTACAACGGTTTTGTGCCCGACACTACGCTCTATCAAGGCTTAAATTACATGATTTCAAACACGCAAGACCCTTTGTTCATATTCGGTACATCAGAAAAAGAAAAACAAGAGAAAAAGCAAGATAGGGAGCACTCTTTGTACGACATTGCAGGCTCTTCTATGCACCAAGGCTTGAGCGATATTGAGCTTTTGGGCAGTGCCATGACGAACGGCACAAAGGTGACAGGGCTTTTAACAGGGTATCAAACAGCGCTTGTGCGCCTCATGATGGGCACACTAAAAGAGCCTATGAGCCTTGATAAATTGGCAGATGGTTTGAGCGTACAGAGCCAAAGACGGTGCAGTGTGCACGTGTCCAAAGAGGGGCTTTCTCTTTCTGCGTATGTGCATTTTAAGTACGACCAAGGGCTGTTGTTTGATAAAAAGCAAGTGGCTTTGGCGCTTAAAAAGGAGATGGAA
>CAYTPJ010000006.1:30320-33339 GCA_964439755.1 uncultured Oscillospiraceae bacterium
TGTTTGTTTTGCTCTTTTAAAGCGTATACATGGGGGTATTCGAGGGGGATTTTTAACTCATTGTTGCTCAATGTGTATTCAATCAGCTCTGCTTTGTCCTTTGTCACTTCGCCATGCAATATGAGGAACTCATAGGGCGCAACAAGGGCACCGTTTTCTAAATTGAGCTGAATGTCTGCAAAATACAGTGTGTTTTGATGCACATAATATTCATAGTGCGAATACCCCACAATGTCGTTGTTTAAACGAGATACTTTTTCATATTCGCCCTTTTTGCCGTCTGCTGACAACACATAATACCCTGCGTTTTCAAACTCTCCACCCCCTTCGCCCGATAGCAAAAAGGACATGGGGTCGTAGCGTGCATTTTGAATTTCTTCTGTTGAGACCCCTTCGCTTGTTTCTTCTGTTACATAATATGTGTCTGTCGTTTCCCCTTCAATGAGGGCAGAATAGGGCTTGTGATACGCATATAAACCACTGGAAGAAAAGGACAATGTGTATGTGTCCTCCTTTTTTGTCCACGTATTGTTTGCAATTTCCATTAAAATGCTTTCTGCCGTTTGCAAAGGTACAAGCGCATTAAAAGCGTTTTCCTGCGTTTTGTCGGCAGAAGAAAGCACGCTTTTAAAAGGCTTAAAAGCATTTTCGACTTGCTCATACAGCTCCTTTTTTTCATTAGATACATCTTCCAAAAGGGGTGCATCTGTGGCAAGTACAGGAGGCGTATCTTCTTTGGGCGCCTCTTTTTTTGCGCACGAAGAAAAGCAAAATATCAAACAAATCAGGAGCAGAAAACGCAGTGTTTTTTTGTTCATCACAATGTCACCTACTTAATAAATGGGGGATGCCTTCTATTTAAAAGCATCCCCTGTAAAATATATTAACCGATGATGGTGCCGTCCTGCACGTTTTCTTGGTCGTCAGGCATCAAAAGACGGAGCACGCCCTTTTCATCATCACAAGCAGAGAGCAACATGCCCTGAGATTCTATGCCCATGATTTTGCGAGGCGCAAGGTTTTTAAGGAGCACAAGGCGCTTGCCTACGAGCACACTGGGATCGGGATAGGACGCACGAATGCCCGAAAGTACAGTGCGTGTTTCATCTCCTAAAGAGAGTTCAAACTTTAAAAGTTTGTCGCTCTTTTCCACAGTTTCACAAGAGAGCACACGAGCTACGCACATTTGCACTTTTTCAAAGTCGGAAAATGCAATTGTGCCTTCTGGCAATTCTTGCTTTTTGTCTTGTTTTTTCTCTTGCTTTTGCGCTTGCTTGTCCTGCTTTTTGTCCTTTTTTATTTGCTCTTTTTTGTCTGTTTCGCTGTCTTCACCCTTTAAAAGAGCAACTTCTTTTTTAATGTCAATACGGGGGAAAAGCGCTTCACCCTTTTTAACAATTGTGCCACACACGTTTTGCCCAAAGGTGCTCAAAGATGCCCAGTTCATGAGATTTTCATCTTGAATGCCCAACTGCGCAAAAATACGTTCTTTTAAGTGTGGCATAAAAGGAGCGAGCAACACGCCTGCATAGCGCACACACTCATAGAGCGTGCCCAACACAGTTTCCAAACGGTCAAACATATTTTCGTCTTTGCCGAGCACCCAAGGCTGTGTGATGTCGATGTATTTATTGCATTCGCCAATCACTTTCCAAATTTCAGCAAGCGCTTGTGAGAACTGCAATTTGTCCATTTCTTGCTCCACCACTTGGGGGAGGTTGGCGCAGTGTACTCTTAATGGTGCATCAATTTCTTCTACAACATTTTTGTTTAAATCTGGCACACGGGCATCAAAGTATTTTTCAATCATCGCCACAGTGCGAGATACGAGGTTACCAAGGTCGTTCGCAAGGTCTGCATTCATGCGTGTTAAAAAGGCTTCGTTGGTGTAGTTGCCGTCTGACCCAAAGGGCATTTCACGCATCAAATAATAGCGCAACGCATCCGAGCCATAGCGCTCTACAATGGGTTGTGCGTATTGCACATTGCCTTTGGATTTGCTCATCTTGTCATTGCCAAAGAGCAACCAACCGTGCGCAAAAATCTGCTTGGGCAAGGGAAGCCCTAATGCGTGGAGCATGATGGGCCAATAGATGGTGTGAAAACGCACAATCTCTTTGCCCACAAGGTGCACATCAGCAGGCCAAAAAGTGTTAAAGAGTTGGTCGTTCTCTGTGCCATAACCCAGCGCTGTAATGTAGTTAGAGAGTGCATCAATCCACACATACACCACATGCTTGTCGTCAAAATCCACAGGCACGCCCCATTTAAAGGAAGTTCTGGACACGCATAAATCTTGAAGGCCAGGGATTAAAAAGTTATTGAGCATTTCAGTAGCTCTGGATTTGGGCTGAATAAAGTCCGGGTGCGTTTTGATGTAATCAATGAGCCAATCTTGATACTTGCTCATTTTAAAGAAATAACTTTCTTCTTGCACCACTTCGGTGGGGCGCCCACAGTCAGGGCAGATATTGCCTTCTTTTAACTGAGAAGGTGTCCAAAAAGCTTCGCAAGGGGTGCAGTATTGCCCTTCGTAAGAAGCCTTGTAAATATCCCCTTGTTCATAAAATTTCTTGAATATTTTTTGAACGATTTTCACATGACGGTCGTCCGTGGTACGGATAAAATCATCATATTCAATGTTCATAATTTTCCATAATTCTTTGGTGTTGGCGACAATTTCATCCACATATTCAATGGGTGTTACGCCCTTTTCTTCTGCTTTGCGCTCGATTTTTTGACCGTGCTCATCCGTACCTGTCAAAAAATACGTTTGATACCCTGTCATTTTCTTAAAGCGTGCCATGGTGTCTGCTGCAACTGTTGTATACGTATGCCCGATGTGCATATTACCACTGGGATAATAAATGGGCGTAGTGATGTAAAAAGTCTTTTTGTCTTCCATAGAGCGTGTCCCCTCCAAAATGCATTCTGTAAAAGTGATACATCCTGTATTGTATGCTATTTTTTTAAAAAAGTCAAGGAAAAGGCTGTAAATACTACGTTTTTGGACAAAAAA
>CAYTPJ010000007.1:0-31532 GCA_964439755.1 uncultured Oscillospiraceae bacterium
AATTTTTGTGGCATAAAAAAAGTAGTGCTTGAAAAAATCAATAAAATATTGTATAATAGATGTAACGGAAGAAAAGCGCCCACTACAAAGTTTTGGATACAAAAGATTGTAGTAGGAAGGAGATACATTTTATGACGGTACAAGATATGGTAGAAGTGTTACACGCACAAGTGCTGGTGGGAGAAGATAAGCTGGATACCCCTGTGTTTACAGCCTGTTGTTCTGACTTGATGAGCGATGTGCTCGCTTTTGTGAATGAAAAAACTGTGCTCATTACAGGGCTTACAAACCCACACGTCATTCGCACAAGTGAAATGCTTGATTTAAAGTGTGTGGTGTTCGCAAGGGGGAAAATTCCCACAGAGGATATTTTGGAAAAAGCAAGCGCACAAGGGCTGATTGTGTTGACTACAAAACAAACAGCTTTTTCTGCATGTGGTTTGCTCTACCAAAGGGGCTTGCGTGGCGTGCCCATTGAATGGGAGAGGGAGGAACAAAGAACATGATGGATGGGCTTGTGCACCAAACGTATGAAGTGGTCAAGGAAGATTACATCACGGCAGGAGAAAAGAGCGCAGACATCAAGCGCAGACTAAAGCAACTGGGCGTTTCAAGCGATGTACTTCGCCGTGTGTCTGTTGCGTCTTATGAAGTGGAATTAAATTTGGTCATTCACTCTTTGGGGGGTGAACTTTCATTGGATGTAGACCCTGAAGGCGTGAACTTAACGAGCACAGATGTAGGGCCAGGGATTGAAAATGTAGAGCTTGCCATGCGTGAAGGGTATTCTACGGCAGATGAAGAAGCACGCAGTTTGGGCTTTGGCGCAGGCATGGGGTTGCCCAACATGAAGCGCAATGCAGATGCGTTTGAAATAGAGAGTAAATTGGGTGAAGGCACGCGCATTTTTATGCGTTTTTTATTAAAGTAAAGTGTATGTAAATACGCATATATAAAGGAAATAAAAAGATGCAAGAAACAAAGAGATACCATTCTGTGCGATTGGATAAAGACAATTGCAAAGGGTGCACCAACTGCTTAAAGCACTGCCCCACAGAGGCGATCAGGGTGCGTGGAGGGCGTGCGCACATTATAGACGAACTGTGCATTGACTGTGGAGAGTGCATCCGTATTTGTGATTTCCATGCCAAAGTGGCAGTGACAGATACAATGGAAGATATAAAGGCATTCAAATATAAAATTGCTTTGCCAGCGCCTTCTTTGTATGGGCAGTTTAGAGGGGGTGCACACCCTGAATATATATTGGAAGCACTCAAGAAAATCGGGTTTGACGAAGTGTTTGAAGTGGCAAGAGGGGCAGACATTGTAACACGTGCTATTAAGGAAAAATTGCGTGAGCCTTGTTTGCCTCGCCCTTTGATATCTTCTGCTTGCCCTGCTGTGGTGCGCTTAATTCAAGTGCGATTTCCTGACCTAATTCCTCATATTGTGGACATCAGGCAACCTATGGAAGTGGCAGCAGACATTGCAAGAAAAGAGTTTGTTAAAAAACATGGTTGCGATGCAAAAGACGTGGGGTGTTTTTTTATCACCCCTTGCCCTGCTAAAATGACTGCTATTAAGCGCCCTTTGGGGCAAAAAAAGTCAGAATTAGATGGCGCAATCTCCATGCTTGAAATATACGGGCTGTTGCTCCCACATATGCACAAAATCAAGCAGACGGAAGAAAAGCTCACTTCTACCAGCTATGGCATTGCATGGTCTAAAAGCAGTGGGGAAGCAAATGCTGTGTGCCCCAAAAACAGCTTGTCTGTGGACGGTATTCAAAATGTCATCCGTGTGCTTGAAGAAATTGAAAACAACAAGCTCAATGACCTTGTGTTCTTTGAAGGCAATGCGTGCTTGGGTGGGTGCGTGGGTGGTCCATTGACGTTTGAAAATAACTATGTGGCAAAAAACACCATTAGAAAATGTGTGGACAATATGGAGAGCGTGCACCCGTCAGAGGCTGTAAAAAGTGACATGCTCACCAAGTATCCCCTTCAAAATGATGCAGAAATATTGCCCAACAGCGCCATGCAGTTGGACGAAAATATGATGGAAGCGATGCACAAAATGGAGCGTATGAACGACATTTTGGAGAATTTGCCTGGGTATGACTGTGGGTCGTGTGGGTCGCCTACTTGTCGCACGTTTGCAGAAGACATTGTCAGAGGGTATTGCAGTGAAATGGACTGTATTCATAAACTCAAGGACAAGCTCAAAGTGATGGCGCAACAGATGGTAGAGCTTGCACAATCAAAAAGAGAGTAGGGAAAATGTATGACGGTAGAACAATTAAAAACACTCATTCAAGCAGAAAATTTAACAGCTTTGCCCTTGACAGGCGAAGTGAAAACAGGGTATGCGTGTGACCTTTTGAGCTGGGTGATGAGCAAAGGGGAAGAACAGATGGCGTGGGTGACGGTGCAAACGCATATGAATGTGATTGCTGTGGCTGTGCTCCTTGAAATGGCATGCGTGATCCTCCCTGAAAACATTCAAATGGAAGAAGGCAGTTTAAAAAAAGCAGAGGAAGAAAATATGCCTGTGCTCAAAAGCCCTTTGTCTGCCTTTAAAATCTGCGCTTTGATGGCGCAAAATGGTGTAGAGGACAAAGCGTAAAATGAGCGATATGTATCAGGATTTGCATATCCATTCTTGCTTATCACCCTGTGCAGACGATGACATGACACCGAGCAATATCTGTGGCATGGCATACATAAAAGGTCTAAACGCAATTGCGATTACAGACCATAACTCTGCACGCAATTTGCCGAGCGCAAAAAAAGTTGCAGATGCGTATGGATTGCTCCTCATTCCTGGTATGGAAATTACAACCAAAGAAGAAGTGCACGCACTTGCGTATTTTAAAGACGTGCCAAGTGCAATGGCATTTTCTGATTTTTTAAAAACGCACTTGCCCAAGATGAAAAACAGGCCTTCTTTTTTTGGCAATCAATGGGTGGTGGACGAAGAAGACCATGTGGTGGACACAGAAGATGCGCTTTTGATTGGGGCAACAGATATACCTCTAAAAGAACTTCAAAAAGAAGTGATAAACAGAGGGGGCATTTTAGTGCCTGCGCACATCAACAGGGGGGCAAATGGGCTTTTGATGAACTTTGGATTTATGCCTCCAGATATGCACTTTCCTTCTATCGAAGTGTCCAAGCATTTGCCTTGCCCTTTGGACGTGCAAAAAGACAAGCATATTTTGTACAGCTCGGATGCACACCGTTTGGGGGATATTTTGGAAAAAGAAGTGCGTATGCAACAAAATTTTTCTTCTCCAGAAGCCTTTATTGGATATTTGCAGTCACAAAAAAATATCGATTTATTTGGTAAAAAATGATATGTGGGACAGGTTTTGCCCTATGGTGGGCGAGATGTGTCCCGACCGTGGGGCAAAAAATGCCCAGTGGGACAAAATACAGTGCGATTTTCACAAAAAATAGCATAAAAACATGAAAAAAATGTTGATTTTTAGAATAATCCTACAAAAAGGATGCAATTATTAACGTAATATGTTATAATAATAGACGGTCAATTTAGGTCATCTGTACATGTAACTTTTTAAGGAGGTTATTTCACAATATGTCAGATATGGAAACAAGAGCAAAATTTGAGGAACTGCAAAAGGTTATTGATGAAAATCAAAATGTTCGGGGCGCATTGATGCCTGTACTTCAGGCGGCGCAAAATATTTTTGGCTGTGTATCGATGGATATCCAAAAGTATATCGCTGAAAAGCTCCACACCACACTCAGCGAAGTGTACGGCGTGGCGACTTTCTACTCTCAATTTTCCCTTCAACCAAAGGGCAAATACTTAATCAGCGTATGTTTGGGTACAGCCTGCTACGTAAAGGGCGCTCAAAAAGTGCTCGACAGATTGAGCGAAGAGCTTAAAATCCCAGTAGGCACAACGAGCGAAGATGGCAAATTCACATTGCAAGCAACACGTTGCTTGGGCGCATGTGGCCTTGCCCCTGTTATGACCATCAACGAAGAAGTGTATGGCAGACTTTCGCCAGATGATATTCCTGATATTTTAAGCAAGTATTAAGAAGCATCTAAAGGAAGGAAAATGTGTATGCGTGATATATCCTTGCACCTTTTAGACCTTGTTCAAAATAGTGTGACAGCGCATGCCAAAAATGTGCGCATTACATTGTCATTGTTTGAAGAAACACTGACGGTGGTTATTGAGGATGACGGCAAAGGCATGGAGGCAGCGTTTGTTGAAAACGTGTTAAGCCCCTTTACCACTTCACGCACCACACGCAAAGTAGGCCTTGGCATTCCCCTTATTGTGCAAAATGCACAGCTGACAGGGGGAGATGTGACAATACAAAGCACGCCTATGGTGGGCACTACGCTCACGGCTACTTTTATCACATCTTCTATTGACTGTTTGCCCCTTGGGGATGTGGGCGAAACATTGTCAAGCCTCATACTGGTAAACCCTATAACACCTGAATTTTATTTAACTTGTACTTCGGAAAATGAGAGCTTACACTTTTCAACGGCTGAAATACGCCCTGTGTTAGAAGGTGTGATGCTGTCTGAACCTGAGGTCATTCGTTTCATAAAAGAAAACATCAACGAAATTACAGAACGGATTTTTGGAGGGAAAATTTAAAATGAAAACACTCGCCGAATTAGAAGAGATCCGCAAAAAGACATTGGGTCGCATTCAAATGCGTAAGGAAGATAAGGACGAAACCATCCGTGTGGTGGTGGGTATGGCAACATGTGGTATCGCAGCAGGCGCACGCCCTGTGATGCTCAAGTTCCTTGAAGAAATCGAAACACGTGGTTTGCACCATGTGACCGTTTCTCAAACAGGCTGTATTGGCATGTGCCGTCTTGAACCTATGGTAGACGTGATTGTGCCCGGTCAAGACAAAGTGACGTATGTGCACGTGACGCCTGAAAAGGTGCAACGCATTGTGGCAGAACACATTGTCAACGGTCGCCCTGTTACAGAATACACAATTGGTGCAGCTGAATAACATTTTTGTTTACGATTTTAAGGAGGAAAATAGATGGATATCTATCGCGCACATGTGCTCATCTGCGGTGGTACCGGGTGTACTTCATCTGGGTCTAACAAGCTGATTGAGCGTTTTGAAGAACAACTTCAAGTACACAATCTTGAAAAAGAAGTCAAAGTCATTAGAACAGGTTGCTTTGGTCTTTGCGAAGCAGGCCCTGTTGTTATCGTATACCCAGAAGGCACTTTTTACAGCCGTGTGAAAGTGGAAGACGTGGACGAAATCGTGTCTGAACACTTGCTCAAAGGCCGTAAAGTGCAACACCTTGTGTACACTGACCATGCAACGCATGAACAGAATGCTTCTAAATCTTTGGAAGACATTAACTTTTACAAAAATCAGCAACGTATTGCATTGCGTAACTGTGGTGTGATCGACCCTGAAAACATTGATGAATACATTGCTTTTGACGGCTATAAAGCACTTGAAAAAGCGCTCCATGGCATGACGAGAGAAAAAGTCATTGAAGAAGTGCTCGCTTCTGGCCTTCGTGGCCGTGGTGGTGGTGGTTTCCCCACAGGCTTAAAGTGGAAGTTCACGTATGGCGATGGCAAGCTTGGCACACAAAAATATGTGGCATGTAACGCTGACGAGGGCGACCCTGGCGCTTTTATGGATCGTTCTGTGTTGGAAGGCGACCCCCATTGCGTGATTGAAGCTATGGCGATTGCAGGCTACGCAATTGGCGCATCTGAAGGCTACATCTATGTGCGTGCAGAATATCCTATCGCTGTAAAGCGTTTGACCATTGCCATCAACCAAGCACATGAATATGGGCTTTTGGGTGATAACATTTTTGGCTCTGATTTCTCCTTTGATTTGCACATCCGTTTGGGCGCAGGCGCCTTTGTATGTGGTGAAGAAACAGCGCTTATGACTTCTATTGAAGGCAAACGTGGCGAACCCCGTCCCCGTCCTCCCTTCCCTGCTGTCAAAGGTTTGTTTGGCAAGCCCACCATGTTGAACAACGTGGAAACGTATGCCAACATCCCACAGATTATTTTAAAGGGTGCAGACTGGTTTAAGCAAATTGGTACAGAAAAGAGCACAGGCACCAAAGTGTTCGCTTTGGGTGGCAAAATCAACAACACAGGCCTTGTGGAAGTGCCCATGGGCACCCCCCTTCGCAAAATCATTTATGACATCGGTGGGGGTATTCCAAACGGCAAAAAGTTAAAGGCTGTGCAAACAGGTGGCCCTTCTGGTGGCTGTATTCCTGTGGAACAATTGGATGTTTCCATTGAATATGATACACTCATTGAGATTGGTTCCATGATGGGCTCTGGTGGTATGATCGTTATGGATGAAGACAACTGCATGGTAGACATTGCACGTTTCTTCCTTGATTTTACTGTGGATGAGAGCTGCGGAAAGTGCGCACCTTGCCGTATCGGTACAAAGAGAATGCTCGAAATTCTTAACCGTATTGTAGAAGGCAAAGGCGAAGAAGGGGACATTGAAAAGCTCGAAACTTTGGCAAAAACCATCAAGGCAACTGCACTTTGTGGTTTGGGTCAAACAGCGCCTAACCCTGTACTTTCTACCATTCACTATTTCCGTGATGAATATGAAGCGCATATCAGAGAAAAGCGCTGTCCTGCACACCACTGCCAAGCATTGCTCCAGTATTTCATTACAGACAAGTGCAAAGGCTGTACAGCTTGTGCTCGTGTATGTCCTGCCGGTGCTATTTCTGGCGAAGTCAAGCAAATGCACAAGATTGACCCCATGAAGTGCATCAAGTGTGGTGCATGTATTGAAAAGTGCCGTTTCGGCGCCATCATCAAGAAGTAAAAGGAGGAAAATAGAACATGGAACAGCTTATTTCCCTTACAATTGACGGCGTCCAAGTTGAAGTGCCTGCCGGTACTACTGTTTTAGAAGCGGCAAAAAAAGCAAACATCAACATCCCTACGCTGTGCTATTTAAAAGATATCAACGAAATCGGCGCATGCCGTATGTGCGTTGTGGATACAGGTGCACGTGCCCTCCAGGCATCTTGTGTGCTCCCTGTTACCCCCAACATGGTGGTGAAAACCAACACCCCCAAAATTCGTGAATATAGAAAGACCATTTTGGAACTCGTGCTCAGCGCACATGAAATGAAATGTCTTTCTTGCGTGCGTAGCCAAAACTGCGAACTCCAAAAGCTCTGCCTTGATTTGGGTGTAGAAAATGGCGATCGCTTTATGGGTAAGCGCAACACTTATATGGTGGACGATTTATCTCCTTCTATCGTGCGTGACAACAACAAGTGCATTTTGTGCCGTCGTTGCGTGGCTATGTGCGAAAAAGTGCAGAAAATCGGCGTCATTGGCGCTGTTAAGCGTGGTTTTGAAACAGCCATTGAGCCAGCTTGGAACATTCGCTTAAAAGACACTGCTTGCATCAACTGTGGTCAGTGCATCACAGCATGTCCTGTGGGCGCATTGCATGAAAAGGACGAGATTGATCTCGTGCTCGATATGCTCAATGACGATACAAAGCATGTGGTGGTACAGCCTGCACCAGCCGTGCGTGCAGCTTTGGGTGAAGAATTTGGTTTCCCCATTGGTACTGCTGTGACAGGCAAAATGGTGTCTGCCCTCCGTCGTTTGGGCTTTGACAAAGTGTTTGATACAGACTTTGCAGCAGACCTTACCATCATGGAAGAAGCCACAGAGCTTTTAACACGCATCAAGGAAAATGGCACTTTGCCCATGATTACTTCTTGCTCTCCAGGCTGGGTCAAGTATTGCGAAACATATTACCCGGACTTTATTCCAAACCTTTCCTCTTGCAAATCCCCTCATGAAATGATGGGTGCCATGGTCAAAAGTTACTATGCACAACACGCTGGCATTGACCCCAAAGACATCCGTGTTGTGTCCGTCATGCCCTGCACAGCCAAGAAGTTTGAAGCAGACAGAGCAGAACTCAGTGGCACAGGCTACCCCGATGTAGACGCTGTTATTACCACTCGTGAACTCGCTCGCTTGATTAAGCTTCAAGGCATCAACTTCCAAACCTTGGAAGATGAAGACTTTGATGAATTGATGGGCGAAAGCACAGGCGCTGGTGTTATCTTTGGCGCTACTGGTGGCGTTATGGAAGCCGCTCTGCGTACAGCCTATGAAGTCATCACAGGCAAAACGCTCGAAAAGGTTGACTTTACGGACGTTCGTGGCATTGAAGGCGTGAAAGAAGCCACCATTCAAATTGGTGACAAAGAAATCAGCGTTGCTGTTGCCCACGGCACAGGCAATGCCTCCAAACTGCTTGACACCATTCAATCGGGCGAAAAGACCTATGCTTTCATTGAAATCATGGGTTGCCCAGGTGGTTGTGTCAACGGTGGTGGTCAGCCCATCGTTTCTGCTCAAAAACGCATGGAATGCGACCCCCGTGTGCTCCGTGCACAAGCCCTCTATGGAGAAGACGCTGGCAAAACCCTCCGTAAGAGCCATGAAAACAAAGAAATTCAAAAGCTTTATGAAACCTACTTGGGCAAGCCCAATAGCCATAAAGCGCACGAATTGTTGCATACGCATTATGAAAAGCGTAGCCTTTATCTAGACTGACCGATTCCTGCGTGGTGATAACGCATCATCTGGGGTGTCAACTGTGAGATTTTTAATTATTTGTACGCTTCTCATCGTGTATATTTAGTTTCTTGACATACGACACCTTTTGCGTTTTGTTCTATCGTTCAAAATAACAAATGATTCAACTGTGGTGAAAGAAATTTTGCCACAGTTTTTTGTGTGTAAAAATAGTGGAAGAGGTAGAAACAATATAAAAACAGATTGGACATGTAAAAATCAAAAAAGAAGTTTACATTTCTCGTAAAGTTTGGTATACTGAAAGAGGTACAGGTTTTAATAAAACAAGGAAGGTGAATGTATGCGTACCGAAGACTTTTTGAAAGAGGTGGCTGCGCTCCCCGGTTGTTCAGGCAATGAGCGTGTGGTCGCTGAGTATATCAAAAACCAGTTTGAACCCTTTGTGGATGAAGTATATATTGATGGGCTCAACTGCGTGTATGCGCATAAAAAAGGCACAGGCCCTAAAGTGCTTGTGTGTGCGCACTTGGATGAAATAGGTGCAATGGTTGAGAAAATTGAAGAGGACGGCAGTGTGCGCTTTGCGTTTGTTGGAGGCGTGGACCCTCGTGTGATGCCCGGCATGCGTGTGACTGTGTACGGCAAAGAAACGCTTTTGGGCGTGGTGGGTGCCAAAGCGCCTCATTTATTGACAGCAGAAGAACGCACCAAAAACTATCAAAGAGAAGACATGTTTGTGGACATGGGTATGAGCAAAGAAGAGCTTGAAAAGGTCATTAAAGTGGGGGATAATATCTGCTTTGATGCTCGTTTTGTAGGCCTTTTAAACAACCGTTATGTGACCAAAACAGCAGATGACCGTGCGTGTGTTGCCATCATGTTAAAGACAGCAGAAATGCTTCAAAAGATGACACATAATGCAGATATTACATTTGTTGCGACCTGCCAAGAAGAAGTGGGTTGCCATGGTGCAAAGGTGTCCAGCTATCATTTGGCGCCTGATTTTGGCATTGCTTTTGACGTGACACACGCTGTGACGCCAGGGGCTGACAGAAGCAGAACAAGCGATTTGGAAAGCCTTGTGGCAGATAGAGGGCCTCACATCAACCAATATATGAGAAAGAAATTAGATGAAGTGGCGAACAACAACAATGTTGTTTTGCAAGACGCTGTAAGCCCCAGCTATACGAGCACGGATGAAGATTATATCAGCATTCAAAGAAGTGGCGTGCCCAGCATTTTGTTCTCCTTGCCACTCAAATACATGCACACGAATGTTGAACTGTTCAGCATGGGTGCAATGAAAGAAGGGGCACGCCTTCTTGCACTGTATTTGTGCGAAATAGACAGCAGTTGGGAGGATGAACTATGGAATTAAAAACATTGTGCGAGCTAAACGGCGCATCAGGGGATGAACGTTTGGTGAGAAAAGCGCTTTTAGAAGCGGCTAAAGAATATACAGACGATGTGAAAATTGACAGAATGGGCAATGTGATTGCGCATAAAAAAGGCACAGGCAAAAGCAAAATGCACGTTTGCATTTCTGCACACATGGACGAAGTGGGTTTCATCATCACAGGGGCAACAGAAGATGGGCTTTTGAACTTTAAGCCTGTTGGAGGCATTGACTCTCGTGTGGTGGTGTCCAAGCATGTGAAAGTGGGCCCTGAAAGCTTGGATGGTGTTATTGGCGCTATGGCCATTCACCTTCAAACAAGAGAAATGCGTGCACGTGTGCTCTCTTATGATGAATTGTATATTGATATCGGCGCAAAGACCAAAGAGGAAGCACTTTCAAAATGCCCTCTTGCAAGCTTTGCATACTTTGCATCCTCTTACCAAACCTTTGGTAAAAACTGCGTGGTTGCAAAAGCATTGGATGACCGTGTAGGGTGCTACAATGCGTTAAAATTGCTCCAAAACACTTATCCTTGCGACATTACATGCGCTTTTGTGGTGCAGGAAGAAATTGGCTTGCGTGGTGCACTGGGTGCAGCGTTTGATTTACAAGCAGATGTGCTTTTGAACTTGGAAGGCACTGCAGCAGGGGATATGGGTGATGCTCAGCCTGCACGTGTGGTATGCGAAGCAAAAAAAGGCGTTGCCATTAGCTTTATGGACACTGCCTCTATTGCTGACAGAGAATTGTTCCACACTGTACTTCATTTGGCAGAAGATAACAAAATTTTGCACCAAGTGAAACGTGGTGTTACAGGGGGCAATGATGCGGGCGCATATCAGCGTTCCAAAGAAGGCATGAAAACGCTCGTCTTGTCCGTGCCTTGTCGCTACATCCATGGGCCAAGCTCTGTATGCTGTTTGGACGATGTTTCGTCACAGTATGAACTTGCAAATCGTTATTTACTTTCACTCTAAGGGAGGATAAAAGAAATGAAAAATACATTGACAACTTTACTCAAGGTATACGGCCCATCAGGTGTTGAAACACAGGTGGCAGAACAGATTAAGAAAATGCTCTTAGGGCATGTAGACAGCGCTGAAATTGACGTAATGGGCAACTTGATTGTAGAAAAAAAGGGTCAAGAAAATGGCAAGCGCATCATGATCAGCGCACACATGGACCATATTGGTCTGATTGTAACAGACGTTGAAGAAACAGGCTTTTTGCGTGTGCACAATGTGGGGGGCTTGGGCGTTAAAAATGCAAACGGCCGTCACGTTGTTTTCCAAAACGGTGTAGAAGGTGTGGCAATGTGCCAACCTGTGAAAGCAGGAGAGCCTACATTGGCAGACATGTTTGTGGACATTGGTGCAGACGACAAGCAGGACGCTTTAAAGCGTGTAACCTACGGCGATGTGTGTGTATATGCACCTGACATTTTTGATGTGGGCGCACACAAGATTGCAGGCCCTGCTATGGACGATAGATGCGCTTGCGCAGTGCTCGTAGAGCTTTTAAAGCAAGTGAAAAACCCCAAGAACACGATTTGTGGCGTGTTCTCTACACAAGAAGAAGTGGGCGTGCGTGGTGCCACCACAGCTGCTTACAAAATCAACCCTGACTATGGCATTGCAATTGACGTAACTGCATGGGGCGATACCCCTGAAACCAAAGCACCCAACGTTAAATTGGGCGCAGGCTGCTGTGTGAAAGTGAAAGACAGCAACTTGATTGCTTCCCCTGTGGTGCGTGATGCACTCTTTGAAGCAGGCAAAAAAGCTGATGTGCCCACACAAGCTGAAATTTTGGCATTTGGTGGCACAGATGCAGGCGCCATTCAGCGCACACGTTCGGGCATCCCAACAGGCGCCATTTCCATTCCTTGCCGTTATGTGCACGCAGCTACTGAAATGATTGATATGCGTGACTTGGAAGGCGCAGTCAAGCTCCTCAAAGTATATGTGAACGAAACTTTATAAGAAAATAATTCCAAATTAAAAGGAAGAGCACACGCTTTTCCTTTTTTAATTACAAAAAAAGCACCTGCACCAAAATGTGTAGAGTGCTTTCATATTAAAATTTTTTTTAAAATGTCTTACAAGAAAGGGTTGTGCTTTTCTAATGTGCTCCCTTGTACGAGGAACACAGGGATGTCATCCAATTGAGCAGGGATGGAAATCCATTGCCCTCCCTCATATACAGTAGAGGTGCTTGCGTGTACAAAGGTATTCCCCTTGGGGAGATACACTTTTCTTTCACGTGCTTGATAGTCTGTGATGGGGGCAACGAGTGCATCTGCGCCAAACATATATTCATCTTTTATGGTCCACACTTGTTCATCATCCTTGTAGTTATAGAACAGGGGGCGCATGATGGGCGCACCTATTTTGGAACAATCTTCCATTAAAGAACGTACATAGGGGCGCATGTTTTCACGGATTTTGATGTATTTAGTGAAAATGCGTTGATTTTCTGCACCGTAAGACCAAATTTCATTGTCTGCACCACTGCCACAACGGCCACCACCTTCGTGGCTTATGCCAGGGGTGCCAGGGCTTCTGTTTCCATGCAGGCGCATGACAGGGCAAAAGGCGCCAAACTCAAACCATCTGACCAATAATTCTTGGAACTTTTCATCGTGGATGTTGCCACCCGAAAAGCCCCCGATGTCCGTTGTCCACCATGGGATACCAGCCATAGCCATTTGAAGACCACACACAATTTGCTTTTTGAAGGACTGGAAAGAAGACTCGATATCGCCAGACCATGCGAGCGCACCGTATCTTTGACTGCCTGCCCATGCACAGCGAATGAGGTTGACAGGATGTTCTATCCCAGAAGATTTTAAGCCTTCATAGAAAGTTTTGGCATATTGCATGGGGTATTCGTTGGCAACGGCGAGCGCACTGCCTTTAAAGTATTTATAATTGTTGAAATCATAACGGCTAAAGCCCGGCTCTGCAACATCCAACCAGTAATCATAGATGCCATATTGTTCATAGCCTGCTTTTACTTTGTCCCAAAAATATTGCCTTGCATCAGGGTTTGTGGTGTCTACAAAACACGTGTCGTCAATCATTTTTTTATTCATATCCACGCCGTATTCTGTATCAATCAAGTAACCCATTTCTTTCATTTCTTGATAGTGTTTAGAGCGCAGTGCAACGGTAGGCCACACAGATATCATCACTTTTGTACCCATTGCATTTATTTCTTCTACCATTTTTTTGGGGTCTGGCCAGTAGGCTTTATCAAAGCACCAATCCCCCTCCAAAGGCCAGTGGAAAAAGTCAATGATGATGACATCGAGTGGAATGCCCAATTCTTTGTATTTTTTTACGACTGTGAGCACTTGTTCTTGATTGTAATAGCGCAGTTTGCACTGCCAAAAGCCCAAACCGTGTTCAGGCATCATGGGTGGAAAGCCTGTTGCTTGCATATATTGATGCATGATTTGCGCAGGGTCATTGCCACATGTAATCCAAAAATCAATTTGATGCGTATTTTCTGCTTCCCATTCCGTGATGTTTTTTGCAAAAGAGGCTTTGCCAATGGCAGGGTTGTTCCACAAGAAACCGTAATTTTTGTTAGAATAAACAAAGGGCACGGAGGATTGTGCATTGCGCTGAGCAAGCTCTAACACACACCCTTTTAAATCAAATATGCCATTTTGATATTGCCCCATGCCATACAGCTTCTCATTTTCATCTGATTCAAACTTCATGATGGCATGGTACACATCGCCTGCAATGTTTTCAAGATGCGTAGAGTTGATTGTAAGGCATGATTTATGATAAGGCTCAAACTCCTCCAGCAACACTTGGTTTGTGTTCGTGTTTGTAAAAACAAGCTTGCCAATTTCTGTAATTTCTGCTTTAAGCATGCCGTTGGTGATAGACGCTGTTTTTTCTCTTGTATTTTGAACGTTGTTTGCTTGCACAGTTTGCTCTGCTTGAAGTGCTTCTTCCCCTATGACAATACTGGGCGTAGGGGTGAATGTGGGTTGTACAAGTGCCCAATCCTCATTTTCAAATCGATGGTTTCTTGTGATGCGAATGCGCAAGCTGTTTTCTCCGTGGCATTCTATGCGGACTGTGAGTCCGTTGTATTTTTTAACAAGCGTGCGTTCATCGGCATATATCATATTGACTTCCTCATTTACTTATAATAAATTACTTGTTTTACAATTTGTGCGTTTTTTTGACGGTTATTCTGTGAACAACCGTCGTTATGAACGCACAAGCGTATACATCAATCGATTAGAAAAGGATTGTGCTTTTCCAATTCGCTCCCTTGTACAAGGAACACAGGAATGTCATCCAATTGTGCAGGGATGGAAATCCATTGCCCTCCCTCATATACAGTAGAGGTGCTTGCGTGTACAAAGGTGTTTCCCTTGGGGAGGTACACTTTTCTTGCACGTGCTTGATAGTCTGTGATGGGGGCAACGAGTGCATCCGTGCCAAACATATATTGATCTTTTATGTTCCACACTTGTTCATCATCCTTGTAGTTGAAGAACAGGGGGCGCATGATGGGCGCACCTGTTTTGGAACAGTCTTCCATTAAAGAACGTACATAAGGGCGCATATTTTCACGGATTTTGATGTACTTGGTGAAAATGCGTTGATTTTCTGCACCGAAAGACCAAATTTCATTATCTGCACCACTGCCACAACGGCCACCACCTTCGTTACTAATGCGAGGTGTGCCCGGACTTCTGTCACCGTGCAAACGCATAACAGGGCAGAATGCACCGAACTCAAACCATCTGACCAATAACTCTTGGAATTTTACATCGTGGATGTTGCCGTTGATAAATCCACCAATATCCGTTGTCCACCATGGGATACCAGCCATAGCCATTTGAAGGCCACACACAATTTGCTTTTTGAAGGACTGGAAAGAGGATTCAATATCGCCAGACCATGCGAGCGCACCATATCTTTGACTGCCTGCCCATGCACAGCGAATAAGGTTGACAGGGTGCTCTACACCAGAAGATTTTAAGCCTTCGTAAAGGGTTCTTGCATATTGCATGGGGTATTCGTTGGCAACGGCGAGCGCACTGCCCTTAAAGTACTTATAGTTTTGGAAGTCATAACGGCTAAATTCAGGCTCAGCAACGTCTAACCAATAATCATAAATGCCATATTGTTCATACCCTGCTTTTATTTTGTCCCAAAAAAACTTACGAGCATCTGGGTTTGTAGTATCTACAAAAGAAGTAGGATCAATCATGAGCATGTTGACATCCACACCATTTTCAGTATCGATTAAGTACCCCATTTCTTTCATTTCACGATAGTGTTTAGAACGAATGGAAACTGTGGGCCAAACAGATACCATGACTTTTGTGCCCATGGCATTTATTTCTTCCACCATTTTCTTGGGGTCTGGCCAGTAAGTTTCATCAAAGCACCAGTCACCTTCATAGGGCCAGTGGAAAAAGTCAATGATGATGACATCGAGTGGAATGCCCAATTCTTTATATTTTCTGGCTACTGTGAGCACTTGTTCTTGATTGTAATAGCGCAGTTTGCACTGCCAAAAGCCCAAACCGTGTTCAGGCATCATGGGTGGAAAGCCTGTTGCTTCCATGTACTGCTGGATGATTTGTTTAGGGGAGTTGCCACAGGTAATCCAAAATTCAATTTGTTCTGTGCTGCATGCTTCCCATTCTGTTACATTCTTTGCAAATGTAACTTTGCCAATTGCAGGGTTATTCCATAAGAAACCATAATTTTTGTTTGAATAAACAAAAGGAACAGAGGCTTGTGAGTTGCGCTGTGCAAGCTCTAAAACAGAACCTTTTAAATCAAATATGCCATTTTGATATTGACCCATGCCGTACAATTTTTCATCAGGGTCAGAAGCGAATTTCAAGCTTGCTTTGTAGACATTGCCAGAAATGTTTTTCAATTCTCTGGAGGATATTTGTAAGCAGGATTTTCTATTTGCTTCAACTTCTTCTAATAGTTTTTCTCCTGTTTCACAATTGAAAAACACTAATTTTCCAATACCTGTAAAAATTGCTTTGATTTCGCCATTTTGGATAGAACCTGTTTGACCTGAAATGTGTACGGAGTTGTTTGCTTGGACGGCTTCTTCAACTTCTGTTTTTTCATCCCCTAATAAAATGGTGGAAGCATACGCTTTTTGTTGTTCAACAAGCGCCCAAGAATCGTTTGTAAAGTAATTATTTCTCGTTACTCTAACACGAAAACTGTTTTCTCCATAAGGGTCGATACGCACTGTTTCTCCTTGAAATTTACGGATGAGTGCGTTGTTTTCAGCATAAATCATGATTTGCTCCTTGATCGTAATATTGTTACAAAAAGGGAATTGCACAAGAATTCTCTTATGCAATTCCCTTTTTTATTTGAATTATTTAGATGCATCGTATGCAGCTTGATAGATTTTTACGTAATCTTCTGCGCCCATTGCGTTCATTTGATCTACGTAGTTTGCCCATTCAGCATCAACATCAGCATTTGTTGTAATCCATGTGGCAACTGTTTCTTGCCAGTAGGTTTTAAGGTCTGTGCCGAAGATAGCAATTTCAGTAACTTGGTCTTCATTGAGGTTTACAAGAGGGAAATATTCATCCTTAAAGTACTTGGAATATTCCTTGTCTGTTTCCAACTTTTGGGCAACTTCAGCAGGAGGCGTGATTTTTTGGCTAAAGGAATCTGTGACATAGCCAACCATATTGTCATTCATGCACCATTTCCAGTTCCACAAGTTGGCATCAAAACCTTCTGGGCAGTCGAGCACTTTGTAACCATCAGCTGTTTTTTCCATTGTTTGACCAAGAGGACCGTAGAAGATTTGCATGGAGATTTCTTGATCATAAAGAGTATCTAACCAACGCATTGCAACTTCAGGATATTCACACGCTGTGGTGATTTCAGCAACGTATTTGCAATCCTTTACATATTGAGGATTGTATCTCCAGTAACGATCACCGTTAGGGCCAGCAACAGGCATGAAGGGCACGTATTGATCAGCATATTTGCCAGTAGCAGTTAATGTAGACCAGTGGAAAGCCATACCAACGATGGGTGTTTCAGTGGGGCACAATTTTGCAGGATAGATGCTCCAGTCTTGTGTGAACACTTCTACGTCAATTAAGCCTTCGGAGTACAATTTGGCTAAGAACTTAACGCCTTCTTTAAAACCATCCATGGTAGGTACATATTCTACTTTACCATCTGTTAAAGAAAGGTGTGAACCACTCATGCTGTCCACTGCACCAAAGGAAGCGAACAAGGACAAGCAACCTGTTAAGTCATTAAAAGCCATGAAGCTCAATGGAATTTCGTCGTTGGGGTCACCATTGCCGTTTGCATCTTGTTCTTTAAATGCCTTTAAAACGGTGTAGAGTTCATCTGTTGTTTGTGGCATGGACAAACCTAAGTTGGTGAGCCATTGTTGGTTGATGAAGCACATATCAAAGGTAGAAGGACGGCAAGGCATTTGCTGGGGCAAGCCGTAAATAGAGCCATCATAGCAGGTTGCAAAAGATTTTGCTGCAGGTTCTTCTGCGAACGTTGCTTTGATGTTGGGGGCATACTTTTCAATGTAATCATCTAATTTGATGAACATGGGCAAGTTGTTGACAACATCATTTTCATTTAATGATTCAGCAAGGAAGATGTCAGGTAAATCGCCACCAGCTAACACGAGCTGTTTTTGGGTGTTCCAATCGCTTCCTTCAGCATATTGCCATTCGATTTTTACGTTGGTCTTTGCTTCTAAATCTTTCCAGAGTTGAATGTTTTCGTAGGGTTCAGTGTTTTCATGCTTGTAAGCAATGACTTTGAGGGTAACGGGTTCCTTTACAATGGGGTACCCTGTTTCGTTGAAATTGTCGTCTGCAAGTGCAGGCAGGGAGAGCATGCTGAGCATCAGCACGAGCGCAGTGAGAAGAGTAAGAGTCTTTTTCATTTTGATTTCCTTCCTTTTTTTATATTTGAGTGTACATTATTTGTACACGGGGAAACAAACTTAACCTTTTACAGAACCGATCATAACGCCTTGGTTAAAGTACTTTTGCACAAAGGGGTACACGCACATAATGGGCACGGTGGATACGATGATGATGCCATACTTCATCATGTCAACCACTCTTTGATTTTCAAAAGATGCTAATGAGGAAGAATTTGCTTGCGCTTGGTTTTGAAGTAAAATATTTCTCAATACGAGTTGCAAAGGGATAAGCTCCTCTTTTCTTGTGTAAATCAAAGAGGTGAAATATTGATTCCATTGACCAACCATGCAATACAGTGCGATAACTGAAACAATGGCTTTGGAAAGAGGGAGTACGATGGTTACAAAAAATCTTGTGTGGCTACATCCGTCCAACTGGGCTGCTTCCCAAAGTTCGTCCGGTATATTGGAAGCAAAGAAAGTACGTGCGATAATCAAGTTATAAGCGCCTACTGAAAAGGGGAGCACGATGACCCAAAAAGTGTCTGTCAAGTGAAATTGATTGATGGTTAGATATGTCGGGATTAAACCACCACTGAAAAACATGGTGATGGTGAAATACATCATCAATGTATTCCGCCCTTTTAAATCTTTTTTAGACAATGCGTAGGCAGCAGGTAATGTAAAAAGCAAACTAAACATTGTGCCTACGAGGGTAAAGAGAATTGTGTTTTTATACCCAGTCCAAATTCTTGCTTCTTCAAAAATTTTACCGTAGCCAGCAAACGTAATGTTTTTGGGAAAGAACCAGACTTCACCACTTGATACGGCAGCAGGGTCACTAAAGGAGGCGATAATCATGAAATACATGGGATAGGCAACAATTAAGATGAGGATAATGCTAATAATAATGGAAAAAATATCAAAAGCTTTATCGCCTTTTTTTGCTTTGATTTTCATATCTATTCTCCTTTCTTACCACAAGCTGGTTTCTGTTAATTTTTTGGAGATGAAGTTGACACTGATGAGCAATACAAAGTTGATGACGTTATTAAACAGACCAACAGCGGCAGACATACTGTATTGCCCTTTTTGAATGCCAATTTTATAAACATAAGTAGGGATGATTTCGCTGGCTGCAGTGTTTAAAGGATTTTGCATCAAATACGCTTTGTCAAAACCAATGTTCAAAATATTGCCGACAGATAATATGAGCATGATGACACAGGTGGGCAAGATGGAGGGAATGTCAATGTGAATGACACGCTTTAGTTTACCTGCACCATCTACGGTAGCCGCTTCATACAAGGAGGGGTCAACGGAAGATAGTGCAGCAAGGTATATGATGCTGTTCCAACCTGTGTGTTGCCAAATATCGGATAGGATGTAAATCGTTCTAAAAAGACTTGCATCGCCCATGGGGTTTTGAGGATCCTTCCCCATGGCACGGCAAAGGTTGCCATAAATGCCTGAAGTAGGGGAAAGGAAAATAGTGAGCATACTGACCAAAACAACGAGAGAAATGAAGTGAGGCATGTAAGAGATGGTTTGTAAAGATTTTTTGAGTTTTGGCATGTGTGACATTTGATTGAGCAAAAGTGCAAGCAATATGGGCAAGGGAAAGCCTGCGACCAAGCCATAAATGCTCAATTTCAATGTGTTTGCAAACAAGCGTGGACATTGTGCTAAGTTAAAGAACCTTGTAAAATGCTTAAGCCCTACCCACGGACTTCCCTCAATGCCTCTGGCAGGGGAAAAGTTTTTAAAGGCAATTTGAACGCCGTACATGGGGATATACATAAAGCAAAATGTAAGGATAATGGCAGGTAAGAGAAACAAGTAAAGCTCATAGTTTTTGCTTATTTGTTTAAAAAATGTTTTGTTATGAGTTTTCCTCAAATCAGTTTGAGTGGTCATTTTCTGAACATGCTCCTTTTCTAAAAAGTGTTTTCCTGTACTTGACAACATGATTTTATTCCATTTAGCACAATAAATCAATGCACAAAAAAAGCATGATATAGCACAAAATCGATTTTGTTCCAAACTATACATGCTTTCAAATTCTTGGGTTTAAATTTTTTTGCGATACTCTGAAGGGGTAATGCCCATCTTTTTTTTGAACAATCTTGAAAAGTAATTGACATCGTCAAAGCCTGATTGAATGGCAATGTTTGCAATGCTTTCTGTTTGATTTTTTGCCATTAAATGGATGGCATCTTGTAAACGCAAGCGAATAATGTATTCTTTGGGTGAAAAACCGATGGCTTTTTTGAGTAGACGGATTAAATGGTCTGGGGAAATATAAACAGAGCGAGCAATTTCATCTATGGAAATATTGTTTTTATAGTTATACTGAATAAATAAGATGACGTTTTTCAAAAGGGAGGAATTGACCTTTTCACTTTCTTGGTTTTCTATAAATACTTTATTTTTGAATAGTTCATCAAATATAGATAAAAGTTCAATTTGAACGGATAGCATATTTTCATCCATTTTTTTTACAAGTTCAAGAATGTTTTCCAAGTGAAGAATGAGAGAAGGTGAGCTGAAAATAAAAGGTTTAAAAGTGTTTTGTGTGGAGATGTTTTTCTTAAAGAGGTCTGTATATATTTTGCTTGTTGAATCAGGAAAAAGAAGCTTTTCTCCAAATACAAAATTAGTAAAAGTACCCGTTACAATGTTGTTACAAATGCAGGAATGAAAGGAAAAAGGCGCCATAAATAAAATGTCTCCTTCGTGCATTTTAAACTCTATGGAATCAACCCATACATCAAAATGCCCTGTGGTTACATACATGATTTCAAACTCTTCATGCCAGTGCGCAGGGAAACCATAGCTAAGAGATATATCATCGTGCACATAGTAATCGAAATTAAATGCAGAATCGCCATGTTTTTTTGTTTCTTTTTTGTTGTATTCCATATATAATTCCTTTCAAAGAAAAAGTGAAAAGGAAGATCAAGTATCCTTATTTAAAGTGGGGAAAATATTTGAACGAATAATTTGCAACTGAAAGATGTCTGAAAATAAAACGTCAAAGTCTTCTTTGAGCATCAGTGTTTGATTGTACTCGTCTATTTTTTTAACATGGCAAAAGCACGTTTCGTAGTGTCCACCCTCTTTTTTTTCGTCCTGTACAAAGAAAGTGAGGGAAATGGGGGGAGAAGGGTCTAAAGATAAGCAAGTGAGGGCGCTGTTGATTTCTTCTTTTTGGAGGTCGTCTAAGGTGCGCTTTTCCTCCGTTTTTCTGCCCCCTTCGTTCAAGGAAGCGTCCAGCCCTGTAAGAGCAGAAAAGGGGGCGAATTGCGCAGCACGGTCTGAAAGGGACATGGGCTTAACGCATTTTGGACGAGAAAGGGAGAAAATATCAGCATATTTGAAGGTGTTTTTCATATAAATTTGTGCATAGGCGGCAGACACAGGAGAAAAATGTGCTGAGGATGAAGCACAAAAAGTATGTGTATGCGCTTATGCTTTATGCCCTCCGATCTGTTCATTTCTTTGCTTGGTGGTGGCGCCTTCTTGGAGGTTTGTGCCCTTGAGCAGGGCATTTTTGCCAAACTTCTTTTTGAGCAGGAGCATCGTTTCTTGCAACTTTTGCTCTTTTTGTTGCAATTGTTTCTGTTTTTCTTGGTCTTCTTCGTTCTGAACGAAAGAAAATATGTCCATTTGTGCAGGCTTTCTTTGCAAGTTCGCTTCTTCTTTTTTGGTCAGGTGGTTGGCGTTTAAAGACAGACGGCGAGAGAGCAACAAGGGGTTATAAATGCGCTCGAACAGGGCGAGCACTTTTTCAGTGATTTGGCGAGTGGAGGATGTAAAAGCATCCAAATTGGCTGTGCCATGCGCATGCTTGGGCACTTTTCTGCCGTACACGTCTGTGACAATTTCACCCTCATAGAACTTTACAATGTTGGGGTTGGTGCAGTTTTCAATGTCGTAACCGATGGTGAGGGTGACTTGGTCTGTAACAATGCCCTTGTCCACCAAGTCAAGCGCCAAAAGCTCCACCATTTCTCGGACAATAATTCTTGTTTCATCATAGGTATACGGCCTGTCGAGCACTTGCCCTGAACAGATGCTGGTGGACTCGGGGCGATAACTTTTGATGTGCGCCATGGTGCAGGGCTCATACCCCCATGCGTGGTCGATCAAAAGTTCTGCATTGATGCCAAAGAGTTTGTAGAGAAAATCTGCATTGCGATAAGAAGTTTTGGGCGCAACAGAGCATCTTGCAATGTCGCCCATGGTGAAGATAAAATTTTCGTGCAGTTTTTTCTGATATCCTCTGCCCACACGCCAAAAGTCCGTCAAAGGGGTGTGTTCCCACAATTCTTCTTTATATTTTGTTTCATCCAGCTCTGCAATACGCACACCCTTGTCATCTGGTTTTTTATGTTTGGCGACAATGTCCATGGCAATTTTTGCTAAATACAAGTTGGTGCCAATACCTGCTGTTGCCGTGATGCCCGTTTGATTGTACACGTGATGGATGATTTTTTCAGCGAGTGCACGAGGAGTGCTTTGGTACGTTTTTAAATACTTGGTGAGGTCGATAAACACTTCGTCAATAGAATACACGTGCATATCTTCGGGGGCGATGTATTCAAGGTAAATTTTGTAAATCTCTGTGCTGTACTGCATGTAGAGCGCCATTTGAGGGGGCGCAACGATGTAGGACACTTTAACTTTTTCGTCTTTTTGGAGCGTTTTGATGTCGTAAGATTGCTGTTCAAAAGCAGATAAATGCGCTTTTAAAAGGCGATTTTGATTGACATAGTTTATTTTTTGCACCACTTCAAACAGGCGAGGACGGCCTGGAATACCAAAACTCTTTAAAGAAGGGGATACGGCAAGGCAAATGGTTTTTTCTGTTTTGCTCGCATCTGCGACTACGAGATTTGTGGTCATAGGGTCTAAATTTCTCTGCATACACTCTACGGAAGCGTAGAAGGATTTTAGATCAATACACAGGTACACAGGTTCAGCCATGCGTTTGCCTCCTCTCTTTATGTTACACATAGTATATCATTTTTTTGGAGCATTTTCAATGTTAAAAAAAAGGCAAAAAAAATTTTCATGTATGGATAAAAAAAGGAAGGGCGTTCGTTTGTATGTGTGTATGAACAAAAAGGAGGGTTACGCATGATGAAAAGGGGGTTTCGATGTACTTTCATTCTGCTTATTTTAAATGTATTTTTTATAACTTCATCTATGGGGGAAACGCTTGCAAAGCCTACAAATGCTTTGTCTGTATTTGAAAGCATGTATGGATATTCCATGCTCTATGACCAAAATCAGCTTTTATATATGGCGCCTGTGGATGGAGAAAATGTGGACACTTTTGTGCTCAATAAGAGCGCTGAAGAAATTGCTTATTTTACTTTGTCTTTTGAGGGGTTAGATGAGAATGAAAATGTGGAAGAAAAAATAAGCAATTATAAACAGACTTTAAAGAAAAACAAATTCAGCGTTGAACATCAGGATGAAAACACGATATATTCAAAAAAAGGCAATCAAATATGCGTAGTACACACTTTTTTGTACAATGAAAATTTATATACCGTGTGTTATACGTATCCAGCAGAACAGGCATATTTTTATGAAGAATTATTTAAAAACATGGCATTGTCCATATTGCCTCAACCCGAACTGAGATTTTCTTTTCAAAAAGATGTGCTCTTTGTGAAAGGTGCAGACAAAATTATGTTGCAAGATGGCACGTTGGAGGGCGTTTTGTGGACGGATGAAAACATATCCGACCTAAAATTGTATCGCACCAAGCAAACAGGTGGTGCGTACAAAAAAGGGGATAGAATATACAGCACAAGCGCTTTGAGGGCGCTCAAAGATGGCGTGATATTAGAAGGCCTTTCAGACACAAAACCCATGTTTATGGCAGAATATAAAAATGCAAAAGGGGAAGAAAAATGCGTGCTCTTAAAATATGAGGAAACGCAAAATCGAATGGTATCAGAGCAGTTACAAGAAGAACAAATAAGAGAATAGTAAAAAAAGTCCTTGAAGATCAAGGGCTTTTCTTATGGGCTTGTTTAAAAGGGCACAGGCGTGATGTTGCCTAAAATGACGGACTTTGAAGCGCCTGTGGCACTTTTTAAGTTGCCAAAACGGTGGTGCATTGTTTCGTGCGCAAGGAGTGCAAAGGCAATGCCTTCTTTGGCATCAGAGGAATAGCCTAAATCTTCCTGTGTACAGATTTTGATGTTTGGCAGTCGGTCTTTTAGTAAGTTTATCAGCGTTTGGTTGTGACTGCCACCCCCAGAGAGCACGATTTCGTCTATCTGTACTTTTGGGAATACGAAGTTTTGGTAGCTATCTTTCATGGTTTGCGCTGTAAACATAGTGGCTGTGGTTATGAAATCAAGGGGTGAAACGTCTGGGAAATTTTCTAAAAGTGCGTGTACATATTGTTTGCCAAACATTTCTCTGCCCGTTGCCTTGGGGGGCGCTTTTTTAAAATAAGGATGAGAAAGCATGTGTGAAAGCAGTGCATTATGCACCTTGCCTTGGCTTGCTTTATCGCCATTTTCATCATAAGGCACGTGGAAAAAATGTTCCATCAGCGCATCTATAATCATATTGGCAGGGCCTGTGTCAAAGGCAAACACATCGTCCATGGTACAATTTTTTTGGAGCACAGTGACATTGGCAATGCCCCCTAAATTGTGCAGTGCACGAGATACATCTTTGGACTTATACAAAAGATACTCTGTGTAGGGCACGAGGGGAGCGCCTCGCCCACCTGCTGCCATGTCCATACTTCTAAAGGAAGAAACAACGGGTGCACCTGTTTGATAGGCAATGATGGCAGGGTCACCCAATTGCAAGGTGGAGGGTACAAAATCCCCTTCTTGTTCGGGGATATGGTACACCGTTTGACCGTGTGAGCCAATGCAAAAAAGGTCTTGCGTGCGTATGTTTGCTTCCTTGCACAGCTTTTTTACAGCATCTGCAAAAAAATACCCGATTTCAACGTTTACAGAGCATGTTAAACGGATATCTGACTTGTCCAAAGAACATGTGTCAAATATTTTTTGCTTTAAAGCAGGGGGAGTGGGGAGAGAAATAAAGTGCAAAAGAGAGGTGCCACGCTCATTTATTTGAACGAGCGCGGCATCGCATCCATCTACACTTGTGCCATTCATTAAACCAACGACATAAGCCATAGCAGAGTTCCTTTACTATCAAAAAATATCGTGTATTGCATGCATCAATTCGTGCAGGCAACGTCTATAATCGCCTGTCATATTTTCATTGACAATGTCTTTATAGTACAAACGGTTGGTAAACGCAACGGCACCGATATTTTTCTCTCTGGAAAAATAAATGGAAGTGCCTGTAAACCCTGTGTGGCCACAACCGTGTGGGTAAGATGCGCCTACTTGAAGCCCCAAACCCCGTGTGGGCTGATGCTCCATTTGTGCCAAAATGAAGATTTCTTTTTGCGTGTTCATGTAGAATTGGCAGAGTTTTTGGTATGCTTCTGCCTTTGCAAAAATGCCTGCATGCCCTGCCACGTCATCAAAGTAATAGAAAGCATTGCCATCGTGCGTGGTGCCCCTGATTTCTTCATCTGCTTTTCTAAACTTATCATACTTCACTTTCATTTTTTTGCACATGAGCACTTCATTGATGTTGCCATAAGCTGTGGGCACAATGAGGGGGGAAAGCTCGGGGCGATACGTCATGTATCCCAAGTTTAGCTTGTCCACCAATTCTTCTTTTAAACACACATCCAAAGGTTTTTGGTACACTGTTTCAAGCAGTTTGCCCAACAAAAGGAAGTTGATGTCCGAATACTCCATTTCTGTGGTATCACGCATTTTTTCAATGGCTTTTTTTAACACCTCAAAAAAGTCTTCCCCTTTATGGAGGTAGAAAGGATACCATGCAGGAAACCCAGTGGTGTGTGTTAACAGCTTAAACAGCGTGATATTTTCAAGCTTTTGCTTAAAATATTCGTCTGATTGAAGATTTTCAAAATACGTTAAAATGGGGGCATTGAGCGTAAGCTTTTTTTGATGTACCAACTCCAAAATCATGGTGGTGGTTGCAATTTTGGTTAAAGAGGCGACATCAAAAATATTGTCTTGCGACATGCCTTCTGTTTGGACGGTACACAGTGTCTTGTCTTTATCAAACACACGCACGACGGCAGATGGGAAATACCCTGCGTTTTTGTATCTGTCTGTAACGTCCTGCACAGATCTTTCAAGTGCTTTGATTTGCTTTTCAGTCATGTTGGCCTCCTTTTACCGTTCGTTTTTATATTGAGCTTCTAAAGCATCTGCTGCTTCTTGCCTACCTGTTTGGATTAAGCGTTCTTTATAGGAAGCAAAATGCCCCTTGGAGTGATATGGGCCTCCTTCTTTGAGCACCGTCCACATGGGGTCAACAGGGGAAGAAGACTTTTTCATCATTTCATATTCCCAGTTGATGATATAGTGTGCCCCTTCGTTGACAAGGTCAGGGCGCTCTTTTTTCAAATCGTGCAATTCGTGGGGGTCCTCTTTAATGTTAAAGAGCATTTCATCATCCCAAAGGTGGAAACCACCGTGCACCGTGCGAATGTATAAATAATCAGAGAACACCACGGAGCGCTGACACACGTGGGCGCATTGACCGAGCACTTGATACTTTCTGCCCTCTATTTCTTCGCCCTTTAAGAGGGGGTAAAAGCTCATGCCATCCCAGAATTTGCAGTGTTTTAAGCCGAACGCATCTGCTATTGTGGGCACCAAGTCAATGTTACAAAGCAAAGCTTTTTCGTGCACATTTTCTTTAATGCCCTTCCATTTAATAATCATGGGGATGTGACAGCAAGGCTCGTCTGCCGTTGCGTGTTCAGAATACAGCCCCAATTCGCCAATGTTTTCACCGTGGTCAGAAGTGATGATGATGGCAGTGTCTTCATAAATGTTTTGGCGCTTTAATTCGTCCACCAATTTTTGAATGTTGTCGTCTGCATAGCGAATACCACAGTCGTATTGATCAATGAGGTTTTTCACTTCTGCAACCGTTTTCACTTCGCCCGGATGACGTGGGTAATCGGGGTTATAGTCGCTGTTGAACATGCCAATTTCACATGCGCCATGGGGGGAAGATGTTTTTCTATGTTCTTTTAAAATATCCTCTGTGATCCAATCATCACACAAAGGTTCGTTTTCGAAAGGATTGCCAAAGCTTTCAGGGGCACGATAAGGCGTATGTGGATCCCACACGTGGTAGTGCATGAACCAATTGTCCTTATCTTCATTGCGCTTTAACCAGTCCAAAGCAAGGGTGGTCACTTCATCAGCATTTTCACCCCCGCATTTCCCGACATTGTGCCATTCTTTTAAGCCAGCATTAAACCACCATGCAGAGTGACGCTCTGGAAAAGTGGAAAAAGACACTGTGTGCATACCTGCACGCTTAAAGAGGGAAAAGAGGGAGTTTTGGCTCACTTCGTCTTGGAAATCACGTGGGTCTCCTTGAAGGCGCAAGTCCGCCGCTGTGCCACCATGCCCTACTACGCCCGAATGAATGCCATACATGCCTGTTTGTAAACAGCAACGGGAGGGCAAACAGGGTGCGTTGGGTGTGTAAAAATGATCCATCGCTGTACCGTGACGGGCAATTTCGTCCATTGCAGGGCTTGTGTTGCGCTTGTAACCGTAACAACCCAAATGGTCTTTTCTCAACGTGTCAATATCGATTAGAATAACTCTCATGCGTACATCCTCACTTTTTTTAAAAAATATAACAAATTCCTCCGTATAAAAGTATATCATATAAATGTGTTTTTTGCAAGTGTTTTTTTCCATAATTGCATGGATGAGATAAATAATAGTAAAAAACAACTGCCCATCTAAAGAGAGGAGCAGTTGTTCATATTGATTAAGATTCTTTGGGGAAGTCGCCTTCAAAGAGCACACGTTGTGTGGCAGGGCCTGCAACACCGTCTTGGCGCAAACCTTTTGATTTTTGGAAAGCACGAACAGCTTCTGCCGTGCCTTTGCCATATTTTCCGTCTGAAGAACCGTCAAAATAACCTTGAGCACGCAATGCAGTTTGCACACGCTTTACGAGCGTGCCACTGTGCCCCAAACGGAGGGTAATATAGTCCGAGCCGGCAGGAGGCACTGTTACATTGACATACTGTGGAGGATTGGTGTAAGAGGGTTTCTTTGTTTCATCAGGTCTTGGCGTATGCGTAGGCTTGGGCGTTATGGTTTGGTTTGCTTTCTTTGCATTTTCGTCAAACATAGCGCTTAATGTGGTAGGGCCTGCTTTGCCATCTGTATGAAGACCGTGACGTTTTTGGAAGGCACGGACAGCATCCACTGTGCCACCACCAAAATCACCATCAATACTGCCTTTGTAATAGCCCAATTCTTTTAAACGTCTTTGCATGGTTTTAACAGCCGTAGAGCCTTTTAAACCTTCTTTGAGCACAATGCCAATGACACCCGATGAGGTGGAGGCAGAGCGAGCAGAAGAAGAATATACTTTTTTGAGCGTTTCAGGGCCTGCAATGCCGTCCGAGTACGACATATTTCTGTCTTGGAAAGCGATGACAGCAGACTCTGTGGCTCTGTCAAATTTGCCTGTTGCAAGGCCACTTAAATAGCCTAAGTCAATCAAGCGCCCTTGAAGTTTTTTTACTTCATCGTTTTGAGAACCTACTTTAAGGAATGTATTTTGGCTGATTTTGGGCGTGGGAGAGGGGGTGGGCTTTGCAGTTACTTTGCTGACTGCAAGCTTTTCGAGCGTGCGCAAACCCACAACGCCGTCTGCTGTAATTCTATTTGCTTTCTGGAAAGCAATGACAGCGTCTTTGGTGGCTTTGCCAAAGTCACCATCTGCAGAGCCTTTTAAGTAACCCAAGTGAATGAGCTTCTTTTGCATTTCACGAACGGCATCTCCTTTTGCCCCTTCTTTTAACACAGAAGAAGTGGGGGTGGGAGAGGGCGTGGTGGGTTTAAAGGAAACAATGGGTTGGTTAGAAGGATTGTTTGAGGGAAATGAAATGATGGGGCCACCTGTGCCAGGTGTTGGGGTCACAATCGTTACACCTCCACCAATGTTTGGAGTGGGCGTGAGAGGCCCTTTTGTAGGCGCATTTGTAACAGGGGGGGCAGATGCTTTAATGGTGGGGAAAACGCCTGCGCCATTAAACCCTGAGTTGCCTCCTGTTGTGATTTCTGGCTCTGTGTAACATCCACTTG
Source organism: uncultured Oscillospiraceae bacterium (assembly GCA_964439755.1). Lineage (GTDB taxonomy): Bacteria > Bacillota > Clostridia > Christensenellales > Aristaeellaceae > CAYTPJ01. The sequence continues at coordinate 29,164 of CAYTPJ010000007.1, forward strand.
CTAATACTGCGAGCAAGAGGAGCATGATTGCAAAGAGCACTTTCTTATTACTTACCTGTTTCATTCGTCAAAACCATCCTTCCCGGTTTTTAAATCTTATTGCTATTCTTCGTATATTTAAACGAAAAAACAGCAGAATTTGTTCCATTTATTTTTAAAGTTATATACCTTTTTCTAAAGGCCCTTGTGTGTAGTGGACAATGCTAAATCCACACGCTTTAGCAGACAGTACGTTTTCTTCATTGTCATCAATAAACAATGCGTCTTGAGGAGAAAAACCGTAGCGCTCTGTCAGAATTTCAAAAATGCGAGGCGCAGGCTTTATGACATTTTCTTCAGCCGATACAACACCACCGTCAAAATATTTGAAAAAATCAAACCGTTCAACTGTTTTTTGAAAGCCCACATCGTGATAATTCGTCAAAAAGTAGAGCTTCTTGCCCATGTCTTTAAGAGGCTTGAGCCATGTGGAGGCAATGAGTGGGCACTCGTACTTTGGAAAGTCATTTAAGAGGGTTAAAATAGCCTCATAATCTTTTGGGTCGTCTGAGTGAGAAGCTTCATACATCAACTGCGCCAAACGTTCAAGAGAAATCAGCCCTGTGTCAATCAAGCCCCATAAACCACTTTGGAACACACCCTTGTGTAATTGCGCATATTTGCGTTCACCAAAAGCTTTTTTGGAGATGTAAAGGGGGTCAAAACGAACCAAAACATTTCCGACATCAAAAACAATAACGTCCTTTGTAAGCAATTCTTTGAGCACCGTTGTTCCCTCGTTTCATCATACTCCACGTCTATCATATCATATTTTTATCAAAATTTCAATTCCTACTTTATGCTAATTCTTGTATTTTTGTGATAAAAGAACGTCTTTTTTTGCTTTTTTACCTATTTTAATGAAAAAACGTCAAATTTATTTAGAGGGTGTTGTATTTTTTACTGCCAAGAGGAGAACGCAAATAATATATGCTAATCAGCACGCTACACAATAACCACCCCAAGGGGTACCCTAAAGTGACAGCCAATATGGAGCCGGGGAAGAGAAGCTTTGTAACATACAAATACACTTGCCTAAATACGACAAAGGATAAGAGCATAATCATCATGGGCGCTTTGGCGATGCCTATGCCACGCAGTGCCCCTGCATAAATTTGGTTAAAGCAGAGCACGATGTGAAAGGGCGTTGCCCAAAGGATGAAAAAACGTCCGTAGTAAACTACGTCAGGGTCTGCATTAAACAATACCACCAACCTCTCGACAAATAGAACGACCAAAATTACGAGCACTGTTGTAATGCTGAGCGACATATACAAAGCAGTGGAAACACCTTTTTTTGCTCTTTTTAGGTTTTTTGCACCATAGTTTTGCCCCACAAAGGTGGTGGAGGCAAGGGCAATGCTCTGTAAAGGTAAGGTAACAAAAGCATCTACTTTGGAAAAGGTGCTCCACCCTGCCATACACGCTGACCCAAAATAATTGATGTAAGACTGTACAAATACGTTGGAAAAAGAGGTGATTGCTTGCTGAATACCAGAAGGCATTCCAATGGCTAAAATGCCTCTTAAATCCTCTTTTTTTATGCAGATATCTTTCAGGCGAAGTCCATAAGGTGCATTGTCATGCGTTAAAGAATAGAGCACAAGGCAAGCAGATATGAACTGCGCTAAAATAGTGGCATATCCAACACCGGCTACGCCCATTTTGAAATTGACGACAAAGATAAGGTCGAAAATCGTGTTCAAAACAGCAGAAGTGCATAGGAAATAAAGTGGCCTTTTTGAATCGCCCACTGCTCTTAAAATACCACTGCCCATGTTGTAAACAAGTAAGCCTGTGACACCTAAAAAATAAATTTGCAAATATGTTTTTGCTTGTGCATACACATCGCTTGGCACATTCATAAATGCGAGCATAGGGTCTACAATGAGCACCCCGAATATTGTAATGAGCACGCACATGACGAGCGTTATGCCCATGGTGGTGTGCACAGCATCGTGTAATTTTTTGTTATCATGTGCGCCATATCGCTGAGATATAATAACGCTTGCACCCGTTGAAAGCCCGGCGGCAAGCCCCACCAACATGTTCATAATAGGCCCTACATTGCCCACAGCAGCCAAGGCTTCTTTACCCACAAATTGACCTACCACCACTGCATCCACTGTGTTGTATAGTTGCTGAAAGATAAGCCCGATCAGCATGGGTAATGCAAAATGCAACAGATGCTTCCATATGACACCGTCTGTCATATCACTTGCACCTTTTCTAAACAAACGCAAGAAAAAACCCTCCAATAGCATGTCTTTTGTACATTGTACCACATTATTTGTTCAGCGTAAAGTTGATAACATGGTTTTTGGAAAATA
>CAYTPJ010000008.1:0-31410 GCA_964439755.1 uncultured Oscillospiraceae bacterium
AGCAAGCCATACCCTATATATGCCCACACAGACATATATTTTTGTTCTGTTTTTGTGTTGTCGTTCATATAAAACCCCTCCTTTTTCTATTCAACTATATTATACTCGTTTATTTTTCATGTATTGTCTATCAACGTATACATTTTCCCTTCAAAGCAATATTTTATTCGCGTAAAAAACAACTCCTATAATGGAACAAAATTTCCGTTAAAAAAGTGGTTTTTCATACGTTTCACATTCTGCAATATTTACGTGAAAATCCACTCCTATAACGGAAACAAAATCCAATTAAAAGGAGTGGCACAAATGAAAGACATTTATTTACTTTTAGGAACAGAAATCAGAACGCTCAGAACACAGAAAAACGTATCTCAAGAAGTGCTTTCAGGGCTTTCGGGCATTGCACGCAGTCACCTTTCCATGATTGAAAATGGCACCAAACATGCAAACATGGACACGCTGTTTAAGATATGCTCTGCACTTGATGTAAAATTGAGCGATGTTCTACTTGCCATGCATTTATAAAGGATATCAAAAACGGCTTACACATCAAAATGCAAGTCGTTTTCCTTTTTTTCCATTTCGTTTTCCACACGCATAATGAGCACGCTCAACCGTACATCCAGCGCTTGGCTAATGCGCCAAAGCGTTATCAAATTTGGGTTTTTCTCCCCTTTTTCAATCATGCACAAATGTGTTCTTGCAATGCCCGAAAGGCCAGACAAAATCTCTTGAGAAAGGGATTTTTCCTTGCGCAAATTGCGAATGACTTGCCCCATAATTTGATGATTATACTGCATACAAAAGCTGTCCTTTGCGTATGTGTTTAAAAGCCACATGTACAGCAAATTTTATATATGTGGTTCACATACTATTTAATCAGCTTTTATGGGTAAAACTGTCTATCTTCGTAGACAATGCACGTAAAAATTTATGTTATACTCAAACTGTCCAAAAAGAAAACTTTAGGTTTTCAACAATTCAAAACAAAAGGAGAATGTTGTATGAAAAAGTTTGTTTCTATCTTGATGGTACTTTTACTCTTGGTTTTTTCTGTCTTTCCAGCCTATGCAGAATTTGATTTTTCTGTCTTTGAAGACAATCCAATGTATGAAGTAGATGAAGATATCATATCCCTGAAATCACGAATTATCATGCCATTAGAAAGTGATGTTTTCATACCATTAGAAAGTGATGTTTTAGTAATAGACTTTGGAGCCTGGATGGTCGATGATACCTCAACATTTTTGATAGTTCCTACTCTCCTTTCCGAAACAAAGCAAGATTATAATCAGATTGTATTTTCTGCTAACGGATGGGAACATTGTTTTTCGTTTGGAGAAACAATCTATGAAGAAACGACGATTGAAGAAAAAAATTACTATATGCAACATAAAGGTATATTTCTAACAAACGATTCAACTGAAGTCATCCCCGACCTTTTTCTTTCATCCGAAGACATTACCATTCAATTTATCGGTCCAAATATGGAAAAAAAATTCATTGTCTCTTCTTCCGAACTTTTGCCTCTTGAACAATTTTACAGTGATTTTTTCAAAGCAGGTGGAAAAAAACAAAACACTACAGTTTCTATCAAGCTTGCCACGGACATAACCTATTCACGCAATCTGATCGGCTCTTTTGATGCAAGCAAAACAAATATAGATACCATTACACCAGACACACCTCACATCCCCATTCCCATTCGTCGTTCCACTGATAAATACACGTGGTACATCAAAGATTACTTAGGGATGAACGCTGCCTCCGTTGGATATACTTCTTGGGGAGGCGACCGAATGGATGCCTATGGTGAATCGCACGTTAAAATTGTATTTTTATCATCAGACGGTACATATGTAGATATAGACGATAAGAAAGCGCTTCAAAACTATGTAGTGGCAACGCAAAACACCCCTCCAAACACACCCGTTCTGCTTACATTTATGACAGATAGTGATGGCAATGAGTATGATAACTTAGTTCAATCTCAAAGCATTGATGAAATCGTTTTGGGTGTAAAAAAAGTGGATTCATCTGAAACAGCGCCTACATTAACGCAAATCACCCCCTCTCCTGATAAATATACATGGTATATCAAAGACTATGTTGGCAGAAATGCAAATTATGTTGGGTATACTTCTTGGGGTGGTGACCGAATGGACACTTATGGAGAAGCTCATGTGGAAATTCGTTTTATTAGCAATAATGGCAGTTATGTCGATATTGAAAATGAGGACGAATTGAAAAAGTATACCGTTACAAAGCAAAATGTACGCCCGAACACCAAATTAAAGCTTACCTTTTTAAAAGATAGTGATGGAGAAGAATATGATAATCTCATTGACTACCAAAGCATTGAAGAAATCAATCTGTATGTAAAAAAGAACTGATTTTTTCCAAGCAAAAAGAGCATCCTGCAAAAACAGGGTGCTCTTTTTTAAGCAATTTACATTTTTTCCAAAAGCATGGTTACAAGCTGATTGCTACGCTCAATGAACGCCTTTAAATCTTCCTTATCCAAGGGGCGAGAGGACAAGCGAGCGACATCGTACAACTGTTTGATGAGCATGTCACGTTTTTCCCCTTCTTCCATGGAAGCAAGGTCACGCACAGCAGGAGATAAACGGTTCAACACAAAGGTGAACTTGCCGGGGAAATTAAAGCTTTCGCCATAGGCAGCGCTCATTTCCTTATAACGGCGCATTTGCTCATCTTCCACGAGCATCGCAGGGATGTTTTCTTCCATAAGGGGTTGTAATTCGACAGTCAATTCCTTTTGGTCGAGGGCTTGGCGCACCATGTCTTGCAAGGCTTCTTGTGAAAGGTCGCTGTTTTCATCGCTGTCAGACTTTAACCCTTCAATGTCTGCATCCACACGCACAAAGGTCAAGCCTTCGTTGCCTGAACCAAACTCCATGAAGGACATAAAGTTCATGTCAATGAGCGTATCCATCACAACTACATCAATGTTTCGCTTTGTAAACAAGGAAACGGCAGTGGCTTGACGGTCGGGCTCTGTGGTGTAGAACACCTTTTTCTCCGTGTTGCCTTCGTTCTTTGCACGATATTCTTCCAAGGTTAAGAAAGCGCCTTCTGTGGTTTTATACAGCAAGCTGTTTTTCACTTGTTCGTAGAACTTTTGGTCACGAATACAGCCGTACTTAACAAAAGGATTGATATCATCCCAATATGTTTGATACGTTTCACGCTCTGTGTTGAACAAAGCGTTGATTTTGTCAGCCACTTTCTTTGTGATATGTTGAGATAAACGGCGCACATAGCCATCATTTTGAAGGAAAGAACGGGATACGTTGAGGGGTAAATCAGGGCAATCGAGCACACCTTTTAAGAGCATTAAAAACTCTGGAATGACTTCCTTGATGTTGTCTGCCACGAACACTTGACGGTTAAAGAGCTTGATTTCGCCCTCTTGCCCACCAAAGTTTTTCTTAATGCGTGGGAAGTACAAAATGCCCTTTAAGTTAAAGGGATAATCCACATTCAGATGCACCCAAAAGAGGGGATCTTCATATGTTTTAAAGAGTTTTCTATATGTTTCCTTATATTCTGCCTCTGTGCACTCTTTGGGGTTTTTAAGCCACAAGGGGTGAATGTCATTGATGGGCTTATCTGCTTCTTTTTCACAAGTGCATGGCTCATCTTCCTTGTGTTCACAAGTGCATGGTTCCTCTTTTTTAGACAGATCTTCCAAATAAATGGGCGTTGCCATGTAGCCACAATAACGGTCAAGCACTTCACGCACACGGAAAGCATCTAAAAACTCTTTTTCTTCTTCAGAAATTTTGAGGGTGATGGTGGTGCCACGTTCTTTTTTGCCCCCATCTTTCATGTCAAACTCCATGCCGTCTTGGCTTTCCCAAATAACAGGCGTGGCGTTTTCTTGGTATGACAATGTGTCAATGGTTACAAAATCTGCTGCCATAAAAGCAGAGTAGAAACCCAAACCAAAGTGACCAATAATGCCACCTTTTTTATCATCTTCTGTGTAGTTTTTCAAGAACTCCTCTGCCCCTGAAAAAGCTACTTGGTTGATGTATTTTTGCACTTCTTCGCTCGTCATACCAATACCGTTGTCTGTAAAGCGAATTTCGCCTGCTTGCTTGTCCACCGTCACCGTCACACGCAAATCTTCGTTATCAGCGTCCATGCCCTTGACCAACTTATATTTGGTAATGGCATCACAGCCGTTTGCCACCAATTCACGGATAAAAATATCCTTATCCGAATACAGCCAGCGTTTAATCACAGGCATAATGTTTTGTGCATCAATTGAAATGTGTCCTTTTTGCATGTTATTTTCCTCCACTCATTGAAAAGATCACTTTTCTATCATTTATATTCTGCCCTGTTTTTATGTAAAAATCAGGGACAATACATAGTATACCACGTTCAAATACAAAATGCAATACTTTTTTAGCACTCACCCTCTTAGAGTGCTAACAGTACGTTGCGTATATATTTTTTTCATTGCATCTTTTAAAAGTACATTTTTTATGATACAATGTAATAGGAAGGGAATGGCTTTTTATTTTCCCACCCACTTATTTTTATTTTAGGGGGCAGAACATGCGTAAAACCAAGATTGTCTGTACCGTAGGCCCTGCTTGCAGGAGCGAAGAAACTTTTAAACAAATGATTGAAAGCGGCATGAACGTCGCACGTATTAACTTTTCACATGGTGACCACGAATATCATTCAGAAACACTGAAAATGCTCAAAAATGTGCGTGAGGCGCTTCAAACCCCTCTTGCACTCATGCTCGACACCAAAGGTCCTGAAGTGCGCCTGCACGATTTTGAAAATGGCAAAGCAGAGCTTGTGGCAGGGGCAGAATTTATTTTAACCACGCAAGAAATGCTGGGCACAGAAAAAAAAGCAAGCGTGACTTTTAAAGACTTTTCAAAGTCCTTACAAGAAGATGACGTTGTATTGATCGATGACGGCCGTATTCGTTTAAAAGTGCTTGACTCCAACGACATTGAAACAAAGCTCCTTGTAGAGCACGGAGGCACAGTGTCCAACCACAAGGGCATCAACGTGCCCAATGTGCACTTAGATATGCCTGTGCTCAGCGAACAGGATAAAAAGGACTTGATTTTTGGCGTACAAAACGATGTGGACTTTGTGGCTGCCTCTTTTATTCGCTCTAAAGAAGATGTAATCACCATTCGCAATTTCCTCAATTACTATGGTGGGCACAATATTCGCATCATTTCCAAAATTGAAAACCGTGAGGGTCTCAACAATTTTGAAGAAATTTTGGAACACTCGGACGGCATCATGGTCGCAAGAGGGGATATGGGCGTAGAAATTGAGTATGAACGCTTGCCCGGCATTCAAAAACGCATCATCAGACGTTGTTTTGGTGCAGGCAAAATGGTCATCACAGCCACGCAAATGCTCGACTCTATGATGTATAACAAAACACCCACAAGAGCAGAGATTACAGACGTTGCAAACGCCGTGTTTGACGGCACCTCTGCCATCATGCTCTCTGGGGAAACAGCAGCAGGAAAATTCCCCTTAGACGCTGTAAAAACCATGGCAAAGATTGCCCTGCAAGCAGAAAAGGACTTGGATTTGTCTGCCAAAAAAATCATTTCAGCCTATGAAACGCCTGCTTTGGACATTACAAATGCCATCTGCGATGCTGCTTGCCGTGCCGCAAGGGATCTAAATGCGCAAGCCATCATTGCCCTTTCAAAGTCAGGGCTGACTGCTCGAAATGTATCTAAGTTTCGCCCTGCTCAACCCATCATTGCACCCACACCAGAAACAAAAACTTTTCATCAGCTTGCTTTATCATGGGGCGTATACCCTGTGCTCGCACGGCATCAAGACACATATGATGCGCTGCTTTTGCACTCTGTGGACTGCGCAAGGCAGATAGACGCTGTGAAAAAAGGAGATATCGCTGTCATTGTAGCAGGTGTGCCCTTAGACACACCCGGCAATGCCAACTTAATTAAAATCGAAGTCGTATAACAAGGAGGTCACAAAATGCCAAACGAACAGGACAGCAGACAGGTCGCACGTGCCGCATTGCTCGTTGCGCTCACCAACTCTCGTGAAGAAGAAGAAAGCACCAAAGATGCGCTGTATCAAGAAGGTGTTATCTCTGCCGCTGTGGACTTTGGAGGGGAGTTTTCAAAGAGCATCAAGCGCATTATAGAATGTGCCATTGTGGCTGCCAAGCGTGAAAATGTGATTGAAAACAAGCATTTAGAAGAAGGCGCTGTGTCTGGTGCTGCACACGAAGCACTCATGCAGGTGTTTAACAAAGCTTCCGGCTTTTCTGTGGGAGGCAAAATTGCCGTTGCACGAAAAGAAGAACATGTAGCAGTATCTATATTTTTCCTCGTAGGCTTGGGGCACTTAAACGAAGTATGCGTAGGGCTTGGCCACCGTGCCATATAAAAATAACATACAAAGGAAGGGTATACCATGTCTCTTTTAATTGCAATAGACGGCCCAGTGGGCGCAGGCAAATCCACCATTTCAGACGAAGTGGCAAAAGCTTTTCACATTTTGCATTTAGACACAGGCGCTATGTACCGTGCTGTGGCATATCACATGCTCAAAAACAACGTTTGTTTGAGTGATGAAAAAGCTGTTCAAGCGTATCTTGCACACACTAAGCTGTCCGTTATCTATAAGGACAACACGCAATACACCTATGTAAATGAACAAAATGTCACCCCCTTTATCCGTGACCAAGCAGTGGGGCAAGGCGCATCCCTCATTTCCAAATACCCTTTTGTACGCCAAAAATTAGTGGCACAGCAAAGGGAAATTGCAACAAAAACGGACATGCTTTTGGATGGCAGAGATATCGGCACTGTGGTACTTACAAATGCCACAGCCAAAATCTTTTTGACAGCCTCGATAGAAGCACGTGCCAAGCGCCGTTTTGACCAGCTTGTTCAAAAAGGTGAAACTCCTTGTTTGACAGACATTATGGAGGAAGTTAAAAAGCGTGACTTTCAAGACGAAAATAGAGCAGCAGACCCTTTAAAGCAAGCTGAAGATGCCGTGTTGGTGGACTCCTCTAACCTCACTTTTGACCAAACAGTGCAAGCGATTGTGCGCATCGTACAACAAAAAAGGGAGGAAAAAGCACATGCAGAATAAAGAAAAAACGCAAGACGTACAAGACAAAAAATCTTTTGTGTACAGCTTTGCACGCTTTCTTGCAAGGATTGCGACATACACTGTGTTCCCTGTCACTTTCCATGGCACAGAGCATTTAACACTAAATGCTCCTTACATCATCATTGCCAACCACCTGCATTTTATGGACCCTGTGGTGATTGCCGTCAAGGTGAACAAAGTACAAATCCGTTATTTAGGTAAAAAAGAATTGGCGCAAAGCAAGTTCACAAAGTGGCTGATGGCACGCCTTCACATGATTGTGGTAGATAGAAATAACAGCGACATTGCCGCCATGCGTGCTTGTATGAGTGCACTCAAAAAAGGGCATGTGCTGGGCATTTTCCCCGAAGGCACACGCCACAATGAGCGCATTATGGGCAAAGTAGAGTCGGGCGCCTCTTTTATCGCCATGCGTGCTAAAGTGCCTATCATACCTGTGTTGATTGACAGAAAAATCTCCTTGTTCAAGCGCACCCACGTGTATTTTGGCGCTCCTTTGGACACGGAAAAGCTCTACCAAGAAGGGAGCAACAACCAAACGGTGGAAAAGCTCACAGAGATGATGAAACAAGGCATACTCTCTTTAAATCAAAATCCATCATAAAACATTTTATCGCAATCAAAAAGCAATTGTCCAAAAAGGGCAATTGCTTTTATTTTTTACTTTGCGTAATACGTTTTTACATCTGTTAAGCGATGTTCTTTTTTCGCCTTTACGTGCACTTGCAATGCTTTTGCAGTAAATGCAGGGAAAGAGCAAATCGCCTTGTGCCCCACTGTTTTCCCAACATACAATGTGATGGGGTCGCCGTAGGGGAAGGGAGAAGCTGTGATAGAAAAATCTTCAATATAATTGTCTGTTTCGTCCGACAAAAATTCTTGAAGCACAACGGTGTTTAAGAGCGTAGGTTGTTCAAAGGTCACAGTATATTCATCTGCTTGTTGTTCAAAAGTTTGATTCAAAGGATGCGCAAACCTTTGCTGTAACGCTTGATAAAAAGCGCTCAATGTGTCTGCATCTTTTTGCTGAATGAGGCCATTTGGGTCGGGCGCAATGTTAATCAAATAGTTTGCACTCCTGCCCACACTACGGTCGTAAATGCCCATCAGTTCATCCACGCTTTTCACTGTGTCCATATCGTCATCCCCATAGAACCAGCGTTCTTTACGCAATCTAAAGTCGCATTCAGCAGGCAAAAAGTGCACTTCTTTTAAAGCATCTTTTTCCTTTGTGAGTATAGAAAAATCCAGTGCATCTGTGAACAAAGGGTTATCCAAATTTGCAAACCCTGCTTCATTGCCCACCCAGCGTGTATCAGGATCCCACATATTGAAAATCAAAATGTCCTTTTGCAAAGAGCGAATGTGTGAAATGATGCGTTTTTTGTCATACTCATGGTTTTCAGAACCACAACCATCAAACCACAGATAGTCAATCTTGCCATAGTTGGTCAAAAGTTCGGAAATTTGGTTGATAAAATAATCATCATATTCTTCGCTTGTTTTTGTTCTATATCCAAATTCAGCAGGGGAATAATACAGACCGATTTTTAAACCATGCTTTCTAAAAGCATCTGTGAATGCTTTCACCACATCCCCTTTGCCGTCCATGAAAGGAGTATTTTTAATGCAATATTCTGTATATTTAGAAGGCCAGTTGGCAAAGCCATCATGGTGTTTACACACCAAAATGCCGTATTTTGCGCCCCCTGCTTTCACTGCTTTTGCCCAGTTCTCACAGTCCAAATGCACAGGGTTAAACTTGTCTAAAGGCATTTCCTTGCCATCCCAATCAAAGTGATCTTGATAAAAAGTACGTATGCCAAAATGGAAAATTGCCCCCATTTCCCAGTCCAAATATGCCTTCTGTGTGTCCTTTATGTTTAGTTTCATTTGCCTTTTTCCTCCCTTTTGTGTATACATCTCGTGTATATATTATTTATACCACTAAGCCTTGCTTTTGTCAAGGTTTTTTTGTGTCAAAGTACGCCGAAATGCCGTCTGCCAAGGGAGGCAAAGCGTGCAGTGCTTCCTTCAATGTGTTTTTATTATTGCCCACTTCAAGGAGCAAACAGCAGGGCGCAATGTGCTGATTGTATCGCCCAATCATGCTCTTTGTGTTCCTAAAAAGTCGAGGATATTTTTGATTGACAATTGCGCTGATGTCTTCTGCCATTTGTTTGTTTTTGGGATAATCGGGCAGTTCGTCAAACTGTGTGCCTGTGCCTTTGCCCACCAAAAAGAGTAACCTTGCGCTTTCTTTTCCCTCTACGTCTACTACGTTAGGCCCGTTGTTTAAACAGTACGCATCTCTGTGTATGTCAATATATAAGTCATACAAGATGCCCTCCTGCATGTTCTTTTTGACCCCTTCTAAAGAGCGTGCGTAAGAGGACTCCAAGTTGGGTGGCTCATACGCTGTTTTGTCGTGAAAGACGGTAAACCCCCTTTGGTGCAAGAGCAAAGCGAGCGTTTCCCCCACTTGAACAACGTTGTAATCCTCATTTTCTGTGCGCCATTTCTGTGTTTCTTGATACGTGTCCTTTTTCCCCTTTGTATACGCTTCATACGTATGCGTATGATAAATATAAATCGCATTGCTCTGATTTTTTACAGGCGAAAAAGAGAGTGCTTGGAGGGCAAACATTTCATCCACCCCTTTTTTGTCCAACACTGTCATATTAAATGCTTCGCACTTTGAAGGTGTATGCCAAAAAACGCTCAAAAAGAGCACGCATACAACAACAATAATCCCTTTCAATTTACGCATATTTGCCCCCTTTTCCCTTCTCATTATATGATGCAAAACCCTTTATACAAAGCATGGATTTAACGCAAGGTCAATGCTTTTTGCAATGATGTCTGCCATCTTTTTCACCTGTTCATCCACATCTCGTGGGGTGACCACAAGCTCTCCCAAGGGATGATCAAACATCTTTTGATACACTGCTTGGAGTTGATTTTCCATTTGCGTTTGAGGAAGGTTTTGCTGTTTCATGATGTCATAGAGCAAGTCCTTTGCAATCACAGGTGCATACACCACCATAGGCACACCCAGTGCAATCACAGGCACATTCAAAGTGTCTTTTGACAAGCCCTCTTGATGGTTGCCCACCCCACTGCCTGGCTGAATGCCTGTGTCTGTAATTTGTATAGTAGCGCAAATGCGCCTTGTTTCCCTTGCGCTCAGTGCATCAATCACAAGCAGTGCTTGTGGCTTTATTTGATCCACAAGCCCACGCACCACTTCAAACGTTTTAAGCCCTGTAACGCCCATTACACCAGGTGAAAAAATGCTCACCCCACGCATTTGTTTCTGTGTGCCAAGCACTTCTTTTAAATGGCGTGTCACAGTGATTTTTTCCAGCACATATGGCCCCAACGCATCTGCCGTCATGTGCCGATTGCCCAACCCCAAAACAAGCACATCTCCTTTTTGGGGTAACAAGTTTTTTATATTCTCTGTCAATTTTTTGATCAGCATCTGTTCATTTTCTGCATCCAAGTGCATGATATCATGATGAAAAAGCGTAACATACGTGCCCTTGGCTTTTTTTATTTCCTCTGCGCCTTTTTGCGTTTTCACATACACTTTAAACTGTTCTATTGCACCATACTTTTTTTCCTCCGTGCAAATATCCTGCTGATTTATATCTTCAAAAGTACTTTCCATCGCCAAATCCGTCCGAAATTGCATATTTTGCCCCCTCTCTAAAGCAATATTGTAACAAATTTCAAGGAGTTTATTCGTTTTCTTGACATTTTGTAAAAAATGAAGGATAATAGGAAGGGAAATATTTTTTGGAGGAATGAAATTGCCACACAAAATCCTATCCGTAAAGAAAATGGGCATTGCATATCGCCACAACATCAAAGCAGGCGAGCTGTTAGAAGCCATCAACGGCGAAACGCTCATTGACGATATTGACTATCAAGCACTTACAATGAAAATGCGCCTTGCGCTCACTGTCATCAACGAGCAAGGGGAAAAGCGCATTGTGCACATTGTAAAGCAAAAAAATGCCCCCCTTGGCATCACAATGGATGAGAGCATGGCGCTCAAACCCCGTGTGTGCAAAAACAAATGTATTTTTTGCTTTATTGACCAAATGCCAAAGGGCATGCGAGATACACTGTATGTAAAAGATGATGACTGGCGTTTGTCCGTTATGATGGGCAACTTTGTAACGCTCACCAATGTGGACGATGAGGAGTTCAACCGTATTTTAAAGCGCAAAGTATCTCCCTTGTACATCTCTGTGCACACCACAAACCCTGATCTTCGTGTGTTCATGATGAAAAACCCAAATGCCAAGTTCATCATGGATAGGCTGACAAGCTTAAAGGAAAATTGCTTGTCCTTCCACTGCCAAGTGGTGCTGTGCCCCAATATAAACGATGGGGAAGAATTAAAGCGCACCTTGTCTGACCTTGAAAATCTATACCCTTACGCAAAGTCCGTAGCGCTTGTGCCCGTAGGGCTTACAAAGTGCAGGCAAGGGCTTGAAACGCTTGCACCCTACACAAAAGAGCAGGCAGAAAACGTGCTCCAAATTGCCTCTGACTTTTCTGAACACATGCTCAAAACGCACAACACACGCTTTGTATTTCCTTCTGACGAGTTTTATTCCATAGCAGGAAAACCCTACTTAAAAGACGAACAATATGAAGGATACCCTCAGTATGAAAACGGTGTAGGGCTTTTACGGCGTTTTGAGGAGGGGATTAAAGATAGGATGGAAGAAAAGCAAGAGCCTTTAGAGCTGTTTAAAAGCCACAAAATGGCGATTTTTACAGGCACTTCACTTGCACCCATCATGGAAAACTGGGTCAACACCTATCTAAAAAACAAAGCGCATATTTCTGTTCACCCCATTCAAAACACTTTTTTTGGAAACACCGTCACCGTGTCGGGGTTGCTCACAGGCAGAGATATTTTATCCGCCGCACAAAACACAGATGCAGAAGAAATATTATTTTCTGAAAACACATTGCGTTCAGAAGGCGATTTGTTTTTAGATGATATGTCTTTAGACTTTTTAAAAGCGCAATTGCCTGATAAAAAAATCACCCTCGTTAAAAACAACGGCAGAGATTTTTATCAATCCTTTTTAAAAGAACAGCTGTAACCTATTTCAAACCAAATTTTAGGAGGACTTTATGTCAAACACCAAGCCCCTTGTCGCCATCGTAGGCCGTCCAAACGTTGGCAAATCAACCTTTTTCAATAAAATCGTGGGTCAGAGAATCTCCATCGTGGAAGACATTCCAGGCGTTACAAGAGACCGTATTTATGCAGATGCAGAATGGACGAACAGGCAGTTCACATTGATTGATACAGGGGGTATTGACCCTCGCAGTGACGATGTGTTGCTCTCTCAAATGCGCCATCAAGCAGAAACTGCCATTGAGCTTGCAGACGTTATCTGCTTTTTTACAGACGCCAGAATGGGCATGACCCCAGATGATGAAGAAGTGGCGAACATGCTCAGAAAAACGCAAAAGCCTGTGCTCCTTGTGGTCAACAAAGTGGACTATCAAGGCTTAAACGATGCCATATACGAGTTTTATGCTCTCGGGCTTGGCGACCCCATTGGCATTTCAAGCACCAATATGTTGGGGCTTGGCGATTTGCTCGATGCCATTGTGAAATTATTGCCCCCTCAAGAAGATGAAAATGAGGAGGAAGGGCATGTGATCCAACTGGCAGTGGTAGGGCGCCCCAACGTGGGCAAAAGCTCTACTGTCAACTGCCTTTTGGGCGAAAACAGAACCATGGTGAGTAACATCCCCGGCACCACACGTGATGCCATTGACACAGAGTTTAGCGACAGCGACAACAACAAATTCAACATCATTGACACGGCAGGCATTAGAAGAAAAAGAGCGATTGAAGAAGAATCTTTAGAGCGTTACTCCGTGCTCCGTGCCATTGGCGCCATCAGACGTTGTGACGTGGCATTGCTCATTTTAGATGCCCACGAAGGGGTTACAGAGCAAGATGCACGCATTGCAGGCATGATTTTAGAGCAGGGCAAAGCCGCCGTGGTCATTGTCAACAAGTGGGACGATGTGGAAAAAGAAACAGGCACTTTGGAAAAAACAAAGAAAAAAGTGCTGGAAGACTTAAAGTTTATGGACTTTGTGCCCGTGCTCTTTACCTCTGCTTTAACAGGGCAGAGAATGCACACCATTTTAAAAAGCGTGGTGGACGTGTATGCACAAGCTTCCAGACGCATTACAACAGGTGCTTTAAACGATGTTTTGGCTGATGCGCAAACTGCCCTTCAGCCCCCTGTTATCTTGGGCAAGCGCTTAAAAATCTACTATGCCACACAGCAAGGTGTGTGCCCTCCTACCTTCATTCTCTTTGTCAACCAAGAAATCCTCATGCACTTTGCCTATCAGCGTTACATTGAAAACCAAGTGCGTAAGGCCTTTGGGTTTGAAGGCACACCCATTCGCTTTTTCCTTAGAGAAAAGAATAAGGAGGAAATCAATAAATGATTATAAAGTACATTTTGTGCGCAGTCATTGCTTACCTGATTGGGAGCATTTCAACAGGTGTGCTTTTGTCTAAACCCAAGGGGCAAGACATCAGAACGCAAGGGAGTAAAAACTCGGGTGCCACCAACGCTCTGCGTGTGATGGGCTTAAAAATCGGGCTTTTGACCTTTATAGGTGACTGCGTAAAAGCCATCATTGCTGTGCTTTTGGGCAAGTGGATTGGTGGCGAATACGGCGCACTTTTGGCAGGGTTGTTTGTCGTTTTAGGGCACAACTGGCCTGTGTTCTTTAACTTTAAAGGGGGCAAGGGCATTTCCTGTTCTTGCGCTGTGATGGTGATTTTGTTTCCCCTTCAAGGGCTGATTGCGTGCGCTATTTGTGCCCTCATCATTTACCTCACCAAATATGTGTCTTTGGGTAGCATGGCAATGCTCACAGTGTTCGCCCTCATGCTCCTTTTCATAAAACCCTTTTTCCCTTATGGCATTTGGGCAATCTTGATTGCTGCACTGGGCATTTATCGCCATAAAGCAAACATTGGGCGTCTGCTCTCAGGCACAGAAAACAAAACCACCTTTAAAAAGAAATAACAAACACAAAAAGGGGGAATTATTTCTTCCTTTTTTTGTAAAAAACAAAAGGAGATAAACAAAAACAGCATGAAAAAAAGAAGATGCTTCGCCTTTTTGTTAATTTATATGTTTTGTTGTACAACCTCTGCCCACGCTTTTTCCTTTTTTAATGAACAAACGTCCCCTGTACATTTAAAAATGCAGGTCGATAGCCTCATGGGCAATCCAGACAACCTTCCTCTTTTAAACGATTTTTTTGCTCCGCTCTCCCTTGCCCTTTCTTTAAAAGACCAGAGCTTTGCCTTGTATCGAGAAGACATGTGCATCACAGGGCTTACTTTGCCTTTGGAAAGTGAAAAAAACAGAACAGAAGGCATATCTACGCTCTTTTCACACGATTTACCCTCTTTTTTTGACTTTGTGCAAGCGTTAGAGCCTGATAAAGAACCTACCATTTCTAAAAAAACGCAGAAGTTTGAGCACGTATCTTCTTCTACTTATGAAGAAAGATATACGCTTAAAAAAGAACAGGGCAATGCAATTTTGTCCAAATACAAAGAGCAGTTCAAGAAATATTTAAGCCACACAGATTTTTTTATCCACAACAAATTTATTTCTGCCTTAGACACACTTTCTTTTACAGGCAATTTTACAGTTGTTCGCCTTTTAAACAAGGAAAAAGCGCCCATGGGGTTAAAGCTTTCAACACGTGTCGTAGACCAAAACAAAGCGCAGAGCACGCTTTCTGTGCTCCTTTCAAAGGATGATTTTGGCACGCACATCGCTTTTTCTCTAAAGGGCACAAAAGGCAAAAATGAGGATGCATTTGCCCTTTCTTTTAAAGACACGGACAGCGCATTTTCCTATCATTTTATGTCCAAATATCAAAAGGATACGTTGCTTTTGATAGACGAAAAAGAAGTCAAGTTCACCACAAAAGAAACGCAAGAAGGCACGCAATTAAAGGGCGAAATGCGCTATCTCTTAAACAGAAATGGCAATGAAACTACGTATATTTGCACCCCTTCTATCCTGCAGACAAACGCACAATTATCTGGCACTGCGCACATCCAAAAAACGTATGAAAAATTCACCTTATATGACGTGTTGCTCTCCCTTTCGCCCCTCAAAAAAAACGAGAACAAAGGGCAAATAACTGATCAAATGCACACGCTTTCAAGCGACACAGACCAAACGATGTATACAGCAGTGATTGCTGATATATATACCTACATATCTCAATATAGCCAAACGCTCAGTGAAGAACACTTACGGCAGTTTGACCATCTTTTAAGAAACGATACATGGATGTATGGGCAGAGCGTACCTTTGCCTGACAACTGGTATCAGCTCATCCCAAGCAGTTCAGCTTTTACTGTATTAGAGGAGGAATGAACATGAAAAAATTTGTATCTCTTTTGCTTGTCTTTTTGCTTTTAAGCACGCAATTTGCCTTTGCAACAGACGTAAATGTCACATCCAAAACGCAAGATGTAAAGCTCAAACAGCAACTCATAGGGTCGGGCTTTAAAAGCAACGTCACCTTCTCCGTAGAGGGCAACTCTTTTTTGCACTTAGACGGCTCTACTTTTGAAAAGCTCAAAAGCTTTTTGAGCACCCTTTCTGTGAGCTTAACAAGCACCCCTGTTTCTCGAAAAGACACTGTGCTTTTAAGCGAAATTCTTGTAGATGTTGTGTCAAACGGCGCTTCCATATTGGATGCAAAATTGCTCAAAGACCAAAAGGACACGAGGTATTTTTCCTCCTCTTTGACCAACGATAAAGACGTTTTTTATGCCTATAAAAAAGGCTTTGACCCTCTTACCTTGCTCACAGATTTTTATAAAAAGGACGGCTGGCCCTCTTTGCTGCACGTACTCTTTGCCATTCAAAATGCAGACAAGGAATTTCAAGTACAAGCAGACAAGGTGTATGCGCCCTACAAAACTGAAATCATCAACTTTTTACAAACGTATGTGGAAACTTCCTCTGTAAAGGATGAACAGGGCAAACTCATCACTTCTTTAACCTACACATTGCCCCTTCAAGCTGTGTTTCAGGAAACAAAGAAATTGCTCGTCCATTTCTATTCAGACACAAATGCTTTAAATTTGCTTAAAACAGTGCTGTCAGAAGATGAACAGCGTGCCTACTTAGAACCTTCCATGCTGCTTGCTTTCCTTCAAATGCTCGACAATGTAAAAGCAGAAGGCAACATCCACATAGAACGCAAATTCTCTTTTGATGGAAAAATATTGTCTGAAAAAATGTCCCTGCCCTTCCCTGACAATGCCCCTTTATCTTCCCTTTCTTATGTTTGCTACCCCAAAGAAAAGGGCTTAAACGATATTGAACTCTCCTGCGAGCTCAAAAATGAGGATGACAGCACTTCTGCTCTGCACTTTGCGCTCAACAAATTAGAAGAGGCTGTGTATACAGGAGATGTGCGCTATACGCAAAAAGGCAAAGAACAGGGTGTGTCTTTCCAACTCATGTATGCTCCCCCTGTGGACACAGCCGATGCGTTTAACGAACGCTGGGCACGCACTTATGATGCCACTTTGCTCATCAAGCCTTTAAAGGAAGATGCGTTTAACCCCATTTCCTTTGATTTGGACGCAGTCATTCACTCCAAAAGCTCTGCTGTATCTTCCATCACGTATATAGACAGCACTTGCGTTGTCAAAGACACAGTGTCTGATGGCAAAATCACATGCACCTTGAGTGGCAAAACCGTGCGCCCATGGCCCCTCACGCTGTTAGAAAAAGCGCAACAAAATGCACAGTTCATTGACGAATTAGACCAAGAAGGGCGTGCCACTTTCTCCATGGACATTTTAACGTTCATCACCAAAAGGTTGGATGAACTCAAGGCGCTGTATGGCACAAGCATTGTGCCCCTTTCTACGGACGGTGCAAGTGCAACAGACACCCCTGCAATTACAGAAACCCCTGCTGTAACAGAAGCCCCCAAAACGACAGAAACACCCAAAACAGAATAAAATTCATCAAAATAAATCGCACACAAGGCATTGCGCGCTGTGTGCGATTTTTATATTCACATTATGTACAAGTTTTCTCAGTAGTTTTCTTTTCTCACTTCAAAATAGCTCTGACTAAAGGAACACACGGGGCACACTTCGGGTGCTTTTTTGCCCATCACAAGGTGGCCACACACACGGCATTCCCACATCGTTTCTTCCCCTTTTTCAAACACCTTTTTCATTTTCACATTGTCCAAAAGGGCACGGTAGCGTGCTTCGTGTGCTTTTTCAATGAGTGCAACCCGTCTAAAGCGTGCAGCGAGTTCGGGGAACCCTTCTGCCTCTGCTTCTTTGGCAAAACGGTCGTACATATCCGTCCACTCATAGTTTTCACCTTCTGCTGCTTGGAGCAAATTTTCTTCCGTGTTGCCCAAATGCCCCAACTCCTCAAACCAAAGGCGTGCATGTTCTTGCTCATTGCGTGCTGTCTTTAAAAAGAGTTCAGTCAGCTGTTCATACCCTTCGTTCTTGGCAACATTGGCAAAATAGGTATATTTGTTTCTCGCTTGGCTCTCGCCCGAAAAAGCTTCCATCAAGTTCTTTTCCGTCTTTGTGCCTGCATATTTGTTTGCTTTTTCTGTTTTTTCTTCTTCCATTTTTACAAACACAGAGGCAGGCTGTTTGCATCTGGGGCACTTAAAATCTGCTGGCAAAGGCCCTTCATGAATGTACCCACACACAGTGCAACGATATTTTTCCATTTTGTTTTCCTCCTTATTTTCCACCTTAAAAGATTGTTGTAATGTTTTGAGTGCTTCTTGCGCTTTTGCGTCCTGAACTTTGTCTTGAAGGGACAAGAGCAGCGCTTTGGTTTCCTCGCTTTGAGGAATCATGTAGCGTGTTTCTCTTGCCAAATCTTCGCCCATAATACGATTGGACATGTGAAAAGCTTGGAACAGTTTATTTTGCAAACCATTCGTCATATTCTCCTGCTTGCGCTTGCTCAAAGAGAGCGTGTCCAGCGCTTGCACCACCTTTTCTTCATGTGGTTGTTGCTTGGGATATTCATAAGGCACCATAGAGATGGCTTTAGAGGGACATGCCTGTGCACATGCGCCACAGCCGATGCACTTATCCACATCGATTATGCTATTTTCCGTGTCCGTTGCGCCTGTTTTACATACATATAAGCACAGGCAATCTTTGGTGCACAGCCTGATATTACGGACGGCAAAACTTCTATTCATGTCATTTCCTCCTTACACTTTGATAAACTTGAAATTGGGCACTTTGCACACAGGGCACACTTCGGGGAGCGTGTCACCCACATACACAAAACCACAGATGGAACACACGTACACACCTGTATTTTTCAACATATTGTCCCCCTCTTTTTTGTATCTGTTGAGGAGTGCATTCAATATGCGTGTAACTTTTTCATTCCACACGAGGGCACGCAGAGCGCCTCTATCTTTTTGGGCGCACTCTGAGGCATAAGGCAAATACGTGTCCAAATCCTGCGCCATCGCTTGGGATAATTTTTCCACATCCACCTCTGTTTGTGTAGCGCTCCCCATGTGCTTAAAATACTCAGCCAATGTAAAGAAAGCCTCTTTTTCCTTGTGCTTGCACTGCTTTTCGCAGCCCTTCGCCAAATTGGAGCAGATGACGGAGAGTTCGAGGGTAGAAAGCTCTGTCAAATCTTCTTCATGCTCTAAAGGCATTTGAAAAGAAGGGGTGCTTTCCTGCTTTTCCTCCTGCATGTCTTTAAACTCTGCCTTAGATGCCCCACAAATAGGGCACACATAATTGTCGTCCAATTGAGAAAAAGGGGTGCCGGGCGCAATGCCTTGTTCAGGGCTTCCCTTTTCTTCATCGTACACATAGGAACATACTGTGCAAATGTATTTTTTCAAAATGTGTTTCCTCCTTCTTTTGATCTAAAAACTTGCGTTTTTTTGTTCTACATGCAATATACCACATTTTTACCTTTTATAACATATTTCTTAAATAATTGCAACAAAAAAGCCTCTCCATAAGAGAAAAGGCTTTTACATGCGCTCTATTTCTATGCTTTAATCCTTTTTATTCAGCATAGAGCTCATTTCCTTCATAAACGTAGGCAAGTCTGTAAACTGGCGATACACAGAGGCAAAGCGAATATATGCCACATCATCCAGCTTGTGCAGTTCCTCCATCACGAGCTCCCCAATGCGCTTGGTGGTAATTTCTTCCTGCAAAGAATTATACGCCATTTGCTCCACTGTGCGAACGATATTTTCAATATCCGAGGCAGACACAGGGCGTTTATGGCAAGCCGCAATGATGCCACTGCGCAATTTCTGTGCGTCAAACAACTCTCTGGACATATCTTTTTTGATCACCAAAAGCTGTTGTTGCTCAATTTTTTCATACGTGGTAAAGCGCCTCCCACACTGGATGCACTCTCTGCGCCTTCTAATGCTGTTGCCATCATCTGTGGGGCGTGAATCCACTACTTTGCTCTCTGCACAATTACAAGCTTGACATTTCATAACAAAAAACCTTCATCCTCTGCCGAATTTTCCAATTCATTATAGCAATATTTTGTCTTTTTGTAAAGTAAATATTCTGTATTACAGTATAATATCGCCTACACCGTTTAAAACATAGCTGGGGCGATAGGGATATTTATCCAAATCCTTGTGCTGTGTGCACCCGGACAACACGAGCACAGTGTCCATGCCTGCCTCAATGCCTGACAAAATATCCGTTTCCATATTGTCCCCAATCATCACAGCATCTGCTGTGTGCACACCCAAGAGTTTCAGCCCTGTGCGCATCATCAATGCATTGGGTTTGCCCACGTAATACGCTTTGTGCCCACTTGCCAATTCAATGGGGGCACACAGCGCACGGCATGCAGGGATCAAGCCATTTTCAGAAGGGCCTGTCAAGTCCGAGTTGGTGGCAATTAAGCGTGCGCCTTTTCTTACGTACTCTGCTGCACGGTTAATCATGTCATAATTATAGGAAGAAGTTTCCCCCACAATCACATAATCGGGGTTTACGTCATTCATCGTCACCCCTGCTTCATACAATGCGTTAAACAGCCCTGGCGCCCCAATCACGTATGCAGAGCAATGTGGCATTTGGTTGGTCACAAAGCGTGCAGTTGCAAGCGCACTTGTGTAAAAATGGTCCTCGGACACGGACAGCCCCAAACGCTCTAATTTCTGCGCCAGCTCTAAAGGCGAACGTTCACTGGAGTTGGTCAAAAACAAAAAACGCTTGTTTTCTTTCTGTAAAAATTCTACAAACTCTTTGACATGGTCGAGCAATTTATTGCCGTGGTAGATGACACCGTCCATGTCGCAGATAAAGCCTAATTTTTCCGTAAGGTTGGGATATTGCATGTCATTTTCCTCTTTCTACTTTATAATGTGACACCCGTTTTAAAAATCGCAATGTCGTAATAATTGTTCTTTTCTGCCTTTGTTTCTTCTCCCGAAGCGACAGACAGAATGTACTGGATAAAATCTTCTTGCACTTGCGTTTTTTTATCTTCTTCTATCATGTCATTGGCATCAAAGTCAATCCACGTTGTTTTAAACTTGCATATTTCCCTGTTAGAAGATATTTTGACAGTAGGTACAGGCCCCATAAAAGGCGTGCCTCTGCCCGTTGAAAAGAGTACGAGGTTTGCGCCACTGGCGGCGAGCGCTGTGGTTGCCACCAAGTCATTGCCTGGCGCACTGAGTAAGTTCAGCCCTTTTTTTGTTGCCCGATCGCCATACTGCAACACGCCTTTTACAAGCGTTGTACCTGATTTTTGTGTGCACCCTAAGGACTTATCCTCGAGTGTAGTGATGCCCCCTTTTTTATTGCCTGGCGAAGGGTTTTCATAGCAGGGCACACCATAATCCATATAGTACTGTTTAAAATTTTCCACCATATGTACTGTGTCTAAATAGAGCGCTTCTGTCTCGCACCGATTCATGAGCGACTGTTCTGCCCCAAACATTTCAGGCACTTCTGTGAGTATCGTGGTGCCCCCATTTTGTACCATTTCATCGCTGAACAAGCCAATCAAGGGGTTTGCCGTGATGCCACTCAGTCCATCGCTCCCCCCACATTTAAGCCCCACAATAAGGGAGGACAAAGGGCATTTTTCTCTTTTTTGATGCTTCATCGCACTCAAAAGGTCTGTTAAAAGTTCTGTGCCTTTTTTTATTTCGTCTTCTTCCTCTTGCGCTACCATAAAGTAAATATGCGCTTTCATGCTTTCTGGAATGAGCGCCTTATACTTGTCCACCCCACTATTTTCACAGCCCAAGCCCAAAATGAGCACGCCCCCATAGTTGGCATTTTGCGCAAGCGCACTCAACACTTTGACTGTGTTTTGTTCATCCTGCCCCAACTGCGAGCACCCATAAGGGTGGCAGAGTGCGAGCGTTTTGATGCCATGCTTTTGACTCTCCACCTGCATTTTTTGTTGCAGTGCTTTGGCAATGCCATTCACGCACCCCACAGTGGGCAATATGAGCAAATCGTTTCGGATGCCCACTTGCCCATTTTTACGTGCATAGCCCATAAAAAAGCGTGTGTTTTGAACGCTTTTTTGCGTGTTTTGCTCTGGCACTTTGTGGTACGCATACGCTTTTTTCTCATCTAAAGTGGTTTTCACATTGTGCACATGCACATGTGCCCCTTTTAAAATATCCTGCGTGGCTGTACCAATGGGGGCACCGTATTTGACCACTTGCGCCCCTTTTAAAATGTCTTGAAGCGCCACTTTGTGCCCTTTTAAAATGTCTGCTTGAAGGGTTATATTTTGCCCCTCCACGCATACAGTTTCTCCTTGTTTTAGAGGGGAAAGAGCAACAAACACATTGTCCATTGCATTTATTTTACATATTTTTTGCATATCTTATCCTTTTAAAACCTTCTATTAACCAAAGTATTTTTGCACAGCATCTATCATGGACGAATTTTGAATTTCTGTTAAATACAATGTAACGTCTTTCAAAAGCCCTTGTACTTCTGTTAAATCACTGCCAAAAAAGGAGGTGTTTTGAAGCACTTTTTGGCACAAGGTCTTTGCATCATCTGCCTTATTTTGATAGAAGAAGTCAAGTACTTTTGGGTCGTCCACCACCTTGTAAGGCATACCATTTCTCTCACCCATCAAGCACCCTTCGCCTTTTTCTTGTACGTTATAAAAAGCAATGAGGGCAGCCAGTGAAAAAGTCAAGTGCTGTGGCAGTTGCTGCATTTTGTCTTGATACATCAAAAGGCTCTTTAGACAACGTGCTGTAAATTTAGACACGGAGTTTAACGTGATAGAAAGCAATTGATGTTGAATAAAGGGGTTGCTAAAGCGCTCCAACACAGCGTTTGCAAACATTTCCAAATCCTTTTTATCCAAAGACAATGTGGGGATGATTTCATCAAACAAAGTGTGCTTGATAAATGCGTTCACTCTGTCATCCTGCATACTTTGAAGCACGGTATCATGCCCCATTAAAAATGCCATGGGCACAAAAGAAGTGTGTGCACCGTTTAAAATACGCACTTTTCTTTCCTTGTAGGGCTTTTGATTGTCTGTAAACACAACGGGTAAACCTGCTTTTTCAAAGGGCAACTCTGCTTTTAAGCTTTCAGGCCCTTCAATCACCCAAAGCCCAAAAGGCTCTGCTGTAACGAGCAAATCATCCTGATACCCCAAGGTATTAAAAATGTCATTTCTCTCATTTTCGTCCTGCACACGCCCTGTCACAATACGATCCACCAATGTGGATGTAAACACGCAACCTTGGTTGACCCACTGCAAGAATTTGTCACCCAGTGCAAACTTCTCAATGTGTTTGAGCACACATTCTTTGAGCTTTAAGCCATTGTCGTCAATCAATTCCACAGGGAGCATCACAAGCCCTTTAGACACATCAAAGTCAAAATGTTTTGCTCTTTCATATAAAAACTTGGTGAGCTTTAAAGGGAAACTCTTTGGAGGGCACAAAGTGATATCGTCTTCTTCATCGAACACAATGCCTGCTTCAGTGGTGTTTGAAACAACTAAACGCAACGTGTCACACTGCGCAAGTGCCTGATATTTTTCATATTCATTAAAAGGGTCTATCACTTCTTTTACAGAAGTTACAAGGCGTGTTTGCACGCTCTTTTTTTGATTTACAAGCCCTCTGAGCATCACGGTATACAAGCAATCTTGCGCTTTAAAAGCAGAGATATCCCCTCTTTCAATGGGCTTCACAATCACCACACTGCCATTAAAATCCGTTTTTTCATTTAAAATATCCACCATATAATCGGCAAAAGCACGCAAGAAATTGCCTTCACCAAACTGCATCATAACCACTGGTCTGTCTGTTTTTTGAACAATAGAAGCATTTAATCTATCCATTTTCCTTCACCTTTTCATGTAAATTTTAGCCATTTACAATTGTACTTCTTAAAGTTACATTTGTCAACCACACAATGTGTTTTAAGGCATATTTAATAGGAAATTCTTTTTTTACAAACTTTCTTCGGATAGTTTTACTTGTGTCACCTCTGCACTGCTGTTCACCTTATACCCCAAAATCGTGGTCAAATTGACGTGTTCTAAACTGCTAAAGATATTGCCAATCACAGGAGGCGTTTCTTTTTCAAGCACAGCAATTAAATCTTTCACCCTTTTTCGCTTGCCCCCATCCTCTTTTTTGGTCACACCACAAGCACATGTTACGCCTTCTAACCCTATAAATTCTTTCCACAAAACCACGTCTTTTTCACGCACCAAATATAGAGGGCGAACAAGCTCCATATTTTGGTAGTTTTTGCTCAATAATTTTGGCATCATCGTTTTATATTCACCACCATAGAGCAAGCTGATGAGCACAGTTTCCACCACGTCATCCAAATGGTGCCCCAATGCAATTTTGTTGCACCCAAGCTTTTTCGCTTCCTTATATAGATACCCTCTGCGCATGGCAGAGCACACATGACAAGGAGATTTATCCACGCTATCCAACGTTTCAAATATCGGGCTTTTAAAGCACACAGGATGCAAATGCAAGCGTTCAAAATTCTGCTGTATTATGACATTATTTTGCTCTGTATACCCCGGATCCATCGTCAAATAAGATACTTTAAAAGGCACCTCCGAATACTTTTCAAGCTCACGCATTAAGCAAGCGAGCAACAGAGAGTCTTTCCCCCCTGACAAACACACGGCAATGTGGTCATTTTCCTCAACGAGTGCATAATCCTTCACAGCTTTTATGAACTTACGCCAAATTTCCTTGCGAAAAGTGCGCTGTAAACTCCTGCTGATGTCCGTTTCTAACAAAGTCTGTTCCAATGTATATACACCCTCCATTTTCCTTTCTTTTTATACAAAAAAATGCACAAGAAAGGCTTTTTTATTATACCATCAAAGGCTTTTCTTCGTCAATTGCTATTTGAAGAATTGACACGAACTTTACACAAAAACGCTTTTTTATTTTACAAAAAAAGTATATCATACTTTTTGTCCACACAAAAGTGGATACATTTAAAGTAAATTTACTAAATTTGTCAAATTTAAAAGAAATAGCTTGACAGTTGGGTTTTTGTGTTGTATAATACAATAGAAATGTTCCCAATATTAACATTTTTTTGCAAACCCTAAAAAATGTACGCTTTTTCTCTGTCTCCCATTTTACTTCGGTTCTATCACATTGAAAAATGTGATGCAGTCGTTTTAAAAGGCAAAAAGCTTTTTAAAAGACGAATAAAGAACAAATAAGAAAGGACGGACTGACCAAATGAAAAAGACCCTCGCAATGCTCCTCGCCCTCGTAATGATGTTGAGCATCTCCTCCATCTCCTTGGCAGAAGACAATCCCTTTGAGGTCAAAGAACCCATCACCATCGAATTCTGGCACAGCCATGAAGAACAATTCACCGAACCCATGAACGCTATGTTGACCAAATTCATGGAAGAAAACCCATTGATTACTGTAAACGCTATTTATCAAGGCTCTTACAAAGATATCAACACCAAGTTGATGAGCGCTGTCACTGCTGACAACGTACCTGCTCTTTGTATCGCCAACACCTCTTATCCTGCTGCATACGGTGCACAGGGCATCTGCGAACCCCTCGCAAAATACATTGACGCATCCAAGTTTGATGTACAAGATTTTGGCGAAGGCTTGATCGCTTCCACCAGCTATGATGGCGAACAAATCTGCTTGCCTTACATCATTTCTACACAGGTTATGTATTACAACAAAACAGCTGCTGATGCTGAACAGATTGCAATGCCTAAAACTGTTGCTGAAATGGACGAGTTCCTCAAAAAAGCCACCATCTTCAACGAAGACGGCACCACCAAGCGTTATGGTACCATCTTTGCAGGTTGGGACTATTGGTACTTTGAAATGTTGTTCAAAAACAACGGCGTTAAAGTCATCGATCGTGACACCAACACAAGTGATTTAAACGGCGAAGTAGCTGCCCAAATCACCAACAAGCTCAAAGAATGGTGTGACAAGGGCTATGCATACTTTGCATACGGCACCAACTCCTCTTCTGACATGCGTCAATTGTTCGCAGATCAGGGCGCTTTCAGCGTATTCCACACATCTTCTCTTTACAACACATATAAAGACATCTTAGTTGGCGACAACTTTGAAGTTGGCATGTGCTGGAGCCCAGGTGGCAACGACAACGCTACTTTCAAGAGCGAAGTAGGCGGCGCTGTGCTTCTCATTCCTCAAAAGGCTTCCCAAGTTCAAAAGAACGCAGCTTGGAAATTGCTTGAATTCCTTTGCAGCCCTGAAATCAACCTCTACTGGGCAGACAAAACTGGTTATTTCCCCACAAGACAGAGCGTGCAGGGCACACCTGAATACAACGAATACTTGGAACGCAAACCAGCTATGGAAGCTGTTGTGTCCATGGCACAGTGGATCAACCCACGTGACCAACATCCTGCTTATGACACCATTGCAAAGCTTTGGCGTGATGGCCTTGCCTCCATCTTAATTGAAGGCGCACCCGTTCAAGATACATTGGACGAACTCGTTGAAGAAGTAAACGAAATCTTAGAAGACGAGTAAGCTTTTTTCAGCACAATTTAAAAGGTTATTTGGGGGAACATATTCATTTATGTTCCCCTTATCAAGCTATAAAAGGATGGTAAAAAATCCCTTTTATAGTGCACCTACCCTACTTTCATTTTCTTTAAAAAACTGCCATAATGCTTAGAATTTTGAGGTATTTTTTATGGTCACCAACACTCTAAAGCACGCAAAGCTCCCCATCAGGCGCACCAAAGCGACAGTTGTTTTTGCTATTATTTTAACAGTCATCGGCATATGCCTCATGGTTTTAGGATCATACGGCTATGCTGTCAATGACTTGCGTGTAGTCAACCAAGATTTGTACGAAGAAATCAAGGAAGCCAGAGAAACTGCCCGTTCTCTTGGCGAAAACATTCCAGGCACACTGGGCTTTTTAAGCGAAGTATTTAAAACCTCCATCATCATATTCATGTTTGGCGTTGCCTTTGCCCTTTTGGGTGTGATGCGTTATGCTCTGCCCTCTGAACGGTACAAGGACTTTTTGTGCATCGTCCCTGCACTCTTGTTCTTCCTTTTGTTTGTGTATTATCCTATTGCCGATTTGCTTAGAATAAGCTTTACCAATATGAAAATGGGCAGTGATAAATATAAATTTGTAGGCATTAAAAACTACAAATGGCTGTTTGACGGCTCTGGTTTTAAATATTTTGTTCAATCCCTTAAAGTAACTGCTACCTACACATTGTGGGAAATCGTGTTCACTTTAACAGGGGGCATGCTCCTTGCATTGCTCTTTAACCGTATGTCACGCTCTTTTAATGCCATGCGCACCATGGTGTTTATGCCCAAATACATCGCTGTGTCCACAAGCGCCATCGTGTTCATTTGGATTTTGCATGGCGAACATGGTATTTTAAACCACATGCTCTCTGCTTTTTCCATCGAAGGGCCCAACTGGCTCAACCAAGAAAACACAGCGCTCACAGGCGTTTTGTTCCTCACGATATGGAGAGTGACAGGGTATGGCATGATGATCTACTTGTCTGCTATGAAAGGCATTCCCTCCGATTATTATGAAGCTGCCTCCATTGACGGTGCAGACGGCGTACAGCGTTTCCGTTTTATCACTGTGCCCCTTTTGGCACCCACCACTGTGTTTTTGTTTGTCACCACATTCATCGCCAGCATGAAGGTTTTCCAGTCTGTTGACGTTATGACACAAGGTGGTCCAGGCAAAGCTACCAACGTAATGGTGCAATGGATTTACAACTTGGCATTTACGGATTTTAGAATTGACCGTGCTGCCACCACTTCTGTTGTTTTCTTTGTGATATTGCTCATTTGCACAGCCATCACAATGAAATATTCCAACAGAAATGCAAACTACGACCAGTAAGAAAGGAGCGAAAATCAAATGAAAAAAGAAAACCATCTTTTAAGAATGCGTCAATCGGGTTGGTTTGACATCATGATGCTCCTGCTCATTGGTGCCGTGGTATTGCTCGTGTTGGGTGTTGTCGGTGTTGTTCAATACAACGCTGTAATGCACACTGTAACCCCCGAAACAACGCCCTACGAAATCAATCAAGCGCTGTCCTCTTTGGCCAAATCTCGCACCACGTTTTTTACCATTGCAAGCATTGTTTTGGGTATTGTTGTCGTGTGCCTGTCGTACATGCGCTTTATTTCCCCCATTATTCAGCGTGATTTAAAAAAGCAACTCTTTTTTAGAAAATTCCGTGTTGTGCTCCAATACGCAACTGCCATTTCCCTCACGCTCATTATGCTCTTTCCCATTTACTGGATGCTCATTTCTTCCTTTAAAACAAGCGAAGAATTGTTAAACCCTGTACCCACTTTGTGGCCCACCAACTTCTATTTTGCAAACTACCCCAACGTGCTCCAGCGTGCACCTTTTGGGCTGTATTTTTACAACACATTGGTGACCACACTGTTCATCATGGCAGGGGAACTCATCATTGGCATCCTCGCTGCTTACGGCTTTAGCAAAGGCTCTTTCCCCCTTAAAAACTTCTTTTTTCTCCTCGTTTTAGGGGCATTGATGGTGCCTTTCCAAGTCACTTTCATTCCAATTTACGTCATGACATCACGTCTTGGTTGGCTCAACACATTTACAGGGCTGATCGTGCCCAACCTCGTATCTGCTTACTTTATCTTTATGCTCCGTCAAGCGTTTATGTCGGTGGATAATAGCTATTTAGAAGCAGGCAGAATGGACGGCATGGGCAGAATTGGCTCCATCATTCACGTGCTTTGCCCCATGTGCGCTCCTACGCTCATTACGCTCAGCATTCTCACCTTTATCAACGGTTGGAACAGCTATTTCTGGCCCAAAATGATTACCACGACAGACTCTAAGCGCACCATTGCCGTAGGTATTACCTATTTAAGGCAGACCTTTGCAGGCCTCGAAACATCCAACTATAACGAAATCATGGCAGGCGCTGTGTTGGGCATTTTGCCCATCGTGTTCCTTTTCCTCATCCTTCAAAAATACATCATGACAGGCATGAGCAAAGCCGCTATGAAATAATCTACCCATGGAGGTTGCACGTACCTTGTGTGACCTCCATTTTTTAAAAGAGGTGTGTATATGAAAAAGAATAAAATCTTCTCCTTCCTGCTGATTTTGGCACTCCTGTTCAGCTTTTATTCTGTATCTTTCGCAGAAGAAAACAGCGTGTATACGCAAAATAAAGACAATGAGCTTGCTGTATGGTTCATCGGCATGGACACGACAAACGGTGAAAAATCAGGCGATTGCGCCTTGATACGCACGCCCGATGGGTTTACCATGCTCATCGATGCAGGCGAACCCACGGCAGGCAAAACCGTGGTGGAACAATTAAAAAAAATTGGCATAAAAAAAATAGACATGCTCGTTGCCTCACACCCTCATATTGACCATGTGGGGGGGATGCCTCAAGTGATGGACAATTTTAAAATAGGCGCTGTGTACACTTCTACCATAAAATACGACACTGCCACCAACATGCTCTTTTTAAACACCTTAAAGGCACACGATTTAGAGCACGTGATCCTTTCTAAGGGGGATTCTTTAACCCTTGGTGCACACGTTCAAATAGACATTTTATCCCCCACGTTGGACGTTGAATACCCTGCCGATTACCCAAAAGCAAGCACACAGTTTGTCAACAACCATTCTCTTGTAATGAAAATTATGTATGGCACTTCTTCCTTCTTGTTCGCAGGGGATTTGTACGTAAAAGGGGAAAAAGATGTGGTGAGTGCAAATGCTGAAGGGGCACTCAAAGCAGATGTATTAAAAGTCAACCACCACGGAGACACAACGTCTTCTTCCTTAACCTTTAGAAAAGCAGTTGACCCAAAAATTGCCGTTATGACGTGCAATTCCATCCAAAACCTTGCCCTATGCCAAAAATTCCAAAAAAAGGGCATTGACTTGTACCACACTTTTGTAGATGGCACGGTAAAAATATCCACCACAGGCGCAAATGACTATGTCATCCAATTGCAAAACCCAAGAAAGCCCGACTTTAAGTTCTAACTTTGTATTTTGTTTGAGGCGCATGTGAAATTTCCTTGCGCCTCAAACAATCAAAGCATATTTGCGCACAGTATTTTTATCTTTTCAAATCAAAAAACGTATATTTGCACAAAATTTTGCACAAAATATAAAAAAATCCAAAAAAACATGATTTTTTTAAAAATAATGCTTGACAAATGACAAAAAATTGTCTACAATTATGCTGTATGCGGGTGTAGCTCAATGGCAGAGCTCCAGCTTCCCAAGCTGGTCACGTGGGTTCGATTCCCATCACCCGCTCCATCTATAGCGCAGACATTGCCGCGCTATAATCAAAGATTTGCTTAGTAGTAACATTTTGAGGAGGACGATTCCAATGGCTAAGGCACATTTTGAGCGTAACAAGCCACACGTAAACATCGGTACAATCGGTCACGTTGACCACGGCAAGACCACATTAACAGCTGCAATTACCATGGTACTGTCCGCAGGCGGCGGTGCACAGGCTATGAAGTATGATGAAATTGACAAGGCTCCTGAAGAAAAAGCACGTGGAATCACGATCAACACTTCCCACGTTGAATATGAAACAGAAACCCGTCACTATGCACACGTTGACTGCCCTGGTCACGCCGACTATGTTAAGAACATGATCACCGGTGCTGCTCAGATGGACGGCGCAATCTTGCTCGTATCTGCTCCTGACGGCCCCATGCCCCAGACTCGTGAGCACATCTTGCTCGCACGTCAGGTTGGCGTACCTTACATCGTAGTATTCATGAACAAGACAGACTTGATGGATGACGAAGAACTCTTAGAGCTCGTTGAAATGGAAGTTCGTGACTTGTTGAGCAGCTATGATTTCCCTGGTGATGACATTCCAATCATCAAGGGTTCTGCCTTGAAAGCACTTGAATATGTGCAAAACGGCGGTACTGACCCCAAGAATGCTCCTGAATGCGCATGCATCTATGAGCTCATGGACGCAGTAGATAGCTATATTCCTACACCAGAACGTGCAACAGACAAGCCTTTCCTTATGCCTGTTGAAGACGTATTCTCCATCACAGGCCGTGGTACAGTTGCTACTGGTCGTATCGAACGTGGTACAATCAAAGTATCTGACACAGTGGAATTGGTTGGCTTAATGGAAGCACCAAGAAGCGTTGTTGTAACAGGCGTTGAAATGTTCCACAAGCTCTTGGACGATGCACAAGCTGGCGACAACGTAGGTCTTTTGCTCCGTGGTATCCAACGTTCAGAAATCGAACGTGGCCAAGTTTTGGCAAAGCCCGGCACAATCAAGCCCCACACCCACTTCTTCGGCCAAGTGTACGTATTGAAGAAGGAAGAAGGCGGCCGTCATACCCCATTCTTCAACAACTATCGTCCACAGTTCTACTTCCGTACAACAGACGTAACAGGCACCATCACATTGCCAGCTGGCACTGAAATGGTTATGCCTGGTGACAACGTTGAAATGGAAGTTCAACTCATCACTCCTATCGCTATCGAAGCTGGTCTCCGTTTCGCTATTCGTGAAGGCGGCCGTACCGTTGGCGCTGGCGCAGTTGTTCGTACAGCTGAATAATTCA